>NZ_JOBX01000001.1:0-384163 GCF_000720645.1 Streptomyces sp. NRRL S-378
TCACGTCGAGGAGCAGGACGTCCTTGACCTCACCCTTGAGGACACCGGCCTGGAGGGTGGCGCCGATGGCGACGACCTCGTCCGGGTTGACGCCCTTGTTGGCGTCCTGACCGCCGGTCAGCTCCTTGACGAGCTCGGCGACGGCCGGCATGCGGGTGGAGCCGCCGACCAGGACCACGTGGTCGATCTCGGACAGCTGGATGCCGGCGTCCTTGATGACGTTGTGGAACGGGGTCTTGCAGCGGTCGAGCAGGTCAGCGGTCAGCTGCTGGAACTGGGCGCGCGTGAGCTTCTCGTCCAGGTGCAGCGGGCCCTCGGCGGACGCCGTGATGTAGGGCAGGTTGATCGAGGTCTCCGTGGAGGAGGACAGCTCGATCTTCGCCTTCTCGGCGGCCTCGCGCAGACGCTGGAGCGCCATCTTGTCCTTGGACAGGTCGACGCCGTGGCCGTTGGCGAACTGCTTCACCAGGTAGTCGACGACGCGCTGGTCCCAGTCGTCACCACCGAGGTGGTTGTCACCGTTGGTGGCCTTGACCTCGACGACGCCGTCACCGATCTCCAGGAGCGACACGTCGAAGGTGCCGCCACCGAGGTCGAAGACGAGGATGGTCTGGTCGTCCTTGTCGAGGCCGTAGGCCAGGGCGGCGGCCGTCGGCTCGTTGACGATGCGCAGGACGTTCAGGCCCGCGATCTCGCCGGCCTCCTTGGTCGCCTGACGCTCGGAGTCGTTGAAGTAGGCCGGGACGGTGATGACCGCGTCCGTGACCTTCTCACCCAGGTAGGCCTCGGCGTCGCGCTTCAGCTTCTGCAGGATGAAGGCGCTCATCTGCTGCGGGTTGAAGTCCTTGCCATCCAGGTTGATCTTCCAGTCAGTGCCCATGTGGCGCTTGACGGAGCGGATGGTCCGGTCCACGTTCGTGACCGCCTGGCGCTTGGCCACCTCGCCGACGAGGACCTCGCCGTTCTTGGCGAAGGCGACGACGGACGGCGTGGTCCTGGCGCCCTCGGCGTTGGTGATGACGGTGGGCTCGCCGCCTTCCAGAACGCTGACGACGGAGTTAGTGGTGCCCAGGTCGATGCCGACCGCACGTGCCATTTCGATTCCTCCAGCTGACTTGAGTGGAACGGACTCAACCATGCCGCATCGCCGCGCATGCGTCAACAGAACTGAGTCGGGTCGGCTCAACCTTTAGCCGCCACTTACGCGCAACCTTGGGTTTTCCCGGCGGCGGGGCGGCCGGACGAGGGACCCGCGCCGCGCGGCACGCCGGGGTCGCGACGCCCGTGCGGCAGCGTGCTGGCATGCCGCTCACACTCACCGCCGCCCCACTACGGGTACGGGTACCCGCGGCCCCGCCGGCGAAGCGGGTGCTCGACCTCGTCGGGGCGGTGGCCCTGCTCGCCGCACTCGCCCTCCCGCTCGCGGCCGTCACCGCACTGCTGTGCGCGGTCCGGGGCGGCCGCGCCTTCGTACGGGAGCCCGCGGCCGGCCTCGCCGGGCGGCCGTTCCGGACCTGGCGCTTCGCCACGGCCGGGGCGGGGCGGACCGGCGCGCTCCTGGAGCGCTGCGCCGTCGACGGACTCCCCCAGCTGCTCAATGTGGTCCGCGGGGAGATGTCGCTGGTCGGCCCGCGCCCCGAGGCCCGTACGGACCGCCCCGACCGGCTCCTGGTACGCCCCGGAATGACCGGGTTGTGGCAGGTGGGGGCGCGCTCCGACCTCCCCTGGGAGGAGATGGCGCTGCTCGACCGGCATTATGTGGAGAACCACTGGCTCGGGATGGACCTCGCGATCCTTGCCCAGACCCCGCGGGCGGCCTACCGACAAAGGCTCGCCTGAGCGACACAGATCACCGCACGCTCAGCTACATTGCGGCGTCGGGAATGGGTAACCTCAAGCCTTGACTTCATAAGTTACCGCTTAGTAAGTGCCGCCCGAGGAGCCCTCCCATGCAACTCGCCGCGATCATCGTGTCGCTGGTCCTGACCGTGGTCGGCGTCGCGCTGCTCGCACGAGCCGTGGCGCAGATCTACCGCTTCGTGAAGATCGGCCAGCCCGTGCCGGCCGGCAGCCGCACGGACGACCCGAAGGCCCGAACGCTCACCCTCGTCCGGGAGTTCCTCGGCCACAGCCGCATGAACCGCTGGGGCATCGTCGGCTTCGCGCACTGGTTCGTCGCGATCGGCTTCCTGACGCTCCCGCCGACCCTGGCGCAGGCCTACGGCCAGCTCTTCCAGGCCGACTGGACGCTGCCGGTCCTCGGCGGCTTCCTGCCGTTCGAGCTGTACATCGAGTTCATCGGCCTGATGACCGTGGTCGGCATCCTGGTCCTGATCGCGATCCGCCTGCTCAGCCTGCCCTCGCGGGCCGGCCGCAAGTCGCGCTTCGCGGGCTCGAAGGCCTGGCAGGCGTACTTCGTCGAGTACATCATCCTCACCATCGGCCTCGCGATCCTGTGCCTGCGCGGCCTCGAGGGCGCGATCCACCACGTGGACAGCTGGGAGCCGGCGTACTTCATCTCGTACCCGCTGGTCATGGCCTTCGACGGACTCTCGGCGAGCGCCCTGCAGAACGCCATCTACTTCACCGCGATGATCAAGATCGGCACCTCGCTGATCTGGATGATCGTGGTCTCCCTGAACACCAACATGGGTGTCGCCTGGCACCGCTTCCTCGGCTTCCCGAACATCTGGTTCAAGCGCAACGCCGACGGCGCGTCCGCGCTGGGCGCGCTCCAGCCGATGACCAGCGGCGGCAAGGAGATCGACTTCGAGGACCCGGGCGAGGACGACGTCTTCGGCGTCTCTCAGGTCGAGCAGTTCTCCTGGAAGGGCATCCTCGACTTCTCCACGTGCACCGAGTGCGGCCGCTGCCAGTCGCAGTGCCCCGCCTGGAACACCGGCAAGCCGCTGTCCCCGAAGCTCCTCATCATGTCGCTGCGCGACCACGCGCACGCCAAGGCCCCGTACCTGCTGGCCGGCGGCGGCAAGACGATGGAGGGCGAGGAGAAGGCGTCCGAGGAGCAGCTGGCCGGTGTGCCGGCGACCGCGCTCGCCGAGGCCGAGCGCCCGCTGATCGGCACGGCCCTGGAGAACGGCGTCATCGACCCGGACGTGCTGTGGTCCTGCACGACCTGCGGTGCGTGCGTGGAGCAGTGCCCGGTCGACATCGAGCACATCGACCACATCGTCGACATGCGCCGCTACCAGGTGATGATCGAGAGCGCCTTCCCGTCCGAGGCGGGCACGATGCTCAAGAACCTGGAGAAGAAGGGCAACCCCTGGGGCCTGGCGAAGAAGCAGCGCGTCGAGTGGACGAAGGAGGTCGACTTCGAGGTCCCGATCATCGGCAAGGACGCGGAGGACCTCTCCGAGTTCGACTACCTCTACTGGGTCGGCTGCGCCGGCGCCCTGGAGGACCGGGCCAAGAAGACCACGAAGGCCTTCGCGGAGCTCCTGAACATCGCGGGCGTCAAGTTCGCGATCATGGGCGGCGACGAGAAGTGCACCGGTGACTCGCCGCGCCGCCTGGGCAACGAGCCGCTGTTCCAGCAGCTGGGCCAGGAGAACGTGGCCATGCTGAACATGGCGTTCGGTGAGGACGACGAAGATCCTTCGACCCGCAAGCCGAAGTCGGCGAAGCGGATCGTCTCGACCTGCCCGCACTGCTTCAACACCATCGCGAACGAGTACCCGCAGCTGGGCGGCGAGTACGAGGTCATCCACCACACGCAGCTGCTCCAGCACCTGATCGACGAGGGCCGGCTGACGCCGGTCACGCCGGTCGACGGCCTGATCACGTACCACGACCCGTGCTACCTGGGCCGCCACAACAAGGTCTACACGCCGCCGCGCGAGATCATGTCGGCCGTGCCGGGCCTGCGCCAGCAGGAGATGCACCGCCACAAGGAGCGGGGCTTCTGCTGTGGCGCCGGTGGCGCGCGGATGTGGATGGAGGAGCGGATCGGCAAGCGCATCAACAACGAGCGCGTCGACGAGGCCCTCTCCCTGAACCCCGACATCGTCTCCACCGCCTGCCCGTTCTGCCTGGTCATGCTGACCGACTCGGTCAACGGCAAGAAGAACGAGGGCCAGGCCAAGGAGTCCGTGCAGGTCGTGGACGTGGCCCAGCTGCTGCTGGAGTCCGTCAAGGCCCCGGGCCCGACGGAGGAGGAACTGGCAGCCCTGGCGGCCGAGGCCGAGGCGGAGGCCGCTGCGGCAGCCGCCGCGGCGGAGGCCGAAGCCGCGGCCGAGGCGAAGGCGGCCGAAGAGGCCAAGGCCAAGGCGGAGGCGGAAGCCCAGGCGAAGGCCGAGGCCGAGGCGAAGGCCAAGGCGGAGGCGGAGGCAGCGGCGAAGGCCGAGGCCGAGGAGGCGGACGCAGCGGCGAAGGCCGAGGCGGCTCCGGAGGCCGGGGCCGAGCCCACGGCGACCGCGGACGCCGAGCCGGAGACCGAGGCCGACGCCGGGACCGCGGCGGAGGCCGACGCCGGGACCGCGGCCGACGCGGATGCCGAGACCAGGGCAGCGACCGACGCCGACGCCGGGACCGAGGCGGCGACGGACGCCGGGGCCACGGCGGACGGGGCGGACGAGGCGAAGGCCGAAGGCGCCAAGTAGGCAGGCCCTGCACCCGCAGGCGGCACGACACACCGGAACGGCCGGCCCCACTCGGGGGCCGGCCGTTCCGGCGTCTCCGGCCGGCCTCCGGTCAGCCCCGGGCCGGCAGGACGGCGAAGCCGAGCCCCGCCGCACCGGCCGAGGCAGCGCCGCCACTGCTGGCGACGACCCGGGCGTGGCCCTGCGTCGGCTTCGGTGCGTCGACCGTGTACCTCTCGATCAGCCGGCCGCCGAAGTCGTACACCCAGCTGTTCCCGCCGCCCTTGCCGTCGATGACGACGAACTTCACGCGCTTGCCGTCGCGGACGAGCCCGTACGTCCAGCCGTCGTTCTGCAGGGCCGGACGCTGCAGGTCGGCGGAGCCGAGGACGTGCCCGTTCGGCGTGGAGATCACGGCGTACTTGGCGCGCGGGCCGTCCACCAGCTTGGCGATCCGCCCGTCCGGCATCCCGACCCGCACCGAGCTCTCCACCCTGACGTGCTTCCCGGCCTGCGGCACCGGCTTGGCCTTCGGCACCGGCTTCGGCGCCCCGTCCATCCACGACGTCACGGTGCCGTTCGGGCGGAGCACGACGTGCAGGCCGTTGCTCTGCCCGTACGACGCCGCTGCGCCCCGGCTGACCAGCGTGTCCAGCTTGGTGGAGCCCGTCAGGATGTCGGCCTCGAAGTGGCTCCTGCCGACCTTGTGGACCTTGGCCACGGACCCGTCCGCCAGCCTCACGGCCGTGACGAAGGTGCGGACGCCCTTCCGGTCGGCCGGGGGCTCGGCGAGCGGCTGGACGGGAGGCACCACCGGCGGCTGGGTCCGGGGCTCCACGCACGGCTCCACGGACGGCTGGACGGACCGCTCCACGGACGGCTGGACGGACGGCTCCACCGAACGCTGCTCGATGCCGGGCAGCACCTCCGGCTCCGGCACCGCCCGGGAGTCCGCGAAGGCGGATCCGACCGGGAGCGCCAGGACGGTGGCCGCGCCGGCGACGGCGGCGGCGGCGGCGGTACGGAGGGTGGTGGTGCGGTGGATGCTGCGCATGATGGGGGCTCTTCCTCGTGCTCGTTCGTACTCGTTCGTGCTGAGTGGAGGCGACGGACACGAAGCTACGGGCCCGATATGTGGGTACTCCGTAGAGAACGTAACGAAGAGCCGCAGAACGCTCCGCAAGTACGTAAACCGGACACGCGACAGAGGTGGTTCGGAGGTGGGGACAACCCCCCGGGGATCCCCTAGGGGATGTCACAGGTCAGCCGCAAAGGGTGCTTGTTCCCCCCGCCCGGCCACCGGGGCGCTCCGGACCAGGTACGTTCGATCACGTGGCTGGATTCAGGATCGGACGCGGCCGGGACGACAACCGCGGTCCGCAACAACCCCCGCAGCAGCAGCAGTCGTACGGTCAGCAGCAACCGCCGCCGTACGGCCGGCCGGCGTACCCTCCCGTCGGCGGGCCGCCACCGCAGCAGCAGTGGCCGCAGCAGAACGCCGGGAGCCACGGCGAGCCGGAGTACTTCGACCCGTACGGGCAGCAGCACCCGCCCGCGCAGCAGCCCCCGTACGGCCAGGGAGGCGGCGGGCACTACTCGAACGACAACCCCGGGCACACCCAGGTCTTCGCCGTCGGCGAGGACCCGTACAGCCAGGGCGGCACCTACCAGGCGGGCGCCCTCGCCGCGGCGCCGTCCGGTCCGCGGCTGCCGTGGAAGGAGCTGCTCCGCGGCATCGTGACGCGGCCCGGCCAGACCTTCCTCCAGATGCGCGACTACCCCGTCTGGGGTCCGGCGCTGACCGTGACCTTCCTCTACGGACTCCTCGCGGTCTTCGGCCTCGACGACGCCCGCGACGACGCGATCAACGCGACCCTGTCGAAGGCCGTCCCGATCGTGCTGTCCGCCGGTGTGGCCTTCGTCATCTGCGGTCTGCTCCTGGGCGCGGTCACGCACACCCTGGCCCGCCAGATGGGCGGTGACGGCAGCTGGCAGCCCACCGTGGGCCTGTCGATGCTGGTCATGTCCATCACGGACGCCCCGCGTCTGCTCTTCGCCGTGTTCCTCGGCGGCGACAACATGATCGTGCAGGTACTGGGCTGGGCCACCTGGGTCGCCGCGGGCGCGCTCTTCACCTCGCTGATCAGCAAGTCGCACGACCTGCCGTGGCCGAAGGCGCTGGGTGCCTCCGCGATCCAGCTGGTCGCCCTGCTGTCGATCATCAAGCTGGGCACCATCTAGCGGACACACGCATGCGAGGGGCCCCCGGCCATCAGCCGGGGGCCCCTCGCGCATGCGGTGGGACGAACCGCGATCAGGCGTCGAGGACCTGGCCCTCTCGCTTGACGACCGGCGGCTCGACCGACCAGGGGAAGTTGATCCACTCGTCGGTCTTCTTCCACACGTACTCGCACTTCACGAGGGAGTGGGACTTCTCGTAGATGACCGCGGAGCGCACCTCGGCGACGTGGCCCAGGCAGAAGTCGTGCACCAGCTTCAGCGTCTTGCCGGTGTCGGCGACGTCGTCGGCGATGAGGACCTTCTTGTCGGTGAAGTCGATCGCCTCGGGCACGGGCGCCAGCATGACCGGCATCTCCAGCGTGGTGCCGACGCCGGTGTAGAACTCGACGTTCACCAGGTGGATGTTCTTGCAGTCCAGGGCGTACGCCAGACCGCCGGCGACGAACACACCGCCGCGGGCGATGCTCAGGATGATGTCGGGCTCGTAGCCGTCGTCGGCGATGGTCTGCGCCAGCTCGCGCACGGCGGCGCCGAAGCCCTCGTAGGTCAGGTTCTCGCGTACGGAGTCGCTCATGCCTCGTGCCTCACCTGGGTGCGGTGGAAGTTCTGGAAGGAGCGCGAGGCGGTCGGCCCGCGCTGCCCCTGGTACCTGGAGCCGTACCGTTCGCTGCCGTACGGGAACTCCGCGGGCGAGCTGAGCCGGAACATGCACAGCTGCCCGATCTTCATGCCCGGCCAGAGCTTGATCGGCAGCGTGGCCAGGTTCGACAGCTCGAGGGTCACGTGCCCCGAGAAACCGGGGTCGATGAACCCGGCGGTCGAGTGCGTCACGAGGCCGAGGCGGCCCAGGCTGGACTTCCCCTCCAGCCGGGAGGCGATGTCGTCGGGCAGCGTGATGACCTCGTAGGTCGACGCCAGGACGAACTCACCGGGGTGCAGGATGAACGCCTCGTCCCCCTCGGGCTCGACCATCCGGGTCAGGTCCGGCTGCTCGACCGCGGGATCGATGTGGGCGTAGCGGTGATTCTCGAACACCCGGAAGTACCGGTCGAGACGCACATCGATGCTGGAGGGCTGCACCATCGCCTCGTCGAACGGGTCGATGCGAACCCGTCCGCTGTCGATCTCGGCCCGGATGTCTTTGTCAGAGAGAAGCACGCCCCGAGGATACGCAGAGCGCGCGGGCCTCCCCCAATCGAGAGGGACCGCCCGCGCGCCCGGCCCTACGTCTACCGCTTGACCGCACCACCGACAGGCACCGCCTGGCGCAGGCGCGCGCACCGCGGACACCGCAGCAGCCGCCCGGGCCCGATCCGGCCGGCACCGAGGTGCTGCAGCGGGAAGGAGGCGGTACTGAAAACGTGCCCTTCGGCACAACGGACGACGGTGTGCTCCATCGAGTCCCTTTCCCCAACGAGCCGTACTGCGACGAATCGCCACATTAGGGGATGATCGACACCCGCTCCAGCCGCCGCTCCGCCACCCCACGGTACGCCCCAACTCCCGCAGCCACACGCCTTGGTGCACACGACAGACAACAACGACCCCGCGGCGAACGCACCGGGGGTCGATCATGGGGTAGAGTGTGCAACGGTAGGGATCCAGGAAACTGGTCCACTGCGCGGATGTAGTTTAATGGTAGAACATGAGCTTCCCAAGCTTATAGCGCGGGTTCGATTCCCGTCATCCGCTCCATAATAAAGCCCCAGGTCAGCGACCTGGGGCTTTGTCATTGTCTAGACCTCTCCAACCCTGCCGTGCCCTCCGCGTGCCCCAACTCCCGCAAATGTCCTGGCCTCCGCCGCCCACACCCGCGATCAGCTGGGGGAAGCCGCAACAGCCTTCGAGCGGGCAGCCCGCTCCCACGTACGCGCCGAACGCGGCCACGACCGCGCCCTACGCCAAGCCGCCCGCGACGTCATCCACAGCGGACCCGCCCTCGGCCGAGGCGAGGACGGCGCCACAACCGCGATGCTGATCGACATGGCGTTCTTCCTCACCACGGCCGCCGCCACCTGGCACGCCAAGAGGAACCACGCAGGCCAGCCTCATCCGCCAGGCGGTACCCGACTGGGCCGAGCAGATTCTGGCCGAGCCCGGCTGGCCTGCGCTGGCCGCCACCCTCACAGAGGCCCGCAATGCCGGCCACGACCCGGCCGCAGTGCTCTCCGACGCCGCCCGCCACCGAGGGCTCGAACCGCCACCTCGATCAGCGAGGTCCGCGTCCGGGGCCTACGCCAACGAAGCCCGCATGGTCGGGGACCTCATCCCTCACATGACCGCCGAGGACCACTCCGAATACGAGCGGCTGTGCGCCATAGCTGCATCCGCCGGCGGCTTCTTCCTCCCCGACGAGGACTGACAGGCGACACCACCCGGAGCCAGCACTCTTCGTGCTGGCCCCGGTGGCATGCTCGCGCAGTGGGCGACTACACCGCGGCCCCGTCTCCGAGAACGCTGGCCTCCAACGCCCCTCGCAGAACGTGGGCGATCTCCTCGGGCTTGAGGTCGATTCCGTCGAGGCCCTCGACGGTCAGCGGGATCTCCTCCAGCGCGTACTCGCCGCGGCCCTCGGCGCTGAACTCGGGCCCGGTACGGTCCTCGAAGGACCAGGTCGCGATGCGGGCGAGGTAGAAGAGCTGGCGTTCGTCGTCGGACTCCATGGTGTGGAGGAGGCGGACGATGTCGGCCTTCCCGGCGATCTCCTCGTGGATCTCCCTGTGGAGGGCGGCCTCGCGGGATTCGTCGCTCGGCTCGACGCCGCCGCCCGGGAGCACCCAGTACTCAGGGACGTCGGGCTTGGTGCGGCGGATGACCAGCATCGTGTCGTCAGCGGTGACGAGGACGGCGCGGACTCGTTCCTTCATGTCGGTCTGTCTCCTTGCTTGTTGTCAGTCCCAGTGCAGCAGCCAGCCGCCGTCGACGTGGACGGATTGCCCAGTGATGAACGAGGCAGAGGTCACAGCACCCGCCCGGCACTCGGCTCGAGTCAGCACGGTCATGCCGAGTTTGACCCCGCCGCCCTACAGTTCCGCGAGGATCTGGCGGATCCCGTCGAGGGGGGAGGCTTCGGCGACGACGAACACGTCGAGGTCGCTCCACCCGTGCCGGTACTTGCAGCGAGCGCCGCTACCGGTGACGGCCAGCAGGTCGATCAGCGGCTGCGGACCGGTGGTGCGGTCGAGGAACTCGGCCAGGTAGGACTCCAGGTGGACCGGGAGCCCGAGCGCGTTGACCGGCATGGTGCTGGGCTGGTGCTCAGGCCAGCGGCGGTCAAGCGCGATGCGGTCCAGCCGGCGTTCCAGTTCCAGCCGCGGCCCGTCGTTGCCGATGGCGTCGTGGGCGATGGGGGCGATGGGGGCGATGGGGGCGATGGGGGCGATCCTGTCCGCACCCCGCGCCCTCTTGACGACGTCGCGCTCGGCGACGTCCTGGGCCCCGGCTGCGCCCCGCCGCGTGCGGGTGTCTTCGGAGGCGTCCAGGTAGGCGATGGTGAGCTGGGATCCGAGCATGCGGGCGAGTTCGGCGGTCGAGTCGAAGTCGTGCAGCGACTCGATGCTGACGGAGTCGAGGAAGTGGTGGGCCTGGCAGGACCGGTCCAGCGCGTCCACGATCAGCTCGGCCTGGACGACGGAGCCCAGGCGGTACGGGTCGGGGATGCCCGCCCGGCTGGCCGCGTCCTCGATGAGGTTCAGTGAACGGTGGTCCGCCCTCCCGGGACAGGGCCCAGTACCGCGCCTCGTCCGCGGAACCTTTGCCGAGATCATCACTGCGGCCGGGCGCGGGCCGCGGATCGACCCCCTCGACGTGATCAACGCCCGGACGCCGGCCTTCGCGAAGGAGGCCGCCCCTCTCGGCCCCGCCGACGTCGCGCACAGAGGTGCCGCCGGACGACGGGCGGAGCGACGCCGGCCCTCTCCGACCGGGGCATCCGGCCGCGGCACTCGTCGATCAGATGGTGGATCCGGCCCACTCCGCCAGCGGCTCAGACTGCCCATCTCCCGCAAATAGCACGCCCATTGACGGAACGGCCGAGCACGACACAAGTGATCATGTTCACGCTTATCGGATTTGATCACCGCCTCCACTTCCGTACATGATGACGCGTCAGACCGACCAACATGTGAGATGGGAAGTAAAAAGTGCAGATCAGCACCAAGATAAAGGGCGCGGTCGTCGCCGCCGGCTTCGTCCTGGCCGCTTCCGTTCCGGCCGTGGCCGCCACCTCTCAGGTGAGTGGTGGCACCTGGACGTACG
Organism: Streptomyces sp. NRRL S-378; assembly: GCF_000720645.1. Taxonomy (NCBI): domain Bacteria; kingdom Bacillati; phylum Actinomycetota; class Actinomycetes; order Kitasatosporales; family Streptomycetaceae; genus Streptomyces; species Streptomyces sp. NRRL S-378. Next base: position 11,094 of record NZ_JOBX01000001.1, read on the forward strand.
GCACCAACAGCTCGGACATGGTGTATTCGAACTACTACCACCCGACCCGCTGCCACGGCTCGTCGGCGCAGGGCAAGTACCTCGCCCAGAGCGGCAACGTCGACAAGGACAGGACGTCCTACGCGTCGGCGCCCGAGGCCTGGAGCGGCAACAAGTCGTACTACCGGTCCAACTGCGAGTGACGTTTCCGCACCTCGCCGGCACAGCAGGAGACCGGCACGTCTCCCACCGCCGCCGGGCGTGCTTGCTTCACGCCTGATCCCGCGACTGTGCCCACGACCGCGTGATCACAACACTCCCAGCCAGGAACGGTATTCACCATGCAGTCCAACAAGCTCAAAGTGGCCGCCGCGGCCGCCCTCTTCGTGATGGGAGCGGCCGTTCCGGCCGCTGCCACGCAGTCCGACGTCAGCGGTGGAACGTGGTACTACGGGACCAGCGGTAACAACGTCTACTCGAACTACTTCCACGTGAAGAACTGCCACGGTTCGTCCGCCCAGGGCGCCTACCTCGCTCAGAGCGGCAACGTGGACGCGGGCAAGACGTCCTATGCGTCGGCGACGAAGGCCTGGAGCGGCAACAAGTCGTACTACCGGTCCAACTGCAACTGACCTGCGCCGTCGTAACAGGGCCGCGTAGGGCGCGACGTGGTGTGGGAGAGGCCTGGCCAAGAGGCCTCTCCCATACCTCCGACCCTACCTGTTGCGGAATTCTTCCTTCCGACCACTCTGTCTGGGCAATCGATGCTGCATCGAAGTATTAAGTTCATCTACGCCGCCGTGCTCGCATTCTCCGCGCTGGTGGCGTTCTTGTTCATCAGGGGGTTGGACGAGCAGTACGTGCTGGGACACTCCGCGGTGGTCTGGGTGACCGATTCCAATGATTCGACGACCGCAGCGAGCGTCGTCGCGCACATCGAGTCCTTCGCCTCCAAGAACCAGGTCAGCGTGGCCCGCGACGTACCCGACTTGCGGAACCCGGACGGCATACGCCACCTGTACATGGCGACGGGAGCCCCGGAGTCCCTCGCCGGGTCCTGGCTGAAGCAGGGATATCCGTCGTTCGGCCGTGACTACCTCACACAGGTGCACGAACTCGCAGACATCGCACAGCGAGACCCCCGCGGCTTCTACTACGTCTTCGGAACGCACGACACCGCCGACGCACTGGCACGCGAGCTGTCGGCGCTGGGTCTGGACGCGAGCGTCCACCGCCCCCTCTCGTTCGAGCAGCTGACGACCATGTACTCGGACGACGTCCTCGTCTGGGCGGTCGCGGTCGTGGCACTCGCCGCCATGACGATGACTGGCGCCGGTGTCCTGCTGAATGCCAAGTCGTACGGTGTACTGCGGCTCCAGGGAATGTCGTTCACCGCCATCCTCCTGCGTGACCTGCGGCAGCTCACGATGTTCGGCGCGATCGCCACGAGTGTGACGGGCACCGGCGCCCTCGTCTTCCTCGGCCTGTACAACCGCTGTGCGTGGCTCGGCGTGTTCGGAGCGGTGACGCTGTCCGTCGCCGGCTTCCTCGTGCTCCTCATCCTGGCCACGCACGCCGCGATGCTGGCCATGACCTTCAAGACCGGTGTCCTCCAGGCCATCAAGGGCGAACTGCCCGCGCGAGCTGCCACGACATGTGCCTACCTGATCCGCCTCCCCGCCATCCTGCTCGCCTTCTCCATCGCAGGATCGACGGTGATGGCCGGCCAGGACGTCCTGTCCAGGGAGGACAGCCGACGCCTGTACGCGGAGGTGGGGGACACCTCGGCGATCCGTCTCAACGGCAGCGTCAACGGCGACGCGATCAAGAAGATGGAGAAGCGCGTGGGCGCATGGCTGCGCCACGCCGACGCCCAGGGTGAGCTGATCGTGGCCGGGCGCCGTGAACTGCGCGACCTGGCACCGCAATCCCAGGTTCCGCAGGGCGAGATGCTCATCGTCAACGAGACCTTCCTGGCCCGCCAGACCATTCGCGACACCGCCGGCAATCGCTACGCTGCCGCGCCCCGGAAGGGGAAGGGCTCGGACGACGTACCGGTACGGCTGATCGTGCCCACGTCGTTGAGCCGGTACGCGCCGGAACTGGCGGCGGAGGTACCCGGCACGCTCAGCCCGGAGGCGCCGGAGCGCATCCGGCCCGAAAAGGTACAGACACTGGAGTCCGGCACCGGACAGGAAGTCTTCGGCTACAACCCCGGTGACCAGGTGCACACCGCGGCGCTCAACACCCGGGAAGACCGCTCGCTCGTCCGTGACCCGGTACTCCTGGTGATCCCGAACGGATCGTCCTACCTCACCGACAACGCCTACAGCTCCTTCGCCACTCAGGGCGGTGTGGTCTTCCCCGATCCTGCCGACATCCAGGCGGGCATCGAGGCGAACAAACTGCAGAGCGAGGTCATCGCGATCCGGCCGATCGGCCACAACGCAGCCCTCCAGCGGCGTGACGCGATCAATGACTTCCGCATGAACCTGTTCAACCTCGGCATTGCCATCGCCGTCCTGGTCATCACCGGCATCGGTGTCTGCATCGTCTACACGCGCAAGAACGCGCAGGCCATCTTCGTCAGGCACATCAGTGGCTGGCGTTTCGTCTCCAGTCATCGCACCGTCCTCGGCGTGGAGGCGCTGCTCGTCCTCGTCCTCGCCGCGTGGCTCCCGTACAGCGTGTGGCGGGAGAACCAGGAACTGCGCGATTTCGCTGCGATGGGGATTCCTGCGCCCAACCAGCAAGCGGAGATCACCGCGACGGACCTGGGACTCACCGCCGGCCTGGTGGCCGTCTCGGCGGGCGCCGTACTGCTCGCCCTCGCCGCCTTCCACCGCCGCATCGTCAAGGAGGGGGCGGCGGAGGGATGACGTCCTCCACCGACGCCCGCAGGCCCCTCACCTCAGCAGGAGTATTTCCGTGATCAAGATTGAGAACCTCTCCAAGTCGTTCGGACGCCGAACCCTGTGGTCCGGCGTCAACCTGGACATCGAGAGGGGACAGACGCTCGCGTTCGTCGGCCCCAGCGGATCGGGCAAATCCACCCTGCTGAATTGTCTCGGGCTCCTGGAAGCCCCGAGCGCGGGCGGGATCGTCTACGAAGGCAAGGACATCACCCGGTTCGGTCGCCGCAGCACCAGGAGATTCCGGCGCGATGTCCTGGGCTACCTCTTCCAGAACTACGCCTTGATCGAGAACGCCACCGTGGCGGACAACCTCCGCGTCGCGATCAAGCCCGGCCGGGGCAGCTCGAACCGTCCTGGAGCCGCGATCGACGAGGCCCTTCAGCGGGTCGGTCTCGCGGGACGCGGGAAGGAAAAGATCCATGTGCTCAGCGGAGGCGAACAGCAGCGAGTGGCCCTGGCCCGGCTCATGGTGAAGCAGCCGGAGCTCATCCTGGCCGACGAGCCGACGGGCGCACTCGACCATGCCAATACCGTCATGGTCGTCGACATCCTCCAGGAGATGAGCAAGGCGGGGTGTGCCGTGGTCATCGCCACGCACAACGACTACGTCCGCGACCGCTGCGACTCGGTCTTCACCGTGGCGTCAACCACGGCGAACACCGCGCCCGTACGCTGAGACCGGCTGTTCTCCCACCGCCGCCCGGGCCGCCCCCAGGGCTCCGGCGGCCGGGTCATCGGCGCGGCCTTCGTCCCCTGCGTCACGGCCGCCGGGGGGGCCTCGGCGCGGCACCGTGTCGTCCTGCATCGCCAAGGCCACCGCCCGACAGCGGGGGCGATACGTTCCCCGGCCGGTGCGCGGCCGCGTCAGCGTGTCGGCGTGGGGGCGGGCGGTGGCGCCACGAGGATGTGGCCGACGTTTCCCGGGAGCTCCCGCGAGTACCGTGGGAGGGGCATCCGGGCCGCACCGGCGGATGGGGATGACAGGCGTGTCGACATCGAGTCACGAAACGTTCGGCGCACCCTGCTGGGTGAGTCTCATGGCCCGCGACGTCGGTGCCGCCCAGGCCTTCTACAGCGCAGTCCTCGGCTGGCGCTTCGGTAACGACCGGCTCGGCGGGGGCTTCGCCGTCGGCTTCAGCGACGGGATCCCGGTGGCGGGCCTCGGTGCCGTGCCCGCCGGTGTCACCGTCCCCGTCGCCTGGACCCCGTACTTCGCCGTCGACGACGCCGACGCCACCGCGTCACGCATCCTGGAGCGCAGCGGCACCGTCGCCGTCGGCCCCCTGGCCTTCGGTACGGGACGGGCGGCGCTCGCCTCCGACCTCGACGGCGCGGTCTTCGGGATCTGGCAGGGCGACGCCATCCCCGACTGGGGTATGGGCGGCGAGGCCGCACCGGCCTGGCTGGAACTGCGCACCAGGAACGCCTTCGACGCCGCCATCTTCTACGGCGAGGTCCTGGAATGGGCCTGTGCCCAGGCCGGGTGCTGCGAAGTCGCCTACGTGGAGGAGGACAACCGCATCCTGCTCCGCCACGGGGGCCGTACGGTGGCCCGCCTGCACGGCGGCACGCTCGCGCAGGCCCCCGACCCGGGACTCCGGCCGCGCTGGCAGGTCCACTTCCGGGTGCCCGACCTGGAGACCGCGGTGAAGGCAGCGACCGGGCTGGGCGGCAGCACCGTGTCCGTGGCGGACTCCGGGCCCGGCCCCCACGAGATCACCCTGCGGGACCCCGAGGGCGCGCTCTTCGGCATCGTCGGACCGGACGACTCCGTGCCCTTCTGATGCCCGCCCGCCCGCCCCGCCCCCGCCCTCTGCCTTTCGGCAGAGAGCGGATCGGCCGCAAGGTCCATGCCGGCGCGGAATCCGGCATCGATACTGGTCGGCGTGGTACCCATCAGCCCTCCGCCCCGCCCCGCCCGCGTCCGACCGGTCGCGGAGCCGGCCGGCATCGGCCTCGTCGGCCTGGGCGTCTACGGGGCCGTCGGCCACCTCGGGTTCCTGCCGTACCCGCTCCTTCAGCTCGTCGCCCTCGCCGCGGGCGCCGGACTGTTCGCGCTGCGCCGCCGGTGGCCCCGGGCCGTGCTCCTGTCGCTCGCCGCGCTGACCGGGCTCGTACCGGCCGTCGGACCCGTCACGGCGGCCGCCGCCTACTCCGTCGCCCGCCGGACGGCCGGGCCGCGCCGACGGGCCCGGCTGCTCGCCGCCGCCGCGGTCCTCCTCGTGGTCGGCGCGACGGTGGCCGGCCCTCGGCTCGGCCCGGGGTCGGCGGCGTACGGGCTGGCCCTCGGCCTGGTGCTCGCGCCGACCGCCGTGATCGTCCCCGGTCTGGTCGGCACGGCGCAGGGGCAGCAGGGCCGCCTGCTGCGGGCGCTGCGCGAGCGCGGCGACGCGGCGGAGCGGGCCCGCCGGCTGGCCGACAGCGAGGCCCGGATCCACGAGCGGTCCCGCATCGCCGCCGAGATGCACGATCTGGTGGGCCACCGGCTCAGCCTGGTGTCGCTGCACGCCGGCGGGCTGGAACTGGCGCTGGAACGGGCCGCCCCGGAACTGCGCGAGGAAGCCGTCCTGGTGCGGCGCACCACCCGCGACGCCATGCGCGAGCTGCGCGGGGCGCTCGGCGTGCTCGGACCGCTCGCCCGCGACACCGGGCCCGACGCGCTCACCGACGCGACCGGCACCCGCGCCGACATCGAGGCCCTGGTCGCGCAGTCGCACGACGGGGGCATCGCGGCACGCCTCGAGTGGACGGGACCGGACCTCGACGCCCGCCCCGCGCCGGTCCGCCGGGCGGTGCACCGCGTCGTACGGGAGGCCCTGACCAACGTGCACCGGTACGCGCCGGACGCGCACGTCACCGTGACGGTCGTGCACGACGGCGCGCAGGTGCGGGTCACCGTGCGCAACGGGGCGCGGCCCGGCCCACCGGCGCCCGTGGAGGAGCTGGGCACCGGACGCGGCCTGACCGGACTGCGCGAGCGGGTGGAACTGCTCGGCGGGACGTTCGGGGCGGCCGCGCTGCCGTCCGGCGGGTTCCGGGTGGACGCGGCCGTGCCGGCCGAACCGGCCGGCGATCTCCCCGCGGCCGGCGATCTCCCCACCGGCCCCGCCGCCCGCGGCGGCGGCCCGGACACCCCGCGCCCACCGGCCGGCCCGGTCCCGGCGGGCGCGGGGCCCGACGGGCGGCGGACCGCCGAGGTGCTGACGCTCGGCTTCGGGCTGGCGGCGCTTTCCGCGCTCATGGTCGTCGGGACCGCCTTCGTGTACGCCGCCCAGCCGTCCGGCCGCTCCGGCCCGGCCCCGCTGCCGCGCGTCGGCATGACCTACGGGGAGGTGGCGGGACTCGGCGTGCAGGACAACGGCGCGGTGCGGGCCGCGGCCACCGGCCACGAACCGCCGCGCCCGCCCGGTACGGCCGGCTGCATCTACCCGTTCAACGGCGCCACCGAGCGGCGGCCCGGCAGCCTGCTCGTCGCCCGCTACTGCTTCGACGCCGCCCAGCGGCTGATCGCCATCGACCGGTTCGACGTCCCGTCGGTCCGGGACGCCACACCCTGGGAGATCCCGTGACCGAGCCCGCCCGTCCCCTCCGCGTGCTGCTCGCCGACGACGAGACGATGATCCGGCACGGGGTCCGCCTGATCCTCCGGCACGCGGGCGACATCGACGTCGTCGCCGAGGCCGCCAACGGACGGCAGGCCGTCGAACTCGCGGCCGTCCACCGGCCCGACGTGGCACTGGTCGACATCCGGATGCCGGTGTGCGACGGCCTGGCCGCGATCGCACCGCTGCTCGCCCTCGATCCGGCGCCGCGCGTGGTGATGCTGACGACGTTCGGCGACGAGGACAACGTCCTGAGGGCGCTGCGGGAGGGCGCCGCGGGCTTCCTCCTGAAGGACGAGGGACCGCAGGAGCTGATCGGCGCGGTGCGGGCGGCGGCCGCCGGCGACTCCGTGCTCTCCCCGGGCGTGACCGGGTCGGTGATCGCCCGGATGCTGCGCGGCGGCGACCGCGACGGCTCCGGCCCGGCCTCCACGGACGAGCGGATCGCGCGGCTCACCGTGCGGGAGCGGGAGGTCCTCTCGATGCTCGGGGAGGGGCTGTCGAACCAGGACATCGCCGGACGGCTCGGCATCGGGATCGGCACGGTGAAGACGCACGTGGGCGCGATCCTGGAGAAGACCGGCTCGGCAAGCCGGGTGCAGGCGGCCCTCCTCGCCCACCGCACGGGCCTGGCCTCCTGACGGGCCCCTGACACCGGACGTCCTCCTCCGTCCGAAGAGGGAGGCGGCGGCGCCGCGGCTGGGCCCGAAGGCAGAGCCGACGGGCCCGGCACCCTCCCTCGGACAGAGCTCGACTCCAGCCTCCAGCAGGATGTTTACGCAGGTCAGGGCCGCGAGCATGGATGCGTCCCCCGGTCCGCCCGCCCTTTGGGGCGCGGACCGACGCAGCTCGCACCCGAGGCGGAGTCCCCCTATGCCGCAGCTCTCTCCCTGCCCCGAACCGGCCGCCCGCGCCACCGCTCTGACCAAGGTGTACGGGAAGGGGGAGACCCGCGTGACCGCCCTGGACGCGGTGACGGTCGACTTCGCCCGCGGCAGGTTCACCGCCGTCATGGGCCCCTCCGGCTCCGGCAAGTCCACGCTGATGCACTGCCTGGCCGGACTGGACGCGGTCACCTCCGGCTCCGCCCGCATCGGCGGCACCGAGCTGTCGTCGCTGACCGAGAGGCAGCTGACCGCCCTGCGCCGGGACAAGGTGGGTTTCGTGTTCCAGGGCTTCAACCTGATGCCCACCCTGACCGCGCTGGAGAACATCACGCTGCCGCTGCGGCTCGCCGGACGCCGTCCCGACCCCGCCTGGCTGGACGCCGTCGTCGCCACGGTCGGGCTGGCCGGCCGGCTGGGCCACCGCCCCGCCGAACTCTCCGGCGGGCAGCAGCAGCGGGTCGCCGTGGCGCGGGCGCTGATCTCCCGCCCCGAGATCGTCTTCGCCGACGAGCCGACCGGGAACCTCGACTCGCGCTCCGGCGCCGAGATCCTCGGCTTCCTGCGCGACTGCGTACGGGAGTTGGGGCAGTCGGTGGTGATGGTCACCCACGACCCGGCGGCCGCCTCGTACGCGGACCGGGTCCTGTTCCTCGCCGACGGCCACGTGGTCGACGAACTGCACGAGCCGACCTCCGCGGCCGTGCTCGACCGGATGCCCGGACTCGAGAGCGGGGGGCGCGGCGCGGGCCGCCACACCCGCTGACGGCTCCGCCGCCCCTCCCGCTCCCCTCCCCTCCCCTCCGCGCCCGTACCCGTACCCCTCACCCCGCACCCCGAAAGCTCCCCATGCTGCGAACAGCCCTGCGCAACGTCCTCGCGCACAAGGCCCGTCTGGCCATGACCGTCCTGGCGGTCTGTCTCGGTGTCGCGTTCGTCTCCGGCACCCTCGTCTTCGCCGACTCCTCCGCCGCCGCCCACCGCGCCGCCGCGTCGAAGAGCTTCGCCGGCATCGCGGTCAGCGTGACCCCGAAGCACTCCCCCGACGCGCCACCCGGCGAGGACCCCGCGGGCGTCCTGGACGACGCGCTCGTACGGAAGCTGGCCGGCGTACCGGGTGTCGCCTCCGTACGGCCCACCGCCGACGGGTCGGCCACCCTGTCCGGCTCGGACGGCACCCCGCTGCGGGCGGGCAGGGCCCGGGCGAACCTCGGCGCCGCCCACGTGCCGGACGGGAACGGCGAGGACGGGCGGTATCCGCTGGTCGAGGGCCGCGCTCCGCGCAGCGGCGAGGAGATCGCCGTCGACAGCGGCACCGCCGCCGCCGGCCGCTTCCGCCTCGGCGACCCGGTCAGGCTGGCCACCGACGGGCCGGTCATGACCAAGCGGCTCGTGGGCATCGTCGCCACCGGGGACACCCGGGTGACCGCGGGCGGCACCCTCGCCCTGTTCGACAGGACCACCGCCCAGCAGTTGTTCGCCGCCCCGGGCCGGTACACCGGGATCGACCTGACCGCCACGCCCGGCACCGGCCAGGCCGAACTCTCCGCCCGGGTCGCCGCCGTGCTCCCCGCCGACCGGGCCGAGGCCACCACGGGCGCCGCCCAGGCAGCACAGCAGGCCCTCTACGTCGGCACCCTGACGCGGGGTCACACCAAGCTGCCGCTGGTCTTCGCCGGGGTCTCGCTGTTCATCGGCTCCTTCCTCATCGTCAACACCTTCACGATGCTCGTGACCCGGCGCACCCGCGAGATCGCCCTGCTGCGGGCGCTCGGCGCCTCCCGCCGCCAGGTGGCCGGCTCCGTGCTCGCCGAGGCGGCGCTCCTCGGCCTCGTCGCCTCCGCCCTCGGCTTCCTGCTCGGGCTCGGCGTCGCCGCCGTGCTGCCCGGGCTGCTCGGCACCGCGCAGGACGCCCTGCCCGACGGGCCGTTGGTGATCGGCCCGCGGCCCGTCGTGGCCGCGCTCGGCGTCGGCGTGGGCGTCACGGTGCTCGCCGCCTGGCTGCCGTCCCGCAGGGCGGCGAAGGTCGCGCCGGTCGAGGCGATGCGCTCGGTCCAGCAGCCGCCCTCCGCCGCGCGCTCGCGGATCCGTGCGGCCGCGGGGCTGGTCCTGCTCGTCCTCGGCGCGGGGCTGCTGGTGTCGCTGAGCGGGGCGAAGGACGCCTCGGCGCAGAACCTCCAGGACGCGATGCTCGCCTGCGGTGTCCTCGTCGTCGCCCTGATCGTGCTCGCGCCGCTGCTGGCCGCACCGGTGATCCGGCTGGCGGGACGGCTGACCGGCCGCTTCGGGGCCGTCGGCCACCTCGCCCGGGAGAACGCGCTGCGCGACCCGCGGCGCACCGCGGCCACCGCCTCCGCCCTGATGATCAGTACTGCGCTGGTGGCCGGACTCGCCGTCGTCGGGAACTCCACCGCGCAGGCCCTGGACCGTCAGGCCGCCGCGGGCCTGGGCGCCGACTACGTGATCGGCACCCGCACCCCCACCACGGGCATCGACCCCGCCGCCGTCGGGCGGGTCGCCGCCACCGCCGGGGTGCGGACCGCGGCGGCCGTCGCGGACGTGTCGCTGTTCGTCGGCGGCGGGGTCCGGCAGATCGCCGGCGTGGACCCGGCCACCGTGGAGGCGGTCATGAAGCTCGACTTCGTCGACGGCTCCGCGAAGGAGCTGGGGCCGGGCCGGATCGCCGTCTCCTCGACCCTCGCCCGGGAACAGGGGATCGGCGCCGGCGGCCGGCTCGACGCGCACATCGGACGCGGCCGGGACCCGCGCCCGTACACGGTCGTCGGCGTGTACCGCGACAACCCCGTCGCCGGCGACGCGCTCGGCGACCTCGGCGAGGTGCGCAGCGCCGGCTTCCTGCCCGGCTCCGCCCAGCGGATCCTCGTACGCACCGACGACGGCGGGGCCTCCGACGCGATGGGCAAGCGGCTGCGCACCGCGGTGGGCGACAACCCGCTGCTGAAGGTCCAGGACCGGGCGGCCCTCGTCCACGAGGCCGCGGGCAGCGTCGGCGAGTTGCTGACCCTGATGTACGGACTGCTCGCGATCGGCGTGGTGATCAGCGCGCTGGGCATCGTGAACACCCTGGCCATGTCGGTCTCGGAACGGACCAGGGAGATCGGTGTGCTGCGCGCCATCGGAATGGACCGGGCCGGAGTCCGGCGGATGATCCGGCTGGAGGCCGTGATCGTCTCCTCCTTCGGCACCCTGCTGGGGCTGGCGGGCGGGGTGTTCAGCGCCTGGGCGGTCGGCTCGCTGGCGAACGGCGCGATGGCGCAGTACTCGCTCGTCCTCCCGTGGGGGACCCTGCTGCTGGTGTGCCTGCTGTCGCTGGTGATCGGCGCGGCCTCGGCGGTCGTCCCCGCCCGCCGGGCGGCGGCGCTGAGCCCGCTGCGCGCCGTCGCCTGACGAGCTCGTGCATGGTGGGCGGTGCCTCGGCGGCGTCACCTGGAGAGCCCAGCTGAACAGGCGGGTCCGGCACGGGTCTGGATCCAATGGCAGGGCGTGGCCGTCCAGCCCGCGCCCCGCCCCTGCCCAGTCGTCCCCGGGAGTGCCATGAGTGAGCCGTCCCCGTCCCCAGGCGACCCGCCCGGCACGGCGCCGACCGCGCACCCGACCGCGGGACCGGGCGGCGGATCCCGCGGGGGGCGCATCGCGAAGAGCACCCTCTCGGCGGTACTGATCACGCTGACGTGCATCCTCGTACCGATCTCACTGCTCACCGTCTGGGTGCACGACATCGTGCTGGACACCGACCGGTACGTCTCCACGGTCAAGCCGCTCGCCTCGAACGCGGCGATCGAGGAGGCCGCCGTCCACCGCATCACGGAGGCGGCCGACGTACGGGTGGACGGCTCCCGGGTCACGGCCGACCTGGCGAAGTGGCTGGAGTCCCAGGGGCTGCCGCCGCGCGTGGGCGCGGCGGTCAAGGCACTGGGCCCCCAACTGGACTCGGCCGCCGACCAGGTCGTCTCCAAGGTGGCGACCCGGTTCGTCGAGAGCGACCGCTTCGAGAACGTGTGGACCGTGGCCAACCGCGCCGCCCACAACGCCGTGGTGCACGCGCTCACCGGCGAGGGCCGCGGTGCGGTCGGGGTCGACGGCGGGACCGTCACCCTCGACGTCGGGGAGGCCGTCGACAAGGTCAAGGAAGAGCTCGTGGCCGCCGGGGTCTCCCCGGCGGAGAAGATCCCCGAGGTCAAGAAGCAGATGGTGCTCTTCCAGAGCGACGAGCTGGGGCAGATCAGGGGTGCCGTCCACCTCCTCGACGTCCTCGGCAACTGGCTGCCGGTCCTCACGGTCGTCCTCGGCGCGGCCGGCGTGCTGCTCGCCCGGCGCCGGCGCCGGGCCCTGGTGACCACCGCGCTGTGCGCCGCCTTCGCCTGCCTGCTCGTCGCCATCGCCCTGGTGCTGGGCCGCCGTTACTACCTCGACCACCTCCCCCCGGAGGTCCAGTCCCCGGCCGCGGCGGCGGCCGTCTTCGACACGCTGGTGCGGTTCCTGCGGGTCAGCCTGCGGACCGCGATCGTCCTGGGCATCGTCGTGGCGCTCGGCGCCTACCTGTCGGGCGCCGGCCGCCTGCCGCGCGGCGTGCGCGGCAGGGCCGACCGTACGGCCGACTCCGCGGCGCTCTGGGGTGCCGGGCACGGGGTGCGCACCGGCGGTACCGGCCGGTGGGTGCAGGCACACCGTCAGGCGCTCACGGTGGGTGCGCTGGTCGTGGTCGCGCTCGTGTTCGCGCTGTGGAACCACCCGACCGTGCTGACGGTGCTGTTGCTGGTGCTGACCCTGCTCGTGGTGCTCGCCGTACTGGCCCTGCTGGCGGCCGGCGGCCGCGTCGACGACGGCGCGGGGGCGGGCGCGGGCGCTGGTCCCGGTGCCGGTCCCGGACCGGCTACGGGTACGGGTACGGGTACAGGTCCGGGCGGTCCACCGGGGCGCGGATGAGTGCGGCGGACCCCGCCCCGGGTGGGGCGGGGTCCGCCGGCTCGGTCCGGGTGCGGCTCAGGCCAGGATCCTGGCCTTGGCCCGGTCGAACTCCTCCTGGGTGATGTCGCCCTTGTCCTTGAGCGCGGAGAGTTTGCTCAGCTCGTCCGCTCCGCCACCGCCGCCGCCACTGCTGACGGCCGCCTGCTGGACGTACGAGCGGAAGGCCGCCTCGTTCTCCTTCATCTGCTTCGCGTCCCGTTCGTGCATGCTGCGGCCGCGCGCGATCACGTAGATGAACACGCCGAGGAAGGGCACCAGCAGCACGAGGATGAGCCATCCGGCCTTCCCCCAGCCGTGCAGGCTGTGGTCACGGAAGATGTCCGTGATGATTTTGAAGAGCAGGAAGAACCACATGACCCACAGGAAGAACCACAGCATCGTCCAGAAGAGGTTGAGAAGTGGATAGTCGTCCATGCCCGACTCCGATCATGCACGTGGTACTTCATTGATACAGGCGGCTCCGACACTCCGCATGCGGAGCGAATGGCGCATCTTTTGCACCCGTCAGCGTGACGGGGCAACCATGGACGCATGAACCGTCCTTTCCCGGTTACCGGAGGAAGGGTCAGTACACCGACGGGGAAAAGCCGATGGTGCTTGACCTGATCGTCATCGGGCTGATCATCACGCTCTACCCGCTGCCCGTCATGGCCTTCGTACTGGTGGTCTCCGCGCCCCGCGGAGTGTGGAAAGGCCTCGCCTTCATCCTCGCCTGGCTCGGCTGCCTGGTCGCCGTGATCACCATCGTGCTGCTGCTGACCGGCGGCGAGCCCCCGCCGCCCCGCTCTCCCCCGGCCACCGCCGGCCTGGTGGTCCGACTGGCCGTCGGCGTCGGGCTCGTCGCCTACGCCGAGCACCGCCGCCGCCGGGCCCCCGAGAGGCCGGGGTCTCCGGCGGAAGGGGACACGCACGCCCTCACGTCCCGGATGGACCAGGCGTCCGCCTGGTCGGCGGCCGGGCTCGCCGTGCTCCTGCAGCCATGGGGCATGGTCGGCGCGGCCGCCGCCACCGTCATCGAGGCGAACCTCTCCCAGGGCGGTACGTTCCTGGCCCTGTTCGGCTTCTGCATTCTGGCCTCCGCCACGCTCCTGGGGATGGAGCTGTTCATGGTGTTCGCCCCCGAGCGGGCGGCGCTGGCGCTCACGGGCATGCGGGCGTGGCTGTCGGACCACAAGGACCCGGCGATCGTCCTCGCCTGTCTCGTCCTCGGCCTGTGGCTGGTCGGCAGGAGCCTCTACGACCTCACGCGCTGACGACGGGCCGCCGCACGCCGGCACGCCGGCACTCCGGTCGCAGGATGCGGGCCGGGCCGTTCTCCTGAAGGCATGGAACGCAACGCAGCCCGTCACCGCCGGCGCGTCCTGCTGGGCCACTGCCTGCGCGCGACCGGCTCGGCGGCCCTGCTCACGGCGCTGTACTACCTGGCTCCCCTGGAGGGCGGGTTCGGCGTCCTGACGGTCCTGACGCTCGTGCTGGGGCTTGCCGCGTTCGGCCTGCTGACGGCCTGGCAGGTCAACGCCATCACCCGGGCGGAGTATCCGCGGCTGAGGGCGCTCGAAGCCATGGCCACCGCCGTTCCCCTGTTCCTGTTCGTGTTCTCCGCCACGTACGTCATGCTCTCGGAGAGCATCCCGGCCACCTTCTCGGAGGCCCTGAACCGCACGGACGCGCTGTACTTCACGGTGACGGTGTTCGCGACCGTGGGCTTCGGGGACATCGTCCCGGTGACCGGGACCGGACGGGTGCTGACCACCGTGCAGATGATCGCCGACCTGGTCGTGGTGGGCGTGATCGCCAAGGCCCTCTTCGGCGCGATGAAGATCGGGATCCGCAGGCGGGGCGGACCGGGCCGCGGGGGGCCGCCGCTCGTGGACGACGAGGAGTCCTGACGCGCGGAAGGACCCCGCCGGGAGAACCGGGCGGGGTCCTTGCGCACGTCGGCCGGGGACCGGTGGCCGCTCACCCCGTCGTCAGCACTTGAGACCGGACGACGCGGCCGTCGTGGCCTGGTCCAGCGACTGGATCTGCGGCTGCAGCTGGGTGAGCGCGTCCTTGCCGGTGGTGTCGCCCGGCAGGTCCTCGTAGCCCTTCTTCAGGTTCTCGGCGGCGGACTGGACCGCCTCGCGCTCCGCGTCCTTCAGCTTGCTCGCGTTCTCCTTGACGTTCTCCCAGTCCTCCTGGACGGCGTCGTAGGCGTCCTTGATCTGGTCCTTGGTCGCGACGGCGGGGTTCAGGGCCTTCAGCTTGGCGTTGTCGGCCTTGAGGGCGTTCAGGTCGGTGCACAGGTCGGCCGCGGCCTCCGTGGCCTCCTCGGCGGGGGAACTGTCGTCGGAACACGCACTGAGGCCGAACACCGCGCTCAGGCAGAGCACGCCGACCACCGGGAAACGCTTCATGGAGGGGGCCTTCCTCGATCAGGCACATCAGGCGTACGGGACCTTCCGGTACTACGACAAAATATGCACAACCGGACACGGTCCGCATCCGCACCGTTCCGCCCCGCCACCGCCGCCCCCTCTAGGCGGCGGGCTGGATGTTCTGGTTCAGGTGGAAGAGGTTGCCCGGGTCGTACGTCCGCTTGACCTCGGCCAGACGGTCGTAGTTCCCCTTGTAGTTGGCCCTGATCCGGCTCTGGTCGTCCTCGGCCATGAAGTTGATGTAGCCGCCCTCCTCCGAGTGCGGGGCGGTGGCCTCGTAGTAGTCACGGACCCAGGCGATGTTCGCCTCGTTGTCCGCGGGGTCCGGCCACATCCCGGCGATGACGGTGGCGAAGTTGGCGTCGCGGTAGGCGAAGGCCGTCTCGTCCGGCCCCACGCGGTGGCAGGCACCGTTGATCGGGTAGATGTGGACCGTCGAGTTCACGGCGGGCAGCTTCGGACCGTGCACCAGGTGGGCCTCGATCGCGGAGTCGGTCAGCTCCGTCACGAAATTGGCCTTCCAGTAGTGCTGCAGGCCCGGCGGCACGAGCGCGTCGAAAGCGCTGTTGAGCGCCGGGTACGGCATGGGGCCGACGTGCTCCGCGACCACCGGGGCGAAGTCGTGGAAGGCCTTCAGCGCCTTCTCGCCCTCGTCGAGCGGCCCGGCCCAGCACGCCACGATCAGGGCGAAGGGATCGCCGTGCCGGTCCTCCGGGATGAACGGGAGCGGCGGGGCGAGCTGGAAGGCGGGGAAGCCGCCCAGCTGCTCCGGGGCGCCGGCGATGTGCTCGGCGAAGGAGCGCAGCACGGTGGCGGCATCGTCCAGCTCGAAGAGCATCGGCCCGCCGTAGATGTCCCTGACCGGACTGAGCCGGTACTCGAACGAGGTCACCACGCCGAAGTTCCCGCTGCCGCCGCGCAGCGCCCAGAAGAGGTCGGGGTTCTCCTCCTCGCTCGCCACGAGGACCCGGCCGTCCGCGGTCACCACATCGGCCGAGACCAGGTTGTCGCAGCTCAGGCCCAGCCCGCGGCACAGGTAGCCGATGCCGCCGCCGAGGGTGAGCCCGCCGATGCCGGTGGTCGAGATGATCCCGCCCGTGGTGGCCAGCCCGTAGGCGTGGGTCGCCGCGTTGAAGTCGCCCCACGTGGCGCCGCCCTCGGCACGCGCCGTGCGGCGCGCGGCGTCGACGCGTACCCCGCGCATCCCGGACAGGTCCGCGACCACGCCGTCGTCGCAGGTGCCGAAGCCGGGCACGCTGTGACCCCCGCCGCGGACCGCCAGGTCCAGCCCGTTCTCCCGCGCGAAGTCGACCGTCGCCATGACGTCGCCGGCGTTGGCGCACCGGACGACGGCGGCCGGCCTCCGGTCGATCATGGCGTTGTTGACCGCGCGGGCCTCCTCGTAGGTCTCGTCGCCGGGGGTGACCACCGCCCCGCGTACGCGTTCCCGCAGCTGGTCCATCGAGAGCTTGCCCATGACCATCGCTCCTCGTCCTTCGTACCTCTCCAGCGCCCTGCGCGGACGCGTGCGCCGGATGCTGCCGCTACGGCCCCAGATGACTGAAGCCCACCTCGAAGTGCTCGACCCCGAGGACCTGCTGGCCCTCCCGGCGCGCGGTCTCCTCGCGGATCCGGTGGGCGAGCTCCTCGCTGTCCCGCATGCTCTGCTCGTCCTCCCACAGGGTGAGCGACTTGGCCTCCCCGGTGGCCCGGTCGACCAGGTAGTAGACGCCCAGGAAGCCGGGGGCGTCCTTCACCTGCCGGACGATCTCCTCCGAATGCGCGCCCAGGTCCCCCTCCGCGGGGACGGGTGATCCCTGGTAGGTGCTCAACCTCGCGAACATCTGCGGCAGTCCTTCCTGGCCCGGCCGCCGTCGGGGGACAGGCAGCTCCACGACCAGCGTGCTCCGGCAGACCGCGCGGCGCATGCCGGAGCGGCGCGACAATGGTGGCGGGGGGACGCGTCTGCCGGTGCCGTTGCGGAGAGGCGGGACGTCGAGGTGACCTACATTGCTGTGACCGCCCTGAGCCATGTCGGGCTGATCCGCGAGCACAACGAGGACAGTCTCGCCATCGGTCCGTGGACCCTGTGCGGGACCGTGACCCAGAGCCCCCAGACGCTGGTGTTCCCCTTCGGCAGACCGCTCGTCGTCGCGGTCGCCGACGGGCTCGGCGGGCAGCCGGCCGGGGAGGTGGCCAGCGAACTCGTGGTGCGCCAGCTCTCCTCGCTCGGCCCCTCGCTGGACTGCGCCGAGGCCGTCGGTGACGCACTGGAGCTCTGCAACGACGCGGTGTACGCGGCCGCCGAAGGCCGGCCGGACCTGACCGCCATGGGGACCACGGTGGCAGGCACCCTCGTCCTGGCCGAGTCACTGCTGGCGTTCAACGTGGGCGACAGCAAGGTGTTCCACGCGGGGCGCGACGGACTGCGCCAGGTGAGCGTGGACGACAGCCCGCCGCCGACACCCGGGCACCGCACCACCTCCGCCGTCACCCAGGTGCTCGGCGGCAGCCGCGGGCGCACGGCGATCACCCCGCACATCGGGACGTTCACGCCGGCCGAGGGCGACCGCTACCTGGTGTGCAGCGACGGGCTGACCGACCCGGTGCCGGACGAGGTGATCGAGGAACTGCTGCGGGTGCACGACGACGGCAGGGCGGCCTTCGAGCTGTGGAAGGCCGCGATCGACGCCGGAGGCCCCGACAACATCACCCTCGCACTGGTGCGGATCGGCTCCTGACGCGGCATTCAAGCATCACCCATCGAGCTTCCGGGCCGCTCATAGTATTTCCGGACCGGAGGCCGAATGGGCGACGCCAGAATTACCGGAAGGAAAGATGTTCCCGGCCCCGCGCTTTTCCCTGTGCTACGGTGACGGCAGTTGCGGTTGAGGTCCCCAAAAAGCCTACAGTGCTCTCACCTGATCGTCCGGTGGGCGCACTTTTCATTTCCGGTTCAGATTTCCGGTCGGGGCAATCATCTCGGCGACGCCGGGTCCGCACAGTGCGGCCCGGGCACTGCCCCAAAGGAGTAATCTCATGGCATCCGGCACCGTGAAGTGGTTCAACGCGGAAAAGGGTTTCGGTTTCATCGAGCAGGAGGGCGGCGGCGCGGACGTCTTCGCCCACTACTCCAACATCGCCACGTCCGGCTTCCGTGAGCTCCAGGAGGGCCAGAAGGTCACCTTCGACGTCACGCAGGGCCAGAAGGGCCCGCAGGCCGAGAACATCGTTCCCGCCTGACGCCCTCGCCGGCAGCGACGGCGACGACGACGCGAATCGCCCGGCCGCGCGGCCCGCACCCAGGGGTGCGGGCCGCGCGCCCGTTTCCGCGCACCGTCTAGAATCGGCCGCCGCCGCGGCGGAAGCACCACCCGGAACCGGGCTCGCTTGCTAGAGTCCCTGCCCATGTCGATCCCTGACGACCTGCTCCACGACATCGCCGCCATGGTCGAGTCGGAGCAGACCAATCAGATGTCCCTGACGGTCGTCGTGAACGGCGCCGTCATCACCGGCCGCCTCGCCCCCGAACACGTCTGGCGCGAACGGGTCGCCGAGGTCCTGCGCGACTCCGAGCAGCTGGGCCCGTTCGCCGAGGTCTTCAGCTCCGCCACCGCGACCACGGCCAAACGGCCCGCGGGGCCGCCCTCACACCTGCACTTCCACGTGGCACGCATCCTCCAGGGCCCGGTGGGCATCCCCGAGACCGGCGGGATGTACCGGATCGCCCTGAGCGACGTCAGCGCCTGGACCGTCGGGGACTTCAGCTACTTCGACAAGTAGCCGCGCCCCGCCGCGTTCCCGCACGACGCCGCACCGCACACGGTCCGCCTGCGCATCCCCATGCCGGGCCCTGGAGGTACGGGGCGAGGACGGAGCGGCGTCGGAGCTGTCGGAGAGCTGTCGGAGCTGTCGGGGCTGTCGGAGCCGGTACGGGCGCTGCCACGGTGGCTCGCCGCCTTCCCCGGCGGCGCCACCGTGGAGGCGGCCGCGGGCGGGCCGGCGGCCGCCCGCGCACACCGGCCGAGGCCCTCGGCCCGGCGCTGCCGACCGGCCCGGGCCGCTCCGGGCGGCGCGGACCCGACCCCCGCCGCGTCCACATCCTGGACGACTACGCTCGATTCATGAACGCAGAAGCCGACGCCCTCACCACCGTGAAAGACGCTGACCGGAAGCACGTCTTCCACTCCTGGTCGGCGCAGGAGCTCATCGACCCGCTCGCCGTCGCCGGCGCCGAGGGGTCGTACTTCTGGGACTACCAGGGCAACCGCTACCTCGACTTCTCCAGCGCCCTGGTCTACACGAACATCGGCTACCAGCACCCCAAGGTCACCGCGGCCATCCAGGAGCAGGCGGCCAGGCTCTGCACCGTCGCGCCCGGCTTCGCCGTCGACGTGCGGTCCGAGGCGGCCCGGCTGATCGCCGAGCGCACCCCGGGCGACCTCGACAAGATCTTCTTCACCAACGCAGGGGCCGAGGCGGTGGAGAACGCCGTCCGCATGGCCCGGCTGCACACCGGGCGTCCGAAGGTGCTGTCCGCGTACCGCTCGTACCACGGCGCCACCTCCACCGCGATCAACCTGACCGGCGACGCCCGCCGCTTCGGCAACGACTCCGCGACCGCCGGCGTCGTGCACTTCTGGGGGCCCTTCGCCTACCGGTCGCCCTTCTACGCGGCGACGGAGGCCGAGGAGTGCGAGCGGGCCCTGCGCCACCTGGAGGACACCATCGTCTTCGAGGGCCCGCAGTCCATCGCGGCGATCATCCTGGAGACCGTCGGCGGTGCCCCCGGCGTCCTCGTGCACCCCGACGGCTACCTGGCCGGGGTGCGGGCACTCTGCGACCGCTACGGCATCGTCTTCGTCCTCGACGAGATCATGGTCGGCTTCGGGCGCACGGGGAAGTGGTTCGCCTCCGAGCACTGGGACGTCACACCCGACCTGATCTGCTTCGCCAAGGGCGTGACCAGCGGCTACGTACCGCTCGGCGGTGTTGCCATCTCGGCGGCCATCGCCGAGACCTTCGCCCGCCGGCCCTACCCGGGCGGGCTGACGTACTCCGGGCACGTGCTGGCCTGCGCGGCGGCCGTCGCCACCATCGGCGTCATGGAGGAGGAGGACGTCGTCGAGCAGTCCGCCCGCACCGGCTCCGAGCTCCTCGGGCCCGGCCTGCGCGCGCTCGCCGAGCGCCACCCGTCGGTCGGGGAGGTCCGCGGCCTCGGCACGTTCTGGGCCCTGGAGCTCGTCCGCAGCAAGGAGACGCGCGAGCCGCTGGTCCCGTACAACGCCGCCGGGGCGGACAACGCGCCGATGGCGGAGTTCGGGGCCGCCTGCAAGAAGGGCGGGCTCTGGCCGCTCGTCGCGGGCAACCGGATCCACATCGCGCCGGCCTGCAACATCTCGCCCGAGGACGTGGCGAAGGGGCTGCGGATCCTGGACGAGGCCCTGACGGTGGCTGACGCGCACACCGTCTGACCTGCGCTTCTGTGGGGTCGCCCAATCCGTTGGTGTCGGTGTTAGGAGGATCCGTGCGGTGGTCAACCCGCTGCGCGCGTGCTGCAATCCGTGCAGGCCACCAATGCCTGAGCAGGCCGAGCACCACCTACGGACCGGGATGCACGTCAGTCCCGGGGCGGCCCCCTCGGGGCCGAACGGCGGGGAGCGGGACGACCGCTGGACGCCGGGCGTACGGGATCCAGAAAGACGGACTCCGTGTTCCCGAGTACCCGAAGGAAGACAGCATGAGCAAGCACGTCCTGGCCCAGAACCAGTACGGCAAGGCCGAGAACCGCATCGTCAAGGTCACCCGCAAGGGCAACGACGGTTCCTGGCACGAGATCCGCGACCTCAACGTCTCGGTCGCGCTCCGCGGTGAGTTCCGCGACGTCCACCTCACCGGCGACAACGCCAACTGCCTGCCGACCGACACCACCAAGAACACGGTGTACGCCTTCGGCAAGGAGCACGGCATCGAGTCCCCGGAGGCCTTCGGCATCCTGCTCGCCAAGCACTTCGTCTCCTCGCAGGCACCGATCCGCGAGGCCCAGATCCGCATCGAGGAATTCGCCTGGGAGCGCATCCCGGTCCCGACGCGCAAGGAGCAGCACTCCTTCGCCCTCAAGGGCCAGGAGGTGCGCACCGCGCAGATCACGTACAGCGAGACGACCGGCCTCCAGGTCATCTCGGGCCTGAAGGACCTGACGGTGATGAACTCGACGAACTCCGAGTTCCACGGGTACATCAAGGACAAGTACACGACGCTCAAGGAGGCGTACGACCGCATCCTGGCGACCAAGGTCACCGCGCGCTGGGCGCACTCGGCGCTGGCCGCCGACGACCCCGGGTACGACTGGGACCAGGCGTACAAGAAGGTCCGCAAGAACATGCTGGAGGCCTTCGCGGAGACGTACTCGTACTCGCTCCAGCAGACCCTGAACCAGATGGCCGAGCGGGTGCTCGACAACTGCCCCAAGGTCAACGAGGTGCGACTCAACCTCCCCAACAAGCACCACTTCCTCGTCGACCTGGAGCCCTTCGGCCTCAAGAACGACAACGAGGTGTACTTCGCGGCGGACCGCATGTACGGCCTGATCGAGGGCACCGTCCACCGTGACGGCGTGCAGCCGGTCATCGCGACGTCCGACTGGATCGTGGCGTAACGCGCCGATCTCCGCGCCGGTCGTGAGCCGGGTCCGGACCGCGTCGCGGGGTCCGGACCCGGTTCCGCGCTACGCGTCGGGCAGCTCGTCCTGCGGCCGGCCCACGAGGAGGTTCCAGCGCCCGGCCCGTCCGGTCAGGGTGGTCACCCACTCCGGCCGCACGTCGAGGCGCCAGAAGGCCGCCGCCGGAAGCTCCAGGGCGTGCACCACGGCCGCCCGTACGACGGCCTGGTCGACCTCGACGCGGTACGTGCCCGGGGCCAGGCCGGCCAGCTCCGCCCCGACCCGGGCGATCAGCGCGTCCACGGACTCCCCGCCCGGCGGCGCGTACCCGGGGTCCGTCAGCCACGCGTGCAGGGCCTGCGGTGCCTGCGCGGCCACCTCGTCCAGGGTGCGGCCGGCCCACTCCCCGGTGTCCGGCCCGCGCAGGCCCTCGTGGCCGGGACACGGCCGCGGATGGCCGAAGCGGCCCTGGCGGGCAGCCGTGTCCAGTGGGGGGCGCACGAGATGGACGCGCACCGACTGACTCTTCATGAGGGGAGCCTAAGCGCGGTACCGTCATGAACGAGACAAGTCCATGACGACGGTACGGCGGAAGCACCGGTGAGAATCCGGCACGGTCGCGCCACTGTGAATCCTCCCGGAGGGGAGGCAAGTCAGACCCGCCGCCGTCGTCGAGCGCACCACTGACCGGGACGCGTGTTCCCTCTGGAGGTTCTGCAATGGCCAACTCCGTCGTGCCCACGACGAACGCCCCCGCCCTCACTCCTCTCTCGCTCTCCGCGCTCGCCCCCTGGGCGGCGTTCGTCGGCGTCCTGATGCTCGTCCTGCTCTACTTCGTCGGCGCCGAGCAGGGCGCCACCGCCGTCTTCGAGGGCGAGACGATCCACGAGTGGCTGCACGACGGCCGCCACCTGCTCGGGTTCCCCTGCCACTGATCCGCTTCCCCGGCCACCGCCCTCCGGCGTCCCCGGCCGTGCGGACCACGGTGTGGACGACTTTCGGCCTGGCCTTCGGTTTTCTAGCCGACCGGGCCCTTGTGTCCGCTCCCGCGCCCAAGGAGGCTGTGCAGCCGACGAGTTGACGATGAAAGGCCGATGGTCCATGGCGACGGCGATCAGGGAATGGCGGGGCTGGACGGGTGCCGCACCCTTCTGGCTGAATTCCTTCCTGCTGCTCCTGGCCCCCTGCTGCGCCATCACGCTGTTCGGCCAGATCGGCATCATCGCCGCGCTGGCGGCGCTCGGCGGTCTGGCCCGCCATCTCTGGTACGGCGACTACGGCCATCCGGCCATGCACCTGGCCGCCGCGCTCATGGGGGCGGGCACGGCGGCCGTCGTCATGTGACCTCTCCGGCCGGGGCCGCCGGGCGCCGCCGGACCCACCGCCGGCGCCGTCGGGCCCTCACCCGTTCGGGCGTATCCGCGCCGCCCCCGGCGGCCAGTGGGCCCGACCGGCGCGAACTGCGAAGACTCCCCGATCGTGCGACGACACGCCCGTGACTCCATGTCAGTCTCTCGTGTTTCACGGTGTGCCGATGGGCAGAGGAAGTGTCCACTGCTCACATGACCCGGCCGCACGAGCCGGACAGGAGGGAATCCATGCCCCGCGCCAAGTGGGTCGTCGCCTCTCTGACGGTGGCTCTGCTGGCCACCACCGTCGTGGTGTTGCAGCGGACCGAGGGCGGCGCGCCCGCAGCCGCGACCACCGACGACGCACTGCCCTCGCGGGCGCTGGGGCTCTCCGGCCACCGCCGTCTCGTACGGGAGCTGGAACAGTCCGGCGGGAGCGACCCCGGTGAGGTGACCCGGCCGCGCAGGGTGGCCGCCGCGGGGCCGCTGAGAACGGTCTCCGGGCCCCTGCGGGCCGCCCGGCCGCTGCGGTTGCGCATCCCGAGCCTGGGCGTCGACGTGCCGTTCGGCGGGGACCGCGAGGAGGCGGCCTGGGACTCCGGAGGACCGGCGCCGGGCGCTGCCGGAACGGCGGTGGTCACCGGAACGGGCCTGCGGCTGGGGGAGTTGCGCCGGGGTCGGACCATCGAGATCCCGCGCGCGGACCGCCGTACCGCCGTGTTCACCGTCGTAGGGGTCTCGCCCGGCAGGGCGCCGGGGCGCGAGGAGTCTCCCGGCCACGCCCAACTGCGGGTGATCGGCGGGGAGACCGCCGTACTGGCCCGCCTGACCGGGCACCGCAGCAGCAGTTGACCCCTGGCGGCCTGTCAGCCGAGGGGAGTCTCTTCGTCCCCCGGTCGGAGGCTTCTGGGGGTCCGTACGGGAGTCCTCCGGCGTGGCGGGGCACACCCCTCGCATGACCTGGAGGCAACACGCACGCACGGCACTGACGAGGGCGCTCACCGCAGCCTGCGTCGTACTGCTGTGCGTGTTCGGTGCCGGTCCGGCAGGAGCGGCCGCCGCGGAGCACCGCCCGGCCTCCTCGGCCCCCGCGGAGCCCACCGCTCCCGGCGAGCCCGCCGAGCCCACGGAGGGCCAGTCCGATCCCGCGGCCGATCCCGAGGCACGCGCGGCCGTCCGTGCGGCCGCGCGCGGGCCGGCCTGTGTGCAGCGGATCCCGCTCGCCCTGTTTCACGTGAAACAGGGCGACGCCCCGGGGCGCGGGCCCCGAGGGGAGGCGGCCGAACCGGCCTTGTCCCTGCGGACGGTGCGGAGTGTGGTGCTGCGCTGCTGAGCGGACCGAGTCCCCAGCGCATCCCCCCACACCCCCTGAGCACCGTGAGGTTCCGCCATGCCCATCGACCCGTACGCCGCACTGAACGCCATGCTCCGCGCCGAGGTCACCCGCTTCGCGCCGCCCGTGCGCCAGGCCGAGCCGCCCGCCCCGCCGAAGACCCCGGCCCCGTCCGTCGAGGACGAGGGTGATCCGCAGCGGACCGCGGCCGGCGGCCCGGCCGCCTGACAGCCGCGCGGACAGGGAACGGCGCCGGCTCCCCCGCCCCTGACCAGGGGGCGGGGGAGCCGGCGCCGCTGTGAGCCCGGCCGGGCGGCCCCGCTCAGTCCTCGTGCGTGTAGTAGCGGTAGAAGGCGGTGGCGCCGACGCCCACGGCGACCGCCAGACCGATCACGACCGATTTCAGGATCGACTCGTCGGTGAGGCTGTGCAGGTAGCCCACCGCGATACCGCCGAAGGCCCCGTAGGCGGCGGCGTGGAGTTCGCGCATCATCCGCGGGCCGACCCTGGCGAGACCGAACATGATCGCCGCGAAGACCACGCCGCAGAGGATCCCGTAGAAGACGTTGGCCGCGGTGACCGGGCCCTCCTGGCGCTCGATGAACGCGCACCAGACGCCGTAGACCAGTCCGAGGAGCAGTGGCCTCACGTAGGCGCCCTTGCTCAGGTGGGTCATGTCCGCCATCTGCCGGTGCTGCCGGGGGGCAGCGTGTGCCGCATGTGCCATGACGGGCTCCTCTCTCCCATCCTCCAGGGCACACCCGCTGCCTCCGCCCGGCAAGTGGATCAGGGGACCGGCGCTCAGGGCGTGCGCACCGCCACGGCGTCGATCTCGAAGAGCATGCCGGGCAGGGCCAGGGCGGCGACCCCGATGAGGGTCTGCGCGGGAAGTTCGGTGCCCCAGGTGGCGTGCAGGTGCTTCAGGAGCACCTCCAGCTTCCGCTGGTCGTGGTCGACGACGTAGGTGCCGATGCGGACCACGTCGGCGGGGCCGAGACCGGCTGCGGCGAGGGCGGTGCGGAGGTTGGCGAAGGCCCGTTCCACCTGGTCGGCGAAGTCGTCGGAGACGACGTGGCCGCTCTCGTCGGAGCCGTACTGGCCGGCTATGAAGACCTGTTCGCCGGGGGCGGAGACAACGTGGCTGTAGCCGTAGCCGGTCGGGGTGTGGAGTCCTGCGGGGTTGATGATGCTGCGCGTCATGCCGAGCTCCCTGTATCCGTGTCCGTACGCGGAGTGTCTGCTGCTACTGCGCGGCGAGCCAGGCACGCAGCCGCTGCGGGGCCTCGGGGGCCTGCCGTTCGGCCTGCTGCCGGATCTCGTCGAGGTTCTGGGCCGCGAGCGCCTTGCGCCAGGCCAGTTCGGCCCGGGCCATGGCCTGCGCGATGGCACAGTCGGCGGCGTCCGCGCCCTCGGCCGCCGGCGCGCCCGCACCGGGCCCCTGCCGACGGATCTCCGCGCACCGGAAGGCCTCCTCGGGCCCCTCGACGGCGGCGACCACGTCCATGAGCGAAACGGCGGCGAGCGGCCGCGCCAGCCGGAAGCCACCACGCGGTCCGGGGCTGGAGGTGAGGATGCCCGCCCGGGCCAGCGCCTGCAGCTGCTTGTTGAGGTAGGCCGCGGGCAGGTCGTGCCAGGCGGCGAGCCGCGCCGCCGACACCGCGCGGTCCGGCCCGCTCCAGGCCAGGTTGACGCAGCTGTGCAGCGCCCACTCGACGCCCTCGCTCATCCTCATAATCTGGATATTAGATGTCCAGAATAAGGGGCGCAAGGATCCCACGCCGTCGGGGGACCCACCACCCGACCGCAGCAACACCGCTCGCGCCCCGGCCCGTCCCCGCTTTCCCTGGTGACGTGCGCAGCATCCTGTCGGCGGTTCTCCTCGTGCTCGTGGCCCTCCTCGTGCCCGCGAGCGCCGTCGCGTACTGGGCCGACCGCGAACTGGGCGACGCCGACCGCTACACCGCGGCCATGTCCCCGCTCGCCGAGAACCCGGCCGTGCAGGAGGTCGTCGTCACCCGGACCGCCCGTGCTCTCACCGGGCAGATCGACGCGGGCCCCTTCCAGGCGGGCGTGGACGCCCTGCTCGGCGAGGCCCTGCACTCCTTCGCCGACACCCCCGCCTACCGGACGGCCTGGGACGCGGCCAACCGCGCCGCCCACGCCGCCTTCTTCAACGCGCTCACCACCGGCCAGGGCAACGCCGTCACCATCGACCTCGCACCCGTCATCGACCGGATCAAGAGCGAACTCGTCTCCGACCAGGTGCCCTTCGCGGACCGCATCCCCGTGACGCGGCTGTCCGTGGAGGTCATGGAGTACGACAACCTCGGCGCCCTCCGGAAGGGGTTCCGCATGCTCCAGATCGCCGGCGTCTGGCTTCCCGTCCTGACCCTGGCCCTGGCCGTGTCGGCCGTCGCGGTGGCCGTCCACCGGCGGCGTGCCGTGATCGCCACCGGACTGGGTCTGGCGGTGGGGGCCGGACTGCTGTGGCTCACGGTGGAGGTGTGCCGCCGCCTCACCCTGGACGATCTGCCCGCCGACATCGACCGGGCCGCGGCCGGCGCGGTGTACGACGCCCTCACCGCCTTCCTGCGGACCACCGCCTGGGTCGTGCTGCTGATCGGGCTCGCGGCGGCCCTGGCGGCATGGGTGACGGGACGACTACGCCGCACCCCATAAGCTCGGAAGGTACAACACGCGCAGAACGACGCAGAAGAGCGCAGAAGAACCGATTCGCGAGCGGCGGCACGGAAGCGGAATGAGCACCGAACGCACCGAACACATATCGTCGCGGCGAGCCCGGCACCATCCGCTGGCTCCGCCCGCCTGGCTGCTCGAAGGGCTGAGGCCGACCACCGCGCCCGTCCCCTGGGCCGCCGCGGCCCGGGCGGCGCTCGCGCTGTCCGTCCCGCTCGCCGTCGGCTTCGCCCTGAACGAGCCCGAGTACGGCGCGCTCGCCTCCATGGGCGCCCTGTCCGGGGTCATCGGCGACACCGCCGACGCCTACCGGATGCGCGTCCTGAACATCGCCGTGCCGCAGTTCTTCGGCGCCGTCGGCGTGGCCCTGGGCACCCTCGTCTACGGCCACGGCTGGGTGGCCGTCGGCGTGCTCACCCTCATCGCCCTGATCTCCGGGATGATCTCCTCCATCGGCACGGTCGCCTCCGTGTCCGGGCTGCTGCTCCTGCTCAACGCCGTGGTCGGCGCCGGGCTCCCGATGCCGCAGCCCTGGTGGACGGCCCCCCTGCTGCTGAGCGCGGGCGGGCTGTTCGTCCTCGCACTGACCCTGCTGGGCTGGCCCCTGCGCGGCCACCGGCCCGAACGGGCAGCGGTCGCCGCCACCTACCGGGCCCTGGCAGACACCCTGGAGGCCGCCGGAGGCCCAGCCGACCTCTACGACGAGCAGCGCCGCCGGGTCACGCAGGAACTCAACCAGGCCTACGACCTGATCCTGGGCCGCCGGGCCCGGGTGCACGGGCGCAGCCCGTCAATCGTCCGCATGCTCGCCCAGCTCAACGTGGTGATCCCGCTGGTGGAGGCCGCGCCCGCCGCACACCTGCGCGGCCGCCCTCTGCCGCCGGGGATCCCCGCCGCCGTACGGGAGCTCGCCGTGGCCGTCGAGGAGGGCCGCACCGGGACACCCGTACTGGACCTGCCCCCCGCCCGTACCCCCGCCGAGCGGGCCCTCGACGCGGCCCTGCGCCACGCCGCGGCCGTCGTGCACCTCGCCGAAGCGGACCCTTCGAACGTGGACGACCGCCTCGGCCGGCCCGCCGCCCTCAGGGTGCGCGCGAAGCGGGCGGTGCGCGACATGATGCTGTCCGAGGCCTCCTGGCGCTACGGACTGCGGCTCGCCCTCTGCATCGGCCTCGCGCAGTCGCTCGTATCGGTGGTCGAGGTCGAGCGGTCCTACTGGATCGCGCTGACCGTCACCTTCGTCCTCAAGCCCGACTTCGGTTCGGTGTTCTCCCGGGCCCTGCTGCGCGCGCTCGGCACCGCGATCGGACTGGTCGTCGCCGCCGCCGTGCTCGCCGAGGTACCGCGCGGCTGGTGGGACGTACCGGTGATGATGGTGCTCGGCGCACTGATCCCGGTCTTCTCCGCCAAGGGGTACGCCTTCCAGACCGCCGCGATCACCCCGGTGATACTGCTGCTCTCGGACCTGCTCAGCCACCAGGGCTTCGACCTGATCCGCCCCCGGCTGCTGGACAGTCTGATCGGCTGCGCGATCACGCTGACCGCCGGGTACCTGCTGTGGCCCGAGAGCTGGCACACCCGGATCGGGGACCGGCTCGCCGACACCGTCGACGACGCCGCCCGCTATCTGGAACGGGCTTTCGCGCCGGCCGCCGACGACGCCGCCCTCGCGGCGGCGCGGACCGCCCGGCTCCAGGCCCGGCGGCGGCTCTACCGCGACCTGTCCGGCGTACGCAGCGAGTTCCAGCGGGCACTGACCGAGCCGCCGCCGACCGGCACCCGGGCCGCCGTGTGGTGGCCGCTGGTCGTCGCCGTGGAACGGATCGTGGACGCCTCCACCGCCGCCCGCGTCCGCGTCAACCACGGCGCCCCGCCCCCGGCCGCGGAAGAGGTGGCAGGGCTCGCCCGGCAGCTGCGCGAACTGGCCGGCCGCGTCCGCAGCAGCACCACCCCGGTACGGGTCGAGGGCGAGCCGGAGGGCGACGGGTCGGGCGTCCTGGCCCCCGTCCACCAGGAGCTCGCGGCAGCCCGGGCCATCACCCAGCCGGAGCGCTGACCGGGCCGGGAGGGGCCGGACGGGGGAGCATCGGAGCATGTACCGCGCCCCGGCCGTCCTGGCCCTCGCCCTCGTCCTGGCGGGGTGCGCCGACGTGGAGGGGCTGCAGAGCGAGGGCGACCTGGGCACGGTGCACGCCCCCCAGAGCCTGTGGAAGGACATCCGCCCCGGTCCGCCCGACCCCGCCCAGAGACCGGGCACGGCCGCCGTCGTCCCGGGCCTGCCCGAGGTCGCGGACCTGAGCATGCGCGGGGTGAACCCGGTGAGCGTCGTGCGCGCCGACGTCACCTCCGCCACCGAACAGGACGGCGGCACGGGCCGGCTCGTCGACCCCCGGGCCGTCCAGCGGCTCGCGCTCTGTACACAGGCTGTGGACGGCGGCCCCGACTGCCCGGTGCGTCCCGCGGTCTTCCACGACCTGACGGGCAACGGCCGGGAGGAGCTGATCACCGCCCTGGACCTCGACGGCCGGCTCAGCGAGCTGCGCGTCTACACCGTCCAGGACGACGGCAGGATCGCCCGGATCCTGTCCCGGCGGGCGGTGCTGGAGGGAGTGCAGGTGGCCGCCGAACACCTGGCGATCCGCGAACCGACGTCGAACCCCGCCTACGTCGCCGTCTCCGACTACGTGTGGGACCCGAAGGCCGGGATCATGAACCTCAGCCAGCTCACCCTCGACGACTGCGCCCCCCTCACCGGCGTCCCGCTCAGCCCGGACGCGCAGCGATGCACGCGCTGAGCAGCCTCCGCTGGAAGATCGCCCTGACCACGACGGCGGTGTGCTGCATGGTCGCCGCCGCCCTCGGGGTCCTGGTGCACAACGTGGTCGCCCGGCAGATCGTCGGCGAGGTCCGCAAGGACGCGGACACCGCCCTGGAGCACGCCCTCAGCCACTACGAGTACGGCACCACGCACGGCGACGTGAACATCGTCCTCGACCCTCCCCAGCTTCCCCGCCCGCTGCGCGACCTGGTCGCCCGGGGCGACACCGGCAGCATGGTCGGCTCGCTGAACGGCAAGCCCGTCATGTGGGCCGCGGCCCCCGCGGACCGGCAGGCCCTCGCCGTCTGGATCCCGTTCGAGGGCACCCGCAACCGGCTGCGGGACATCGACACCGCGATCCTCGCCTCCGCCGCGCTGGCCGCCGGGGTGGTGGCGCTCGCCGGCCTCTTCCTCGCCGACCGGATCAGCCGACGGCTGGCGACCACCGCCGCCGTGGCCCGCCGGATCAGCGCCGGGGACCTGGACGCCCGCGTGGGATTCCCCTCCCGCGCGGACGAGCGGCGGGCGGGCCGCCGCTCCCGCGACCGGGACGAGGTACGGGACGTGGCGCAGGCCCTGGACCTGATGGCCGGATCGCTCCAGGAACGTCTGGAGGCCGAGAAGCGCTTCACGGCGGACGTGGCGCACGAGCTGCGGACCCCGCTTACCGGCTCACTGGCCGCGGCGGCCCTGCTGCCCGAGGGCCGCCCCAAGGAGATGATCAACGACCGGCTGAAGGCCCTGCACCTGCTCACCGAGGACCTGCTGGAGATCTCCCGGCTGGAATCGGGTGTGGAGCGGGCCGATCTCGCCCGGGTGGAGCTCGGCCGGGCGGTGGAGCGGGCCGTGGCGGGAGCCGGGCCCGCCGTCTCGGTGCGGGTGATCCGCGACGCGGCGGTGCTCACCGACCGGCGGCGCCTGGACCGCATCCTGACCAACCTGCTGGTCAACGCACACAAGCACGGCCGGCCGCCGGTCGAGGTGACCGTGGACGGGCCGGTGGTGACGGTCCGCGACCACGGGCCCGGCTACCCGCCGGAACTGATCGAGCAGGGCCCGCAGCGCTTCCGGACCGGAGACCCCGGACGCGGGCGCGGCCACGGACTGGGGCTGACGATCGTGGCGGGCCAGGCGGCGGTCCTGGAGATCGCGCTGAGCTTCGCCAACGCCCCGGACGGAGGCGCGTTGACGACGCTCAGGCTTCCCGTCGGGCGTCTGCCGGACGGAAGTTGACCGGTCGGGGCGATGCGGGCCGTGTTGCACATGAGGGATGTTTCACGTGAAACACGGCCCAACAGGCCACGGATCAGACGCCGATGTTCTTTCCGTCCTTGCGCCAGACCGAGACCACGGCCGGGCGGACGATCTTGCCGGGGCCGTCGGGCCACACCGACTGCGGCTTCTCGACGGACGCGCCGTCGATCTCGCCCGGGTGCTGGACGGCCACCAGGACGCGCTTGTCCTGGATCACCGGGCCGCAGGTCTCGGCGCCGCGCGGCACGGTGAGGAACTGCTTCAGCTCGCCCCGGCGCTCGCCCGCCGTCGCGACGCCGAACAGGCCGTCGTGGGAGCCGAGCTGGTTGCCGTCGGTGGAGATCCACAGGTTGCCGTGCGGGTCGAAGGCCACGTTGTCCGGGCAGGAGATCGGGCTGACCTTGTCCTTCGGGAAGCCCGCGAAGTAGGTCGACGGGTCGTTCGGGTCGCCGGCGACGAGGAAGAGCCGCCAGGCGAAGCCGTCGCCGGCCGGGTCGTCGAAGTTCTCGGCGAGCTCCAGGATCTGGCCGTGCTTGTTCAGGTTGCGCGGGTTGGCCTCGGTGGCGCCTTCCTTGCCCGGCTTGCCGCGATCGGTGTTGTTGGTCAGCGCGACGTAGACGCGGCCGGTGCGCGGGGAGGGCTCGACGTCCTCGGGGCGGTCCATCTTGGTGGCGCCCACCTTGTCGGCGGCCTGGCGCGTGAAGACGTACACCTCCTCGGCGGTCATGCCCTCGACGTGCGAGACGTTGCCGGTGGCCAGCTTGATCCACACACCGGAGCCGTCGAACTCACCGTCGGAGGGGAGTTTGCCGGTACCGTCGAGCTCGGCGGCCGGGGTGTCACCGGTGAGCTTGGCGACGTAGAGGGTGCCCTCGTCGAGCAGGGTGAGGTTGTGCTCCTTCGCCGCGCGCGAATTGCCCTTCTTCATCCGCTTCGACGAGACGAACTTGTAGAAGTAGTCGAAGCGCTCGTCGTCGCCCATGTAGACGACCGGACGGCCGTCCTCGGTCAGACGGGGCTGCGCGGCCTCGTGCTTGAAGCGGCCCAGCGCGGTGCGCTTGCGCGGGACGGAGTTCGGGTCGTACGGGTCGAGCTCGACGACCCAGCCGAAGCGGTGCGACTCGTTGGGCTCCTGGGCCACGTCGAAGCGCTTGTCGAAACGCTCCCACTTGCGCTCGGTGGCACCCGAGGTCACGCCGTAGCGCTTCAGACGGGCGGCGGCGGTGGGGTCGGTGACCTGGCCGGCGTTGCCGAAGTACTGGTTGAAGTTCTCCTCGCCGTGGAGGGTGGTGCCCCACGGGGTGGTGCCGCCGGCGCAGTTGTTGAGGGTGCCGAGCACCTTGGTGCCGGTGGGGTCGACGGAGGTCTTCAGCAGGGCGCCGCCCGCGGCCGGCCCGGCCATCCGGAACTCGCTGGTGGCCGTCAGGCGGCGGTTGAGCTGGTGGCGGGTGACGGCGGTCAGCTTGCCGCTGCGGTGGTCCTCCTGGACGACGACCACGGACAGGCCGTGCGCGGCCCAGGCGATCTCGACCTGCTCACGGGTCGGGTTGGCCGGGTCGTAGCCCTTGAACATCAGGACTTCGTCCGTGTACTCGTGGTTGGCCACGAGGAGCTGCTGGCGCTCGTAGTCCCCGCCGAGCGGGAGGAGGCTCAGGAAGTCGTTGTTGTAGCCGAACTGACCGGCCTGCGCGGCGGCGGTCTGCTTGTCGGCGTTGAAGCCCGGGGCACCCTTGACGATCGGGTCGCCCCAGCGGATGACCACGTTCTGCTCGTGGCCCTCGGGGACGGTGACCTTGTCGTCGGTGTTCGGCGCGACGGCCTTGAATCGCAGGCCGCGGGCGGCCTCGCCGCCCTTGGCCGCACCGGCGGCCGCGGCCTCGGCGCCGGTGGCTGCGTTGGCGGTCTGCCCCGGGGTGCCGAGCGCGACCGCGGAGCCGGCGGCGGTGGCGACCGTCACGACGGCGGCGGAGCGCAGCATCGAGCGGCGGGAGTAGGCGCGGGCTATGACATCGCCCGCGTACTCGTTGTCACTGGTGTTCGGCACCTCGTGGAAGCAGGCGTCACCACAGCGGTAACGACAGGTGAGAGCGGACCGGCCGCTGCCATGCGGGTTGCCGATGAACGGCAGGAGCTTGCGCACGAGTGTCCTCCGAGTAGCTGCGTGGGCGCCGACAACGTGTCGGGACGATCCAGCCGCGACGGTAGGCCCGGGTTGCGCCGAAGCGGCGGCGCTGGGATGAACGATGGGTGAACCCGGCACGTCGGAGCGGCAGTTCGGGAACGGGCTGAGAGCCCCTGGGAGACGGGCGCCACGAAAGGTGCCCCTGCCGAAGATCCAGCCGGGCGGCCGATAACCTTACGTGTCCACTCTGGGCAGGGATCAACCGCGCAGCACGGACAAATGACGCACGCACTCATGCGAAAGGCCTGGCCCATGGGTATTCGGAGCTTGTTGCGCAAGGTGTTCGGACGGTCTGCGGAACCGGTTCCGGAAAATTCGGACGCCACTTCGGCGGCTGTCCCCAACCAGGCGGAACGCAACCCCTTGGATGCGGCCGCCGAACTCGTGGCGGCGTCCTTCGACAACCCGACGGTTCCCCCGCAGTCCACGCGGGACCGCGAGCCCGGCACGGTCCTGACGGCCCCCGCCCCGGCCGCCGACCCCACGGTCCCGGAGGCCCGCCGCCCGTCGCCTGCGGCGAAGCCCGACGGAGGAACCCCGGCCGCAGAGCCGGACGCACCGCAGGCGGAGGCGCAGGCCGAGGCCCCGGCGGAGCCCGCCTCCGAGCCGCAGGCGCAGGCAGAAGCCCCGGCGGAGCCGCAGGCAGCCGCCGGCGCGCCGCAGGCGCAGGACGCAACCCCGGCGGAGCCGGACACCACCCCGGCGGCAGAGCCGGTCGAGGCGGCCGCACCGCAGGCCGAGGCCCCGGTGGAGCCGGAAACCCTCGCTGAGGTGGCGCCCGAGGCGAAGCCCGACGGAGGAACCCCGGCCGCAGAGCCGGACGCACCGCAGGCGGAGGCGCAGGCCGAGGCCCCGGCGGAGCCCGCCCCCGAGCCGCAGGCGCAGGCCGGGACCGCCGAGGCCGCGCAGGCAGAAGCCCCGGCAGAGCCGGAAACCCTCGCGGCGGAGCAGCCCGAGGCGGCGGCGCCGCAGGCGCAGGACGAGACCCCGGCCGAGCCGGAGGCCACCCCCGCGGCGGAGCCGCAGGCAGAGGCCGACGAGCAGGGGCCCCAGGCGGCAGCCGACGCCGCGGCGGAGCCGGCCGAGACGGCCGCGCCGCCGGCCCAGGACCAGCCGGAGACCGAGCCCGCGCCGCAGGCAGAGGCAGAGGCGCCGCAGGCGGACGCCGACGCGCCGCAGGCGCAGGACGAAACCCCGGCCGAGGCCGCCGCTCAGGTGGGACCGGCTCATGCGGCGGCAGCCGTTCGGCGGCGGGCGCCCGAGGTGGCCGCCGCGTACAAGGCCGCCGGCCAGGTGCTCCGCAGCAAGGGCAAGGCCGGCGCCCGCGCCAAGGTCTACCTCGTCCTCGACCGCTCCGGGTCGATGCGCGGGTTCTACAAGGACGGCAGCGCCCAGTACCTCGCCGACCACGCCCTCGCCCTCGCCGCGCACCTGGACGACGAGGCGACCGTGCACACCGT
Organism: Streptomyces sp. NRRL S-378; assembly: GCF_000720645.1. Classification (NCBI taxonomy): domain Bacteria; kingdom Bacillati; phylum Actinomycetota; class Actinomycetes; order Kitasatosporales; family Streptomycetaceae; genus Streptomyces; species Streptomyces sp. NRRL S-378. The sequence continues at coordinate 45,634 of NZ_JOBX01000001.1, forward strand.
GTTCTTCTCCACGGAGGTGGACGGCACCGCCGACCTGTCCCTCGACACCCACTACGGCTCCTGGGTCGAGGGCCGCCACGCCGAGCTCGGCCGGATGGGCCGCACCAGCTACCACGTGGCCGTCGAGGCCGTCGTCGCCCGCTACCGCGAGGACGGCGGCGAGGGCCCGGCCCTGGTCGTCTTCCAGACGGACGGCGCCCCCGACAACCGCCAGCCCGCCCGGCAGGCGCTGACCGACGCCGCCGCCGCGGCCCCCGGCATCCACTGGCAGTTCGTCGCCTTCGGAGACCACGACTCCAAGGCCTTCGACTTCCTGCGCAAGCTGGACGCCGAGAACGCCGGCTTCTTCCACGCCGGGCCCGCCCCCACCGAACTGACCTCCGCGGCCCTCCTCAAGGGCGTCCTGGAGCAGTTCTAGACGGGGCGGAGGCCGAAACAACAGAAGGGGCCCGGGGTCGTAGACCCCGGGCCCCTTCGCACGGCTACCCCTTAGCGCGCAGCGTCCGGGTGAACCGACTCCGCCACCGGCTTGGCGTCGGACGCCTTCGTCTCGACCGGCTTGCGCAGCGCGATGTTCAGCTCACGCAGACGGGCCTCCTCCAGGACCGTCGGCGCGCCCATCATCAGGTCCTGCGCGTTGCCGTTGAGCGGGAAGGCGATGGTCTCGCGGATGTTCGGCTCGTCGGCCAGCAGCATCACGATGCGGTCCACGCCGGGGGCGATGCCACCGTGCGGCGGGGCGCCGAGGCGGAACGCGCGCAGCATGCCCGCGAACTCGCGCTCGACGGTCTGGGCCTCGTAGCCCGCGATCTCGAAGGCCTTCAGCATGACCTCGGGCTCGTGGTTGCGGATCGCGCCGGAGGACAGCTCGATGCCGTTGCAGACGATGTCGTACTGCCACGCCAGGATGTCGAGCGGGTCCTTCTCCTCCAGGTCCTTCATGCCGCCCTGCGGCATGGAGAACGGGTTGTGGGAGAAGTCGATGCGGCCGGTCTCCTCGTCCTTCTCGTACATCGGGAAGTCGACGATCCAGCAGAAGCGGAAGACGTTGTCCTCGAAGTGGCCGGCGCGCTTGGCGGCCTCGACGCGGACCGGTCCCATGATCTTGGAGACCTCGTCGAACTCGCCCGCGCCGAAGAACACGGCGTGGCCGGGGACCAGGCCCAGGCGCTCGGTGAGGACCTTGACGTTCTCCTCGGTGAGGAACTTGGCGATCGGGCCGGTCAGCGAACCGTCCTCGCCCACGCGCACCCAGGCCAGGCCCTTCGCGCCCAGCGAGACCGCGAAGTCGCCGAGGCCGTCGAAGAACTTGCGCGGCTGGGCGGCGGTGTCCGGGACGGCCAGGGCGCGCACGTGCTTGCCGGCGAACGCCTTGAACTCCGAGGCCTCGAACACGTCGGTGATGTCGACGAGCTCCAGCTTGGCGCGCAGGTCGGGCTTGTCGTTGCCGTACTTCAGCATCGACTCGCGGAACGGGATCCGCGGGAACGGCGAGGTGACCTCGCGGCCGCCGCCGAACTCGGTGAAGAGCTCGGTCATCAGGCGCTCGATCGGCTGGAAGACGTCCTCCTGCTCGACGAAGGACATCTCCACGTCGAGCTGGTAGAACTCGCCCGGCGAGCGGTCGGCGCGGGCGTCCTCGTCGCGGAAGCAGGGCGCGATCTGGAAGTACCGGTCGAAGCCGGAGATCATCAGCAGCTGCTTGAACTGCTGCGGGGCCTGCGGCAGGGCGTAGAACTTGCCCGGGTTCAGGCGGGACGGCACCACGAAGTCACGGGCGCCCTCGGGGGAGGTCGCGGTGAGGATCGGGGTCGCCATCTCGTTGAAGCCGAGCGCCACCATCTTCGAGCGGATCGAGGCGATGACCGCCGAGCGCAGCATGATGTTGCGGTGCATGCGCTCACGGCGCAGGTCGAGGAAGCGGTACTCCAGGCGGCGCTCCTCGTTCACACCGTCGTCGGTGTTGATCGTGAAGGGCAGCGGGGCGGCCGCGCCGAGCACCTCGACCTCAGAGACCTCGATCTCGATCTCGCCGGTCGGCAGCTCCGGGTTGATGTTGTCCGCGCCGCGGGAGACGACCTTGCCGTCGATGCGGACGACGGTCTCCTTGGAGACGCTGCTGAGGGCCTCGTTCGCGGCGGTGCCGGGGCGGGCGACCAGCTGCGTGATGCCGTAGTGGTCACGCAGATCGATGAAGAGGATGCCGCCCAGGTCTCGACGGTTGTGCAGCCAGCCGCTCAGTCGGACGTCGGCGGCGACGTCAGAGGCGCGGAGCTCGCCGCAGGTGTGGGACCTGTACCGATGCATCAGTCATCCAGTTCTACGCGATACCAGGGTGGATTCAACCGACCCAAGGTTACCGTCCGGGACGATGCCGGGTCGGGCACTGTGGCCCGCCTGCGCAAATACGCCCGGCAGGGCGCGAACAGGCACGTATCGGATGCGACCTGTAAAGATGACCGGGTGCGTACCGAGGATGTCCTGGCCGCCGTCGCGACGGGTCTGTGGCGATGGGACAACGCCTCCGGGACGGTCTCCCTCGACGGGGAGGCCGCCCGGCTCCTCGGGCTGCCCGCCGAACCGGTGGTCCTGCCGGAGGTCGCCGTACGGTCCCGTTTCCACCCGGTGGACTGGAACGAGATCAACGGGATCGTCAACCTGGCCGTCGCCGAGGGCACCCTCGCCGAGGCCCGGCTGCGGATCATGGACGTGGACGGGCGGGTCCTGCGGACGGTGCGCAGCCGCTCCAAACCGCTGGAGCGGTGGTCGGCCGACGGGAGCCCGGACTACGAGCTGATCGGCACCATCCAGGAGATCGCCGAGCCGCAGCCGGGCACCACGGCCGCGCACACGCCCATCACGGGCGACTGGCGGCGCTCCCGGGAGGCCTTCCTGCTGGACGCGGGCCGGGCGCTGGCGGAGGCCCGCTCCACGGCGGAGGTGCTGCGGGTCGCGGCCTCGCTGTCGATGCCGGGCTTCAACCCCGACGGGCTGGCCGTCTTCGGCGTGGCCGGGGACCGGCTGTCCGTCATCGGACACCACGGGCACGACGCCGGGGACGAGGGCCCCTTCACGGACATGCCGCTGGAGACGGACTACCCGGCCGCGGAGGTGGTCCGTACCGGCCGGGCGATCTACCTGGCCTCCCCCGAGGACTACAAGCGGCGCTTCCCGGCCACCTGGCCGCTGGCGCAGCGCTTCGACCGTGTCTCCTGGGCCTTCCTGCCGCTGATCGTGGCCGGACGGACCATGGGGGCCTGGATGGCCGCCTTCAAGCAGCCCGCGTCCTTCTCCCCCGACGAGCGGTCCGTCCTGACGACCGTGGCCCGGATGCTGGCCCAGGCCCTCCAGCGGGCCGGGGTGGCCGAATCCGAGCGGGAGCTCACCACCGGCCTGCAGCGGTCGATGATGCCGCAGCTCGGCCCGGAGATCCCCGGCATGCGGATCGCCGCGCGCTACGTCCCCACCGGCGGCGGGCTCCAGGTCGGCGGCGACTGGTACGACATGATCCCGCTGCCGTCGGGCCGGTTCGCCCTGGTCATCGGCGACGTTCAGGGGCACGACGTCCGGGCGGCCGGGCTGATGGGCCAGCTGCGGATCGCCGTACGGGCCTACGCGTCCGAGGGCCACCGGCCGGACGCGGTGCTCTCGCGCGCCTCCCGCTTCCTCGCCGGGCTGTGCGCCCCCCAGGAGTCCGCCGCGGAGGAGGACCAGGACGCCCGGAGCCCGCGCTTCGCGACCTGCCTGTACGTGGAGTGCGACCCGCAGACCGGAATGCTGGAGGTGGCCCGCGCCGGCCACCCCGACCCCGCCGTCCGGATGACCGACGGCACCGTCCTCATGCGGCCCACCGCCGGCGGGCTCCCCCTCGGGATCGTCCCCGACACCGACTACCCGACCACCCGGTTCACGCTGGAGCCGGGCGAGACGATGATGCTCTGCACCGACGGGCTCATCGAGACCGGCGGGCACGACCTCGACACCGGCTGGGCCCGGCTGCGCGCGGTCCTGGAGGCCGACACCCACGAGGCCGGCGGCCACGAGGACGGGCACCTCGAAGCACTGGCCGACCTGCTGGTCCAGGCCGTGCACGGACCGTCCTCGCACCACACCACCGGCCCGCTGGCCGATCGCCGCGAGGACGACATAGCCGTGGTCCTGCTGTGCCGCGAGGGCGCGTCCTGCGGCTGCGGCACGCCGGTGGCGCACCCGGCCCGCCCGGCCCGCCGCACGATGCTGACCGTGGCCCAGGCGGAACCGGAACGCATCGCCGCTGCCCGCCGGCAGGTGAGGGAGCTGCTGCACGACTGGGCCGACGAGGAGCAGCTGGACTCGGTGGTGCTGATGGTCTCCGAGATGGTCACCAACGTCCTGGTGCACACGGACGGCGACGCCCTGCTGGTGGCGGAGGCGGTCGGCGAGCTGGGGGAGCGGCGGCTGCGGGTGGAGGTCGCGGACTCCAGCGACGAGCTCCCGCACAAGCGGCACCCCGGCGAGATGGCGTCCAGCGGCCGTGGGGTGCTGCTGATGGAGATGCTGGCCGACGCGTGGGGCGTGGACCCGCGCGGCGAGGGCAAGTCGATCTGGTTCGAGCTGTACGAGCAGTCGAAGCGGCCGGACGCGTAGTCGGCGTACGGCCCGGGGCGGCCGCGGGGCCGCGGGGTGGGATGACGCCGTGCCGAACTCCCTCCTCCGCGAGCCGGTGCGGCGGCTCGCCGCCTGGTGCGCCGTCGTCCTGCTGGCCACTGCGGTCCTCGCCGTCGGCGTATGGCTGTGCACCGTCCCCCGGACCGTCGTCACGCCCGTGCTGCCGGCGGTGCCGGGCACGGCCCTGCTCGGGCCGACGCACCGCCGTCTGGTGGGGATGGGGGTGAACCGCCTACGCCGAGGCGGAGCCGGCGCCGCAACCGGCGGACCCCGCCTGACGGATTCCGCCTGCGGGACCCCGCCCGACGGGACCCCGCTACGACGGCACGGGCCGCGCCCCCGGAAAGGGGGCGCGGCCCGTTTCTGCGTCGCTGCCCGTCGGCGTCAGTCCTCGTCCGCCTGGCCGGCGCCGCGGTGGCCGAGACCGGTGCGGGCGGTGGTGGGGATGCGGCCGAGCCGGCCCGCCTGGAAGTCGTCGAAGGCCTGCTGGAGCTCGTGCTTGCTGTTCATGACGAACGGCCCGTAGTGCGCCATCGGCTCGCGGATCGGGAGCCCGCCGAGGAGGACGATCTCCAGGTCCGGGGCGTTGGAGTCCTGGGACTCGTCCGCCCGCACGGTGAGCGATCCGCCCTCGCCGAAGACGGCCGTCTGCCCGGTGTGGACGGGCCTGCGGTCCTCGCCGACCGACCCGCGCCCGGCCATCACGTACGCCAGGGCGTTGAAGTCCTCGCGCCACGGCAGGGCGATCTGTGCTCCCGGCGCGACGGTCGCGTGGATCATCGTGATGGGCGTGTGGGTGATGCCGGGGCCCTCGTGGCCGTCGATCTCACCGGCGATCACCCGGAGCAGCGAGCCGCCGTCCGGGGTGGACAGCAGGGTGACCTTGCCGCCGCCGATGTCCTGGTAGCGCGGGGGCATCATCTTGTCGGAGGCCGGCAGGTTCACCCACAGCTGCAGGCCGTGGAAGAGCCCGCCGCTGACGACGAGGGACTCCGGCGGCGCCTCGATGTGCAGCAGGCCCGAGCCTGCCGTCATCCACTGCGTGTCGCCGCCGTTGATGACGCCGCCGCCACCGTTGCTGTCCTGGTGGACGAAGGTGCCGTCGATCAGGTACGTGACGGTCTCGAAGCCGCGGTGCGGGTGCCACGGGGTGCCCTTCGGCTCGCCCGGTGCGTACTCCACCTCGCCCATCTGGTCCATCATGATGAACGGGTCGAGGTACTGGTAGTTGATGCCGGCGAACGCGCGCCGCACCGGGAATCCCTCACCCTCGAACCCACTGGGAGCGGAGACGACGGCCAGCACCTTGCGCGGGACGGCGGCCTGCGGCTCGGCCACTCGCGGAAGCGTCAACGGGTTCTCAACAGTCACTGCGGGCATGGTCAGGACCTCCTTCTGATCCGAGTTTAGTTGAAACTCGAACTTTCTGCCACACCCCACGGAACAGCAAAGGGTCCCGGGGCATTCCCCCGGGACCCTGATGCTTGGGACCTGCGGCTACGGCGTGACGACCACCGAGTTGATCGGCGTGAGGTTCGTCCACCACAGGTCGTCCTGGTACATCGTGTAACAGGTCCCCGTGCCGCTCCAGCCGGTGCAGAGCTTGAACTTCCAGCCGTGCGTCTGGTTGTTCTTCACGTAGTGCCAGTTGACCTGGTTGCTCAGGTTGTAGGTCCCCGCGTTCCGGAACTGGTGGGTCGGGGGCGTGTCGAGGGCCGCACCCGCTGCCCAGATGCACGCGTTGCCGGACCAGCAGCCGTAGAAGGGCTGGTCGGACGCGGACGCCGGGGACGCCGCCAGGACCCCCGTACCCAGCGCCATCACCCCCGTGGCCGCGATCGCCGCGAGCTTCGTGCGTATCGACGTGCGTGACATCGCAGTCTCCCTTTCCGTAGGAGCGGGATTCCCCCCGCGGCACCGATACTCGGCAGGCGCCGGCACGGGCGCGATGTTTTCGGGCGTCGCCGAAACGTTCAGCCGCCGCTGTGCAGCAGGTCCACGCCCAGGCCCGTCGCCGAGTGCAGAACCGCCTTGCCGTCCCGCCGGGTGGTGATCAGGCCGGCGGCACGCAGGGTCCGGGTGTGCTCCGACACCGACGGCAGGCTGATGTCGAGGTCCCGGGCCAGCTCACTGGTGGTGCGCTGCTGGACCAGCAGCTTCAGCACGGCAGCCCGGGTACGCCCCAGCAGCGCGTCCAGCGCACCCTCCGCCGGGCCCGGGCCGGCCAGCGGCAGCGGGGTCATCGCGGGGTACAGCAGCACATGGCGCCCCGAGGGGTGATCGGCGAGCAGCGGTCGACCCGTCCAGAACGGCGACGGCATCAGCAGCAGGCCCCGCCCCGCCAGCCGGACCTCGTACGCCGGGTCCCGGTCGACCTCGAAGGCCGTGCCGGTCCAGCCGGCCGCCGGGTGCGTGCTCGCCAGCGCCGCCCTGATGCCGTGGGCGGCCAGCAGCCGGGTGCGCCAGGCCACGTCCGCCTGGAAGGACTGCCGGATGCGCGGCCAGTGCGGGGCGACGAGCACCTCGTACGCGGACCGCAGCCCGCTGTCGAGCTGGTCCCACGCCTCGCGGTCCTGCCCCCACAGCGCACGCAGCCAGGACCCGCCGCCGGGGGCCCGGGCGGCGACGCGGCCCAGCTCCTCGGGGGCGAGCCGCGCGCCCGCCTCCCTTACGGCCGCCAGCCCTTCCTCCAGGGTGCGCGCGTACGGCTCGACGAACTGCGGGTTGTCGCCGTCCGGGCGCAGCAGGTCCAGCAAGGGGCGCACCCTGCCCGGCAGCCCCTGCGTGGCACGGGACCGCCAGCGGCCGAAAACCGCCGTCTCGTCGGTGCGCTGCCAGGCGACCAGCGCCATGGCCAGCTCCACCATCGGCAGCGGCTCGCGCGCGAAGGTGACGTTGAACAGGTCCTCGGCGGTGAAGTGCACCCTCAGCATTGCGCCCGCCCCCGTCAGGTCCGGCGTCTAGCCGTACATGCGGCGCATCGCGAAGTCGACCATCTGCTCGACCGCCTTCGCGTCGAAGACCATGCGGTGGTCGCCCTCCATGTCGAGGACGAAGCCGTACCCGGTCGGCAGCAGGTCGATCACCTCGGCGCCGGTGATCACGAAGTACTTGGACTCCTTGCCGGCGTACCGGCGCAGCTCCTTGAGCGTGGTGAACATGGGAATGACCGGCTGCTGCGTGTTGTGCAGCGCCAGGAAGCCGGGGGTGTCGCCGCGCGGGCAGTACACCTTCGACGTGGCGAACACCTGCTGGAAGTCCTCGGCGGAGAGGGACCCCGTGGTGAAGGCCCGCACGGCGTCCGCGAGGGACGGCGGGGACGGCTCCGGGTACAGCGGCGCCTGCTGCGCGTAGCCCTGCGGGGGCTGCTGCGCATACTGCTGCTGGGCACCCGGGTTCTGGTCGTAGCCGTACATGGGCCGAAGCCTACCGAGCGCCTGCGCCCGTACCGGCCGGTACCGGCCACCGATCCCCTGCGGGGTGCGGTCAGGAGGCCCTGAGCGAGGCCACGAAGGGGCCCCAGGCCGCGGCGCTGACCATGACCACCCCGCCGTCGGGCCGCTTGGAGTCCCGGACGGGGACGAGCCCGGCGAGGCCGTCAGCCACCTCGACGCAGTCGCCGCCCGTGCCGTTGCTGTAACTGCTCGTGCGCCAGGTCGCGGCGCTCAGGTCAATCCCGCTGCTTGCCATCTCGGTAGTCCTCTGCCGCGGCGTCGAGGAGGGCCAGGGACGCCTCCGGCGGCAAGGCGGCGGCCCTCAGCAGATCGTAAGACCTGCGGTACTCCTTCACGAGGGCGGGAAAGTCGATGAGTTGGCCGCTGTGCAGGCTCTCCACGTAGACCACGGGTGGCGCGTCCGGGAAGGTCATCAGCTTGGCCATTCCCATCATGAGGGTGTGCGCGGCGGTCGTTTGCGGGACGACTTGCAGAATGGACCTGGTCCGGCGGACCACAGCCGCGATGTGCTCCAGCAGCTCCGCCATCTGCGGCGCGGGCAGGGCCGGGCGGCGGATCACCGACTCGTCCAGAACGGCCCAGAAGTCGGGCGGGCATTCCCCGTCGAAGAGCTTCGCCCGCCCCATCCGGGCGGCCACCAGCTTCTCGATCGTCCCGTCGGTGGCCCGGGGCATGGCCGCGCGGCTGATCGCCCGCGCGTAGGCGGGGGTCTGGAGCAGCCCCGGCACAAGCATCGGGGCCCACTCCTCGATGGTCTCCGCAAACGGCTCCATCTCCGCTACATCCGCGAAGTACTCCGCGTGCCCCGACTGCCTCGCGCGGCGCGCGTCTTCACAGCGGCGCTCGAAAAAACCGTCCGTCCCCAGCCGCGCGTCCACGTGCCGGGCCAGGTCCAGCGGCATCCGGCGCTCCCCGCGCTCGATCTGGCTCAGGAACGGCACACCCCGGAAGCTGCCCTCGGCCAGCTGGTCGAGGGTGAGCCCGGCCGCTTCCCGCTTGTAGCGGAGTTCAGCGCCGTAGAACGACGGCACGTTCGCCGACGCGTCCGGGTCCTTGCGAGCCGGCACAACCCACCACCGCCATTTGCCACTTGTCCAGCGCAACCGGAATGCCTTCCCAAGGTACGCGGCAGGACGCCAGCCTGTGAGGACTTCGTCACACTCCGCACAGGAACGGCAGCACCATGAGCGACCACCCCCACGACCGCGAAGCCGCCGCGGCCCTCGACGCGCTGCGCGGCGCGCTCGCCGCGCACGGGATCACCCTGCCCTCACTGGACCTGCACCTGCCCTCCTACGCCGGGCGGTACGGCACGCCGCCCCTCATCACCCTCGGCAACTGCAACGCCGCCACCGCACAGCGGCTGGCCGCCGCCCTGGCCGGCGGCCGGTGAACACGCTCACGGTCCGCCTGCTCGCCACCCCGCAGGCGGCCCCGATGCTCCGGCACGCCGTGCGCGAGCACCTCGGTCCCGACGGCCACCCCGATGCCGAGCTGTGCGTCACCGAGCTGCTGGCCAACGTCATCGACCACCTCGGCGAGGGCACGCCCGTCACCCTGCGGATCAGCGGAAGGGCAGCCCGTACGCGGGTCGAGCTCACCGACCCCGCACCCGGGGCCCGGCCCGTACGGCGGGAGGCGGAGCCGACCGACGAGTCCGGGCGCGGGCTCGCGCTGCTCGAAGCCCTGGCCGCACGGTGGGGGGTCACGCAGGGCCACGCCACCAAGACGGTGTGGTGCGAGCTTGACCCTGGTCACAGTCGGCGCGGAAGGGTTGCCGTTATTACCGGCGGGTAGCATCATGTTGTTACCGATTGGTATGTACGAGGAACCTGTCTCCCCGAGCCTTAACGGAGCCGTCGCCATGGGGCACTACAAGTCGAATCTCCGCGACATCGAGTTCAACCTCTTCGAGGTGCTCGGCCGCGACAAGCACTACGGCACCGGTCCGTTCGAGGAGATGGACACCGAGACCGCCAAGAGCGTCCTGTCCGAGATAGCCCGCCTCGCCGAGAACGAGCTGGCCGAGTCCTTCGCGGACGCCGACCGCAACCCGCCCGTCTTCGACCCGGAGACCAACACGGCGCCGGTCCCGGCCTCCTTCAAGAAGAGCTACAAGGCCTTCATGGACTCCGAGTACTGGCGTCTGGGCATCCCGGAGGAGATCGGCGGCACCGTCTCCCCGCGCTCCCTCGTCTGGGCCTACGCGGAGCTCCTGCTCGGCTCGAACCCGGCCGTGTGGATGTACTCCTCCGGCCCGGCCTTCGCCGGCGTCCTCCACGAGGAGGGCAACGAGGCGCAGAAGAAGATCGCCCAGATCGCCGTCGAGAAGCGCTGGGGCTCCACCATGGTCCTCACCGAGCCGGACGCCGGCTCGGACGTGGGCGCCGGCCGCACCAAGGCCATCCAGCAGGAGGACGGCTCCTGGCACATCGAGGGCGTGAAGCGCTTCATCACCTCCGGTGAGCACGACATGGAGGAGAACATCCTCCACTACGTCCTCGCCCGCCCCGAGGGCCACGGCCCGGGCACCAAGGGCCTGTCCCTCTTCCTCGTGCCGAAGTTCCACTTCGACTGGGAGACCGGCGAGCTGGGCGAGCGCAACGGCGTGTACGCCACGAACGTCGAGCACAAGATGGGGCTCAAGGCCTCCAACACCTGCGAGATGACCTTCGGCGACCAGCACCCCGCCAAGGGCTGGCTGATCGGCGACAAGCACGACGGCATCCGCCAGATGTTCATGATCATCGAGTTCGCCCGCATGATGGTCGGTACGAAGGCCATCGCCACCCTCTCCACCGGCTACCTCAACGCGCTGGAGTACGCCAAGGAGCGCGTGCAGGGTCCGGACCTGGCGAACTTCATGGACAAGACCGCGCCCAAGGTCACCATCACGCACCACCCCGACGTGCGCCGCTCGCTGATGACGCAGAAGGCGTACGCCGAGGGCATGCGCGCCCTCGTCCTCTACACCGCGACCGTCCAGGACGAGATCCAGGTCAAGCAGGCCGCGGGCGAGGACGCCTCCTCCCTCATCGGCCTGAACGACCTGCTCCTGCCGATCGTGAAGGGCTACGGCTCGGAGAAGTCCTACGAGCAGCTCGCGCAGTCCCTGCAGACCTTCGGCGGCTCCGGCTACCTGCAGGAGTACCCGATCGAGCAGTACATCCGCGACGCCAAGATCGACACCCTCTACGAGGGCACCACGGCCATCCAGGGCCAGGACTTCTTCTTCCGGAAGATCGTCCGCGACCAGGGCGCCTCGCTGAACATCGTCTCCGAGACGATCAAGAAGTTCCTGGCCGAGGCCGTCGGCGGCGAGGAGCTGGCCGGCGCCCGCGACGCGCTCGCCAAGGCCGCCGTGGACCTGGAGGCCATCGTCGGCCAGATGATCGTCGACCTCACCGCCACCGGCGAGGACGTCAAGAACATCTACAAGGTCGGCCAGAACACCACCCGCCTGCTGATGGCCTCCGGTGACGTGGTCGTCGGATACCTGCTGCTCAAGGGTGCCGCCGTGGCCGCCGAGAAGCTGGCGACGGCCTCCGCCAAGGACGTCCCCTTCTACACCGGCAAGATCGCCGCCGCGAAGTTCTTCGCCGCCGAGGTCCTCCCGGGCGTCTCGGTCCAGCGCCAGCTGGCCGAGGCCGTCGACAACTCCCTCATGGAGCTCGACGAGGCCGCCTTCTAAGGACGCGCCACCCCGCCCGCAGCACCGCTGCGCCGCACCTCACAGCGGCCGGGTCCCCCGCACAGGGACCCGGCCGCTGCCGCGTACCCGGACTCCCCACCAGGACCCTGTACTGCGGCTTTCCCCCGATGTCAGTCGTTCATGGGACGCTCGTAGGCATGAGTCCACAGGATCAGCACGGCAGCAGGGGGTACTCCGTCCCCACCGGGCGCCCGTACGCCCTCAAGGAGCTGCAGGCGAGCCTGGGCAGCCTCGGCGACCACCTGCGCGAGCTCTACGACGGCGCCCACCCCGCCGAGTACGACACCATCGCCGACGCGCTGTACGTGGCCTTCCAGACGGCCGCCGGACTGGCCCCCGCCAAGAGCTACACCGGCTGCCCCGAGCACCCCAACGGCGCCCTCGACCCCGAGGCCCCCGACGGCTGGGGCCGCTGCCTCATCTGCAACGACCGCCGACGCCTCGGACAGCGCCGCCACGGCCGCCCCGCCGCCCCCGCACCCGCCGGCGAGCAGCGGCGCCTGGGCTACCCGGTCCCGGACGGCCCGTACACCCTGCACGCCCTGCGCACCCACCTGCGCATCGTCGAGGACCAGCGGTTCCACCTGGGCCTGTCGTCCCCCGCCGAGGACTTCGTCCGCATCGCCGACGACCTCCACCGCGCCTTCATCGTGGCCCGCGAGCTGTCCCGCCCGCGCAACGCCTCGGGCTGTTCCGAGCACCCCGGCGCCCCCATCGACCCCGACGCGCCCCCCGGCGAGGCCTGCATCTTCTGCGCCGGACGCAGGCGGCGCGCGCAGCGCTCCCCCCAGACCCCCGAGATGCTCCCGCGCATCCGCCGGGGCGAGCGCAGGCAACTGCAGCGCAGGTTCGAGCGCCCCCCGGGCTGAGCCGGGACGAGCCGATCCGAGATGAACCGATCCGGGTCGAGCTGCCCGTAACGCGCCCGGTCCGGCCATGACGAACACGCACCCGCCGCTCGTTAAGGTGAACCACTCGGCTTCCGCCCCTCCCGAGCGGGAGGGATTCCCACACTCACGCGTGAGGGTCCCGTTCCGCCACGGACCACCCCCGACCGAGAGGAGGACTCCCGATGAGGTCCCGCACCCGCCCCACCCGCAGCAGCATCCGGCCCGGCGGCCGGCGGACCGGCCGCGGCGGTCCCGTCCCGGCCGTCGGCGGTCCTGCGGGCCGAGCGCACCGACCGCGGCTGTCCGAAGGTCCGCGACCGTTCCACGGCCCGCGCGTCCGTCGGATAGAAACGGTATGTGAACGACCGCTGCGCGGAAGGAACACCCACACCGCAGCCGCCACGATCGGTCACGATCCGCACACCAGCACAGGTCACAGCCTCACGCCGCGGCACACCGCCGCAGCGAGGCTCCGAGCCGGAAATGCGTTTCCTCACCCGGCTGAAGCCGGGGGCTTCCACACAAGGGAAATACGATGAGCTCTCCCGCCCGCTTCGATCGCGGCCACACCGACGATCTGATGACCTTCCTGACGGCCAGTCCGTCGCCGTACCACGCCGTGGCCAACGCGGCCGAGCGGCTGGAGAAGGCAGGCTTCCGGCAGTTGTCGGAGACGGACGCCTGGGACGCGGGCACCGGGGGCAGGTTCGTGCTCCGCGGCGGCGCGCTCATCGCCTGGTACGTCCCCGAAGGCGCCTCGGCACACACCCCGTTCCGCATCATCGGCGCCCACACCGACTCGCCGAACCTGCGGGTCAAGCCGCTCCCCGACACGGGCTCGCAGGGCTGGCGGCAGATCGCGGTCGAGATCTACGGCGGCACCCTGCTCAACACCTGGCTGGACCGGGACCTGGGCCTGGCCGGGCGGCTGACCCTGCGCGACGGCACCGAACGCCTCGTCAACATCGACCGGGCGCTGCTGCGCGTGCCCCAACTGGCCGTGCACCTGGACCGGTCGGTGAACACCGACGGCCTCAAGCTCGACAAGCAGCGCCACATGCAGCCGATCTGGGGTCTGGGCGAGGCGCACGAGGGCGACCTCATCGCGTTCCTGGAGGAGGAAGAGGGCCTGGAACACGGCTCGGTAGCCGGCTGGGACCTGATGGTCCACTCGATCGAGCCGCCCTCCTACCTGGGCCGCGACCGCGAGCTCGTGGTGGGCCCCCGGATGGACAACCTGCTGTCCGTGCACGCCGGGGTCGCGGCGCTGGCGGCCGTGTCCGGCGCCGAGAAGCTCGACCACATCCCCGTGCTGGCCGCCTTCGACCACGAGGAGAACGGCTCGCAGTCGGACACCGGCGCCGACGGCCCGCTGCTGGGGAACGTGCTGGAACGTTCAGTCTTCGCACGCGGCGGTTCCTACGAGGACCGGGCGCGGGCCTTCGCCGGCACCATCTGCCTGTCCTCCGACACCGGGCACGCCGTCCACCCCAACTACGGCGAGCGCCACGACCCCACGCACCACCCGCGGGTCAACGCCGGCCCGATCCTGAAGGTCAACGTCAACCAGCGGTACGCCACCGACGGCAGCGGCCGCGCGGTGTTCGCCGCCGCGTGCGAACGGGCGGGCGTCCCGTGGCAGACGTTCGTCTCCAACAACTCGATGCCGTGCGGCACGACGATCGGCCCGATCACGGCCGCCCGCCACGGCATCCAGACCGTGGACATCGGCGTCGCGATCCTCTCCATGCACAGCGCGCGCGAACTGTGCGGCGCGGACGACCCGTACCTCCTCGCCAACTCCCTGGTGGCCTTCCTGGAGGGCTGACCCCCCAGGAAGGCGGACCGCCTCAGTCCTGGTCGTCGTCCATCCCGGCCAGGACGAGGGGCAGCCGGGCGGCGCCGTCGGCGGTGACCCGGACCGGTACGCCCCAGTCCTGCTGGTGGACGTGGCAGGCCGGGTACTCGTTGGCCGGGTCGTCGTCGCAGGACGCGGCCATCGCCGAGACGTGCAGCACGCCCTCGGTGACGGCCGGGTTCAGCTCCAGCTCCCGGAACAGGTCGGTCCCGGCGCCCTCACCGCCCGTCAGCAGCTCCGGCGGGGTCGAGGAGACCAGCAGGCGGGTGGAGGGACCGTAGCGGGTGTCGAGCTTCTGCCCGCTCGGGGCCCGGAAGACCACGTCCAGGCGCAGCGTGCCGGGCGCCACCTCGGTGGCGGCCCGCCGGGTGCGGTGGGCGACCGCGTCCACCCGTACCGCCTCCTGCGGGAGCCGCAGCCGCGTCAGGCGGTGCCGGGCGGACTCGACGACCACGATGTCCTCGCCGACCAGCACGGCGTCGCTGGGCTCGCGCAGGTCGGTCGCCAGCGTCGAGACCTGCCCGGTGGCGGGGTCGTAGCGGCGCAGCGCGTGGTTGTACGTGTCGCACACCGCGACCGAGCCGTCGGGCAGGGCGGTCACCCCGAGCGGATGCTGGAGCAGGGCCTGGGCCGCGTCCCCGTCCCGGTGCCCGAAGTCGAACAGGCCGGTGCCGACGGCGGAGGTGACGGCGTACCCGGTGTCGGTGGGCCGGACGTACCGGAGGGCGCTGGTCTCGGAGTCGGCGATCCACAGCCGGTCCCCGGCGGCGGCGAGCCCGGACGGCTGGGCGAACCAGGCCTCGGCGGCCGGCCCGTCGTGCAGCCCCTCGTTGGTGGTGCCGGCGGCGACCTCGACGGTCCCCGCCTCCGGGTCCCAGGTCCACAGCTGGTGGACACCGGCCATGGCGATCCACACCTTGCCCTGCCACCAGGCCACGTCCCACGGCGAGGACAGGTCCACCTCGAGGGCCGGGCCGGAGGTCGGCGAGCCCTGCCACCACTGCCGCCCGGTCCCGGCGACCGTCTCGACGGCCCCGCTCTCCAGGTCGAGGACGCGCAGCGCGTGGTTGACGGTGTCGGCGACGACCACCCTTCCGTCGGGCAGCAACGCCAGCCCCTGCGGCTCGCTGAAGCTGTCACCGCCGAAACCGCGCTCGCCACTGCCGATGCGGCGTACGACGCTCTCCCCGTCGGCGGCCAGCTCCACCAGCTGGTGCCGCGTCGAGTCCGAGACGAGGAAGTTCCCGCTGGGCAGGAGCAGCGCCTTGCCGGGGAAGCGCAGGTCGCTCGCGACGGGCTCGGGCGCCACGTACGGGCCGTCGCCGCGCCGCAGGGTGCCCTTCGCCTCGTGCTCGGCCTCCAGCTCCTCGACCAGCTTCGCGATGGCGTGCGCGTGCCCCTCGCCGGCGTGCTGGGCGACGACGTACCCCTCGGGGTCGATCACGACGAGCGTGGGCCACGCACGCACGGCGTACTGCTTCCAGGTGGCGAGCTCGGGGTCGTCGAGAACGGGGTGGTGCACCTCGTAGCGCTCGACGGCGTCCACGACGGCCGCGTGCTCGGCCTCGTGCACGAACTTGGGCGAGTGCACCCCGACGATCACGACGGTGTCGCGGTGCTTCTCCTCCAGCTCGCGCAGCTCGTCGAGGACGTGCAGGCAGTTGATGCAGCAGAAGGTCCAAAAATCGAGGATCGTGATACGTCCCCGCAGGTCGGCGAGGGTAAGGTCCTTCCCACCGGTGTTGAGCCAGCCGCCCTTGCCGATCAGCTCGGGGGCACGGACACGGGCACGGCGGGGCGCGGGCGCGGGGGTGGGCGCCGGGGCGGCATCGTTCATGCTTCAAGCTTGCCATTCCTTCGCCACCACCCCCACGGGTGACCGGCCCCCGACACACGGCCGCAACGATCGCCGAGCCCGGGAGCCCGGGGTGCACGAAGGTGGACGGGCCGCATCCGTTCGGAACGGTCGTGCGGTTGCCGGATCCGTTCGCGGTCGACCTCGACACCGGTGGGCTCTAGGGCCGCAGGGGCAGGCGGGCCAGCCGGCCCGTTTCCAGGGCCACGTACAGGGCTCCGTCCGGGCCGAAGGTGAGGCCGTGGGGTTCCGCGCCGGTGGCCGGGAGCGGGTGTTCCTCGATGCGGCCGTCGGGGGTGATCGCGCCCACCCGGTTCGTGCCCCACTCGGTGAACCAGCACCGGCCGTCCGGGCCCGCCGCGATGGCGTGCGGCCGGCAGGCGGGGTCGGGCAGCGGGTACTCGGTGACCTCGCCGGCGGTGGTGATCCGGGCGATCCGCCCGACGCCGATCTCCGCGCACCACAGCGCACCGTCGCCGCCCGCCGTGATGCCGACGGGGCCGGCGTCCGGGGTGGGCAGCGGGTGGAGGGTGATCCGGCCGCCGGTGGTGATGCGGCCGACGGCGTTCGCCCGGTTGAGGGTGAACCACAGTGCCCCGTCCGGGCCGGGCGTGATGAAGGAGGCGAAGGCGTCCCGCACCGGCAGCGGGTATTCGGTGACCTCGCCGGCCGGGGTGATGCGGCCGATGAGGTCGGCGTGCATGGCGGTGTACCAGAGCGCGCCGTCGGGGCCCGCGGCGATGCCGAACGGGCCGCTGCCGGGGGTCGGCAGGTCGTACGCGCCGAGCTCCCCCGACACCGTGACGCGGCCGATGCGGTGGTCCCGGGCGCGGGTGAACCACAGTGCGCCGTCGGGGCCCGCGGTGATGACGGAGGGCCCGCAGCCGGCGGCTCCCGTGTCGTACCGGGTCACCTCCCCGGCGGTGGTGACCCGGGCGAGCGCACCCGCGTGCACGAGGGTGGTCCACAGGGCGCCGTCGGGTCCGGCGGTGATCGCGTAGGGGCCTTCGCCGGGTGCGGCCACGGGGAAGGCGGTGGGGGTGTCCGTCACAGGGCTCCTCGGAGGGGTGCGGGGGCGGTGAGGTCGAGGCGGGCGCCGCGCCAGCGGTCGAGCAGGCGCCGGTCGTGGCTGACGACGACCAGGGCCCCCGGGTAGTGGTCGAGGGCGGCTTCCAGGTCCTCCGCCAGTGCGAGGGACAGGTGGTTCGTCGGCTCGTCGAGCAGCAGGACGTCGGCCGGCCGGGCCACGAGGCGGGCCAGCGCGAGCCGTTGGCGCTGTCCGGTGGAGAGCTTCCCGACGGGGGTGTCGAGCCGGTCGGCCGCGAACAGCCCCAGGGAGAGCAGCCGTTCGGTGCCCTCGGGGCCGAAGGCCTCGCGGACGGTGCGGCCGGCCGGGCCGGGGTCGGGTTGCTGCGGCAGGTGACCGGTGCGGCCGCGGCGGGTGATCCGGCCGCTGTCGGGGGCGAGTTCACCGGCGAGGACCCGCAACAGGGTGCTCTTGCCCGCCCCGTTCGGTCCGGCGACCAGGAGCCGGTCGCCCGCCGAGAGGGCGAGGTCGAGCGGGTGCAGGCGGCCGTGGACGGAGACGTCCCGGGCGTCGAGCACCGGGCCGGCGGCTCCGGACGCGGTGCCGGTGGTGCGCGGCACCGTGGTGAAGCGCAGCGGGGCCGCGGGGGCGGGGACCGGGGCCGCCAGCAGACGGCGCAGCCGTTCCTCGGCGTTGCGGACCCGGCCGGCCAGGGACTGCTGGACGCGTCCGGCGGCCCGGTCGTACGCCATCTTGTTGCCGTCCTTCATGGCCCGGCCGGGGGCCACGCGCCGGGCGGTGGTGGCGGCGGTCTCGCGCAGCCGCTCGGTCTCGGCGCGCCAGTCGTCGTGGGCCTGGGTGCGGCGGGCGCGTTCGGCGGCCTTCTCCGCGAGGTAGCCGGTGTAGCCGCCGCCGTAGCGGGTGAGGGTGCGGGTGTCGGCGTCGGCCTCGACGAGGGTGGTGGTCACGCGGTCGAGGAAGGTCCGGTCGTGGGAGACGGCGACGGTGGTGCCGGCCCGGCCGCACAGGTGCTCCTCCAGCCAGGTCAGGGCGGTGTCGTCGAGGTGGTTGGTGGGCTCGTCGAGCAGCAGGACCTGGGGGGAGGCCGCCAGCAGGGCCGCGAGGCGCAGCCGGACGCGTTCGCCGCCGGAGAGGCCGCCGACGCGGCGGTCGCGGTCGAGCGTGACCAGGCCAAGGCCGTGCAGGGCGCGTTCCAGCCGGGCGTCGGCCTCGTAGCCGCCGCGCAGTTCGAAGGTGCTGAGGAGGTCGCCGTATTCCGGCAGGCCGCTCTCGTCGCCCTCGGTCATGGCCCGTTCCAGTGCGCGCATGCGGGCCTCGATGGTGCGCAGGTCCGTGAGGCCGCGGTCGATGACGTCCTGGACGGTGAGGTGGCCGGGGAGGTGTTCCTCCTGGGCCAGGTGGCCGAGGCCGCCGGCGGTCCGGACGGTGACGGTGCCCTGGTCGGGGGTTTCGAGGCCGGCCAGGAGGCGGAGCAGGGTGGACTTGCCCGAGCCGTTCTCGCCGATGATCCCGGTGCGCTCGCCGGGTGGGAGGGAGCAGGTGACGGCGTCGAGGACGAGGCGGCCGTCGTAGGACTTGGTGACGGTGCGGAGGCTGAGCTGGGTGAGGCGGGTAGGCCGGGTGGTTCCTGTGGTGGGGTGCGAGACAACTCCCTAAAGCGACGACTGTTGCGTTAGAATGCTGACATGCCAACCACCACCTCCGCAAGCGGCTCTCGTCCGGGAGGCCGCAGCGCCCGGGTCCGCGCCCAGGTCCTCGAAGCCACCGGGGCGCAGCTGGTCGAGCACGGGTACGACGGGCTGACCGTCGACGCCGTGGCCGAGCGGGCCGGAGTGCACCGCACCACCGTCTACCGCCGCTGGCGGGACGTCGGCGGGCTGCTGGCCGACCTCCTGGACGCGGCGGCCGACGACGGCTGGGAACCGGCGGACACCGGAACGCTGGAGGGCGATCTGACGGCGCTGAACGAGGAGATCCTGGCCGGGGTCGCCGCCGATCCCCCGCTGACCACGGCACTGATCGCCGCGTCGTTCCGCTCGGCCCAGGCGGCGCGGGCGCTGCGGGCCTTCTGGGAGGACCGGTACGACCGCTGCGCGGTGGTCGCGGTACGCGCCGAGGAGCGGGGCGAACTCCCGCCGGGCACCCGGTCCCGGGAGCTGCTCGTCGCGGCGACCGCGCCGATGTACCACGAACTGGTCCTGCTGGGCACGCCGCCCGACCCGCACCTCCCGGCCGCCGCCGCCCGCACCGCCGCCCTGGCGGCCCGGGCCGGCGCCTTCACCGCGCCCTAGAGGGTGCCCTGCCGGTCAGGGCCGGATCAGGGAGCGGTTCCGGCGCCGTGGAGCGCACGGCGGACGAGGGAGGCGACGCGGAACGTCGCCACCGAGGACGACGCGGCGAGGCGCGGAGCCAGAACCCGCGGGCCCGGCATGACCGGCAAGACACCCCCAGGGCCCGAGCGGCCGGTAGCGTGCGGGAACGTGACGGACAGCACGCCGCCGAACGGGCGGACATTCGAGGCCCTGAACGCCGACGCCATACGCAGCACCGGGCAGTTGCGCGAGCTGTACGAGGATCCGGGGGAGATGGCCCGCCGCAAGACCGTCGACCGGATCCACGACGCCGCCCGTGCGGTCATCGGGCGGTCCTCGCTGGTGTTCGTCGCGAGCGCCGGGGCCGAGGGGACGTGCGACGTGACGCCCCGGGGCGGGCCGCCCGGATTCGTCGCCGTCCTCGACGAGTTCACCCTCGCGATCCCCGACGCCACCGGCAACAAGCGGCTCGACACCGCCCACAACATCGTGGAGACGGGCCGGGCCGGGCTGATCTTCGTCATCCCGGGCCGGGCCACCACGCTGCGCGTGAACGGACGGGCCTGCATCAGCGCCGATCCGCGGCTGCTGGAGCAGCTGACCGCCGTCGGCAAACCGCCGCGCAGCGCGATCGTCGTCGGGGTCGAGGAGGCGTACCAGCACTGCCCGAAGGCGTTCCTGCGCAGCGGCGCGTGGAAGCCCGGGCAGTGGCTCGCCGAGGACGCCGCCCCGAGCTCCGCCGAGGTCACGCTCTCCCACCTGGACATGCCCGGGCTGACGATCGAGGACGTCCGCCGGCAGGAACGCGAGTCGCTGCTCTACCGGTACGAGTAGCCGGGCGGCCCGCGGCCGACGGTCCGGCTGCCGACAGCCGGACTACGACTCGCCGAACAGGGAGCTCAGGCGCGGCAGTCGGGTGGCCAGCTCGGCCTCGTCGTCGAAGTCGAAGTCCCAGGCCGGGTCCAGGGGCGGGTAGCTGATCGTGAAGGAGTCCGAGGGGAGCTCACGGCCGGTGGCGCTCTCGTACGCGGTCCATGCGATCGAGAGCGCCTCCTCGTTCTCCAGTACCAGGCCCTCCGCCGCCGCCCCGCGGACCGCGGGGTGCTCCGCCAGGGAGTCCGGGTCGGCCAGGGCGGCGTCGAAGACCGCCCGGCCCTGGGTGAGGAGCCAGCCGCGGAAGTAGTCGAAGCCGTCGTCCGAGCAGCCGCCGTTGATCATGTAGGCGGCGGCCCAGAGCGGACTGCGGTAGGACTCGGCGAGCAGGTCCCACAGCACCTGCTGGGCCGCGAGCACCTCCGCCTCGGTGCGGGACGCGAGCAGCTCCGCGGCCCGCCGCGCCACCGCGTCCCGGTCCGCTTCCCCCTCCGCCGCCGGGTCCGCCGCCGTGTCCGCGCGCGCCGTCTCGATCAACTGCCAGAACGTCTGCTTGTCCATGGGCAGAGCCTGGCACCCGGCACTGACATCAGCCGAGGAAGGAGCGGAGGGATCCCGCGAGCGAGGTGACGAAGGCGTCCTGGACCCCCGCGGGGACGAGGTCGAGGGACAGGTACGGGTTGAGGTCCTCCAGCTCGACGAGGAGCAGTTCGCCGGAGGGAGCCCGGCAGGCGTCCACCCGCTGGATGCCGTGCGAGAGGGTGTTCCACTCGACGAAGGCGCGGGCGAAGGCCAGGTCCTCGCCGGTCGGCTCGTACGGGCGCAGCTCCCAGCGGCGGGCCGGGTCCGGGGCGTGGAGCGCGTACTGGAAGGTGTCGTCGACGAAGTAGAAGGACACCTCGTACGCGAAGTCGATGCGCGGCTGGATCAGCACAGCCCCGGCCGGGCCGTCGGGCGTCGCGGTGAAGGTGAGGCCGATGGAGTCGGCGCCCTGCTTCGGCTTGACCACGTACTCGGGCACCTGCGGCAGTTCCCCGAGCCGGGCCGGGTCGTCGACGGTCGGGATGACCGGGTAGCCGGCGGCCGTCAGGTCGAGCAGGTACTGCTTGCCGGCCATGTCGGCGCGGCCGGTGAGGGGGTTGTAGACGGGCGCGCCGGCGGCCAGGGCGGCGGCGCGGAAGGCGTCGTACTCCTCCTGGTAGTGAAGGACCGGGCCGCTGTTGCGCACGATCACGGCGTCGAAGCCGGACATCAGGGCGCGTGCGTCGGCGGGGTGGCACAGGGCCAGCCCGAAGTGCTCGCGCAGGCGCGAGGTGAGGAATATGTCCTCGTCGCAGTAGCGGCGGCCGCGTGCGGGGTACGCCAGGTCGGTCACGTAGAGCAGGGGCATGAGGGCAACCTATCGCGGGCACTGATGAGCGCATGAAATACCTCGTTCGGGACAAAATGCTGGCCATCGGGGACGACTACTGGATCGAGGACGAGGACGGGCGGCACGCCTTCCTCGTCGACGGGAAGGCGCTGCGCTTCCGGGACACGCTGGAGCTGAAGGATCCGGACGGCCGGATCCTGATCACCCTGCGGGAGAAGCTCTTCGGCTTCCGCGACGCGATGACCCTGGAGCGGGACGAGCGGCGGCTCGCGGTGATCCGCAGGAAGCGCCTCTCGCTGCTGCGCAACCACTTCCGGGTGACGCTGGCCGAGGGCACCGAGCTCGACGTGAGCGGGCGGATCCTGGACCGGGAGTTCAAGGTCGAGTACGACGGGGAGCTGCTCGCGCTGGTCTCCCGGCAGTGGTACCGGGTGCGGGAGACGTACGCGGTGGACGTGGTCCGGGAGGACGCGGACGCGGCACTGCTGGTCGCGGTCGCGGTGTGCGTGATCCGCATGGCCGAGAAGGAACGGGAGGACGCCCCGGGCGACTGAGTACCGGGCCCGCGGGGAAATGAGCATCCGGGCTCATGCCGCCGCGGCGGGCCGGCGGCGAGGATCGTGGACGTCCCCAGGGACCGGCCCCACCGGACCTCGGCACCACGGCACGGCACGGCACGGCACACGACATCACGGCACGACGGAAGGAACCCACGGTGAACCCCAGCACCCACGCGGCCCTGTACGGTCCGTGGCGGCCCGCGCGGCCCGTCCGCAGGGAACGGCCCGCCGTCGTCGTGCTCGCCGGGCTGCTGTGGGCGGTCACCGCCCTCTCGGTCTCCTGGGTCGGCGGCCTCGCGTGCATCGGACTGCTCTGGACCGCCGCGGCCGGGGAGCCCGCCGCCGGCTTGGTCCTGCCGCTCCTGCTGATCCCGGCGGGCGCCGCCGGGATCACCGCCCTGGCCCGTGCACCCCGGGTCCGTGACCTGGCCGCGTCCACGCGGATGCTGCTCCTCGGCGCGGTGGCGTGCCCGGTTCCGACCGCCCTCGCGCTCTGGCTCTGGGCCCTGACCGGCTGACCGTCAGCGGCCCAGGCGGCGGTCCTTGAGGGCCGGGAACTGCGCGCGCGTGTCGGCGACCCTGGCCGGGTCCAGGTCCACCGTGAGGACCTCCTCGCCGGGACCCGCCTCCGCCAGGACCTCGCCCCACGGGTCCACGACCAGACTGTGCCCGGCCTGTTCGACGCCCGCGTGGGTGCCGGCCAGCCCGCACGCCAGGACGTACGACTGGTCCTCCACGGCGCGTGCCCGGTTCAGCAGCGTCCAGTGCGCGCGGCGGCGCGCGGGCCAGCCGGCGGCGACGATCATCGTGGTGGCCCCGGCGTCGACCAGGCCGCGGAACAGCTCCGGGAAGCGCAGGTCGTAGCAGGTGGCGATGCCGAGGGTCTGCTCCGGCAGCTCCACCGTGGTCAGCGAATCACCGGCGGACATGAGGACCGCCTCGCCCTGGTCGAAGCCGAAGCGGTGGATCTTGCGGTAGGTGGCGGCCAGCTCGCCGGCCGGGGACAGGACGAGGGCGGTGTTGTAGAGGGAGCCGTCGCCCGCGCGCTCCACGACCGAGCCCGCGTGCAGCCAGACCCCGGCATCGGCCGCCGCCTTCGACATGGCCTCGTAGGTCGGCCCGTCCAGCGGCTCCGCCTCGGTCTCGAACTGCTCGTAGGCGAAGGCGCCGACCGTCCACAGCTCGGGCAGCACGACGAGATCGGAATCGTCCTGTTCCCGTACGAGATCGGCCACGCGGGCGCGTCGGGAAGACACCGACTCGCCCTCGTTCACTGCGATTTGGATCAGCGAGGCGCGCACACTACCACCGTCCTGGCGTTCAGGTCGTCAACTCGGGCCTACGAATCGTCACACGAAAGCACTGCCGGGGTGCTCACAGGCAGCGTAGTTTTGGAAACTGAGTCCACCGCTTCCGAAACGCGCCACTGAACAGCACCGCGAGGGGTCCCGTTGACCGTCCATCCGCATCCCAGTCTTCAGCCCTATGCCGACGCGTGGACGCACTCGATCGAGGCGATATCCGAGCTGGTCCTCCCCCTGACGGAGGGCGAGTGGAACCGGGCGACGCCGTGCCCGGGCTGGTCGGTCCGTGACGTCGTCTCCCACATCATCGGCATCGAGTGCGAGCAGCTCGGGGACCCCCGGCCGATCCATACCGTGGCCCGTGACCTGCGGCACGTGGTGGACGAGTTCAGCCGGTACATGGAGGTGCAGGTCGACGTGCGACGCCACCACACCGCACCGGAGATGACCTCGGAGCTGGAGTACACCGTCATCCGCCGCGCGCGGCAGCTGCGCAACGAGAAGCGGGATCCGGACACCATGGTGCGCGGCCCGCTGGGCGACCAGGTGACCCTGGAACACGCGTTGCGGCTGCGGGCGTTCGACGTGTGGATCCACGAGCAGGACCTGCGGTGGGCGCTGGGGGCCCCGGGGAACTGGGACTCGCCGGGCGCGTACGTGGCGCGGGACGTCCTGCTGGCCGGGCTGCCGAAGGTGGTGGCCAAGCGCGCGGGAGCCCCGGCGAACTCGGCGGTGGTGATCGACGTGCACGGTCAGCTGGAGTTCATGCGGACGGTACGGGTGGACGCGGACGGCCGCGGCACGGTGGACAAGTCCCCGTCGCTGGGCCCGGCGGTGACGCTGACCCTGGACTGGGAGACGTACGTCCGGCTCGCGGCGGGCCGGGTACGGGCGCACACGGTCGCCGACCGGGTGAAGGTGGAGGGTGACGCACAGCTGGCGGAGGCGATCCTGACGCAGTTCTCCGTGACCCCGTGACCCCGACCCCGGCCCCGGTGACCCGTGTGACGCCGCGACGCCCGTGACGCCGTGCGCGGGCCCGGGCCGCCCGTCGCGGAAGAGCGGGTGCAGGCCGCGCACGGGCGGCGCGGCCTACGGCGTCTCGCGCCCCGCTGATTCCGGCAGCGGACGCGCCGTGCGGCGGGGCTGCGGTTCCGTCCCCGGGCCGGGTACCCGCGGGGCCGCCGGCGCGGTGACCGGCGCGGTGACGGGTGCGGTCGACCGGGCCGGGGCCGTGGCGCGGCCGCGGTCCGCCTCGCGGGCCAGTGCGCGTCGGCGCAGGCCGAGGATCCGGTGGACGCCGAGCGCTTCGAGCACGAAGACCGCCGAGAAGGCGATGCGGTAGTCGTCGCCGGTGGCGTCCAGCAGGAGTCCCACCGTCAGCAGGGTGGTCATGGAGGCGATGAAACCGCCCATGTTGGTGATCCCGGAGGCGGTGCCCTGGCGTTCGGGAGGGTTGGCCGGGCGGGCGAAATCGAAGCCGATCATCGACGCGGGGCCGCAGCCGCCCAGCACCAGGCACAGGGTGATCAGCAGCCACATCGGGGCGTGCCCGCCCGGGTACGCGAGGACCGCACCCCACAGCAGCGCCGTGAGACCGACCGTCCCCAGGGCGAGCGGTATCCGCGCGGCCTGGCGGCGGCCGATGATCTGGCCGTAGACCAGCCCGAGCGCCATGTTCGAGGCGACGACCAGCGTCAGCAGCCCGCCCGCGGTGCTCCGTGTCAGTCCCTGCGCCTCGATCAGGAAGGGCATCCCCCACAGCAGCAGGAACACCATCGCGGGGAACTGCGTGGTGAAGTGCACCCACAGCCCGAGCCGGGTGCCGGGTTCGCTCCAGGACTCCTTGATCTGGCGGCGCACGAATCCCGCACCCCCGGTCCGCGCCCGCGGCGCCGGCTCGTGTCCCTCCGGGTGGTCGCGCAGGAACAGCACCAGCGGCACCAGCACCACCAGCCCGGCCGCCGCGCTGCCGGCGAAGGCCGCGGTCCAGCCGACCCCGTGCAGCACGGGGGCGAGGACGAGCGTGGAGACGAGGTTGCCCGCCATGCCGACGAGCCCGGCCAGCTGCGCCATCAGCGGCCCGCGCCGGGCCGGGAACCAGCGGGTGCCGAGCCGCAGCACGGAGATGAAGGTCAGCGCGTCGCCGCAGCCCAGCAGCGCGCGGGCGGCGAGCGCCATCTCGTACGAGGGGGACAGCGCGAAGCCGAGCTGACCGGTGGTGAAGAGCACCGCGCCCAGCGTCAGCACCTTCTTGGTGCCGAGCCGGTCCACCATCAGGCCGACGGGGACCTGCATGCCCGCGTAGACGAGGAGCTGGAGCAGGGAGAAGGAGGCGAGGGCGGAGGCGCCCACGTGGAAGCGGTCCGCCGCTTCGAGACCGGCGACGCCCAGGCTGGTACGGAAGATCACCGCCACGAAGTAGACGGCGACGCCGATGCACCAGACGGCGACGGCCTTCCCGCCGCCCGGCGGATCCTCCGGCCCGGCGCCCCGGGCCCCCGCGGCCCCCGCGGCCCCCGTGGCCGCCGCGGTGCCGCCCGCCGGCCCGGCGCCCTTCGGCCCGGCGGTCACAGGCCCGGCCCCCGTACCAGCGACTCGACCCGGCCGATGTGCCCGCGGACCGCCGCGGCGGCCGCCCCGGCGTCCCCGGCCCGCAGCGCGTCCAGGATCTCGGCGTGTTCGGCCAGGGTCCGCTCCAGCCGGTCGGGGTGGGCGTGCAGCAGGGCCACGCCCATCCGCAGCTGCCGGTCCCGGAGCTGGTCGTAGAGTCGGCACAGGATCTGGTTCCCGGCGCTGCGCACGATCTCGGCGTGGAAGCCGCGGTCCGCCGCCATCATCGCGGCGAGGTCGCCCGCAGCGGCGTGCCGGCGCTGTTCGCCGAGCAGCTCTTCGAGCCGGTCCAGCAGGCCGGGTGGCGCCGGTACGGCCCTGCGTACGGTGAACTCCTCCACCAGCAGCCTGGTTTCGAGGACGTCGTTGATCTCCTGCGCGGAGACCGGCAGGACCAGGGCGCCCTTCTTCGGGTACAGCTTCAGCAGCCCCTCGGTCTCCAGGCGCAGCAGCGCCTCGCGGACCGGCGTCCGCGACACCCCTACCGCTTCGGCGAGTTCACCCTCGGTGAGGAGGGTTCCGCCCTCGTAGCGCCGGTCGAGCACCCCGTGCTTGACGTGGCTGTAGACGCGGTCGGCGGCGGTCGCGGTGCTGGTGGCGGCGGGCATGCACACAGCATAGATACAACAGAGGTGCAAGCCGGGGTCCGGTCCGGGATGTGGACCGGCGGCACCCCGGGGCAGGACGCCGCCCCGCGGCAGGGCTCCCGCCGCCCCGCGGCAGGACTTCCGCCGCACCACGTCGTCGTTCCGTGGCAGGAGGCGCGCCCGGGTCTTCTCCGACCTCGCCCGCGCCCGCCTGCACCGAAGGATGTACCGCGCCTTCGTCCGCCCGCACGAGGTACCCGGCCCGGCGCGCCGGGAGCCTGGAGTCATGGCCGACACCCTCGCCCCGGTGGTCCGCACGACCACCCGGCTCCCCCTCCTGGACGTCCTGCGCGGCGCCGCCATCCTCGGCACCCTCATGACCAACGTCTGGATCTTCGCCTCCCCCGGCTCGGAGTGGAGCGTGCTCCAGGGCGGTCTGGGGTCGCCCGATCCCATCGCGGACCCCTCCGCGGCGAACATCGCCGAAACCCTCTTCCGCTTCCTCGCCGACGGCAAGTTCCTCGCCCTGCTCACGGTGCTCTTCGGGGTCGGCCTGGCCATCCAGTACGACTCCGCAGCCCGCCGCGGCGAACGGTGGCCCGGCCGCTACCCGAAGCGCGCCGCCTTCCTCTTCGTCGAGGGCACCGTCCACTTCGTCCTCGTCTTCGCCTGGGACGTGCTGATGGGGTACGCGGTGACCGCCCTGCTCGTGGCCTGGCTGCTGGCCCGGTCGGAGAAGGTGCGCTGCGTGGCCCTGTGGACGGCCGCCGGAGTGCACCTGGCGCTGGTCGCCCTGGTGACCCTGGCAGCGGTTAGCACGGCGGACTCCGGGCCGGACGGGCCCGAACCGGCCGCCGTCGAGCTGTACGCCCAGGGCGGTTACGCGGCCCAGGTCGCCTTCCGCCTGGAGAACGCCGTCGCCCTGCGCATCGAGCCCGTCTTCTCCTTCGGACTGCTGGTCTTCCTCTTCCTCCTCGGCGTACGGCTCCACCGCTCCGGCGCCTTCACCGACACCGCCGAAGGCCGCCGCATCCGCACCCGGCTGGCCGCCTGGGGCCTGGGCCTCGGGCTGCCGCTGAACGCCGCGGCCACGCTCGGCGGCGACGACTTCTTCGTCCTGGGCCGCTACGGCGCCGCGCCGCTGCTCGCCCTGGGCTACATCGGCCTGATCGGCACCGCCCTGGACCGGCTGTGGATCCCGGCGACCGCGACGCGCGCCCTCGGCTCCGTCGGCCGCACCGCGCTGTCCTGCTACGTCGCCCAGAACCTGCTGTGCATGCTGCTCTGCTACGGGATCGGGCTGGGCCTCGCCGACCGGCTCGGCGGAAGCGGCCCCTGGTGGGTGATGGGCCTGTGGGCGGGCGTGAGCCTGGTCCTGGCCGCCGGGTCCTGGCTGTGGCTGCGCCGCTTCGACCGCGGCCCCTTGGAGGCCCTGCAGCACAAGGCCCTCAGCCCGCGCCGCCGCTCCCCGGCGTGACCCCGCTGTCCGGCGTGACCCCCCTGTCCGGCGTGACCTCGACCTCCAGCACGAACTCGTCGTACGGCGCCTCGTCCGGGTAGGGCGGCCGCACCTGCGCGAAGCGGATCCTGGCCCGGCCCCCGCCCCGGGGCCGGGCCCTGACGACGTAGCCCGTCTCCACCGCGGCCCCCGGCGGGGCGGCGCCCGGGGCGGCCGGCCCCGGCGCCACCGACACCACGTCCGCGTCCCCCGTGACCTGCCAGGTCCACACGTACCCGCGCGCGCCCCGCCCGGTGAGCCGCAACACGTACACCTCACCGGGTCTCAGCACGACCCTGCGTACCTCCACGGCCGCCGGTCCTCTCAGACGGGGCCGATCACCGGCCCTTCGTGCCAGCCCGCGCCGTCGCGCCAGTAGTGCTGGAGGCGGCGGTCGGTGCGCAGGACGACGACTTCCAGGTTGAACCCGAAGCTGCCCTGGAGCATCCCGGTGACCGCGGCGACGTCGTGGCCGAAGACCGCGCTGCGACGCCACGGGGAGCCTCCCGCGTTGCCGCGCCACCAGTGCTCCACCTGCCCTCCGGCGACCGCCACGCACAGCTCGTAGTTCCCGGCGGTGTCCTCGTCGGCGGCCCCGTACTGCCCCTCGATCAGGCAGGGCGCGGAGGTGGCGGGCGTACCGCTGCCGAAGACCTCCCCGGCGCGCCAGACGAAGCCGTTCGGGTCGTCGCGCCACCACAGCTGCATGCGGCCGTCGGTACGGGCGGCGACGAGGTCGAGGTGGCGCGCGCGGGTCTGGACGAGCGCGGGGCCGTAGTGGGCGATGCCGGAGGCGAAGCGGCCGCCGTCGTTCCAGGTCCAGGGGGCGCCGTTGATCCGCCACCAGTGGTTCAGGCGCCCGTCGGCGGTGCGGACCACCACCTCGAAGTTGCCGGGCTTGCCGTAGTCGCTCTGGATGAACGCCGGGGTGGATCCGACCGCGGCGTCCCCCGGCCCGAAGGCACCGCCGTCGCGCCACACTCCGGCGGACTGCTCGTAGTACCAGTGGCGCAGCCGGCCGCCCGTGGTCACGTGCAGGGACTCCATGTTGCGGTTGTAGGTGGTCCCGGTGAAGGCCGGCTGGCCGGAGGCGTCGTTCGCGAAGGTGCCCGCGCGGGCCCACGCGAAGGGCGCGTCGCCCTCGCGCCACCAGTGCTGGAGGCGGGCGCCCGTGGTGGTGGCGAGGAGCTCGAAGTTGCGGTGGGCCCGGCCGTTGCCGCTCTCGTAGACGTTGCCGGTGTGCAGGCGGCGCTTGGTCCACGGGTCGGGGTTGGTGCCGTGCAGTCCGCACTTGGCCCAGTAGTCGATGTTGACCTCGCCGTAGGCGATCCGGCCGTAGCCGCCCACGTGGTAGCCGGTGCCCCAGGAGTTCTTGAACAGCCAGCAGCCCGCCGCGTCGTCGTAGCCGACGACCAGGACGCAGTGGCCGCCCGCGAGGCGGTCGCTCGTACGGTGGTAGACGCCGGAGCCGAGGCCGAAGAAGTCGTCGTAGACGTCGAAGCAGGCCGTCAGCGGGCCGACCGTGTCCAGCCACACCTTCTGCTGCTCGACGTCGCCGAGGCGGACGTAGTCGGTGACCCGGACGGTCCGGCCGGAACGGTCCCAGCTGGGCGTGTACTCGGCGCGCCAGGCGTCGCGGCGGGCGGCCGGCAGCCCGGCCGGCGGGGTGCTGTACGGCCAGCAGTCCGGGTCGGCGAGACCACCGTTCGCCGTGATCCAGTCGAGGGCGGTCTCCGGGTTGCTGCCCTGGCCGCAGCTGAAGCGCAGACCGTCGTGGACGTCCCCCTCGGAGCGCTCCGCCCACACGTCGTGCTCGATGCGGGCCATGGACTCCACCAGGCCGGCGGCGCCGAAGGCCCAGCAGGAACCGCACGGGTTCTGGTCCTTCACCTTGGTGATCCACGGCCAGCCCCAGCGGTTGCGCCAGTCCACGGCGGCAGGCCGGGCCCCTGCGACCGCCGTCCGCGGCCCGCCGGGCAGCAGGCCGTGGGCGGCCCGGCGCCGGTTCAGGTGCGGGTTGCCGCTGACGTGCCCGATGAGGCCCGGCAGGTCGACCGGGCCCACGGCCCCGGCGGGCGTCAGGTTCGCCCCGGGCTCCAGACCGAGCGAGGGCCGCGGTACCGGCTCCTCGTCGGCCAGGTGCTCCAGCACCGACCAGCGCGCCCCCCGCGCGATCAGCTGCGCACGCAACTCCCCCACCGATTGGACAGACTCCTGCGGCATGGCGGCCCCCCAGCTGCAACCGTTCGGATCCGAGATCCGGGGAGCGTCCCTCCGCCACCGGAGGCCGTCAAGGGGGTCCGCACGGTCGCGCGGTGGCACGAGGGGAGCGTGCCACCACCCCCACCCGACCCCACCCCGGGCCGCCCCACGCCGTGGCCGGGACCGCGCCCGGTGGGCGGGTCAGCCGTCGGCGAGTGCCTCTCTGATCCGGGCCAGGGAGGGGTTCACCATCGGCGGGTGGCCGGTGACGACCACCGTCGGGACGGTTTCGTTCCCGTCGGCGACCCCGCGGACGAAGGCGGCAGCCTCCGGGTCCCGCCAGATGTCGACCTTCCGGCAGGGGATCCGCGCCAGCCGCAGCTGCGTGCGGAGCTTGATGCAGAAGACGCATCCGGGCCGCCAGTACACGGTGACGGCGGGGCCGTCGGATCCCCCGGTGCCGAACCGTCCCATGTCCCCGTCCCCTTGCCCGACTTCCCACCCGGCCTGCCGGGAACGACGGTACCCGTGAGGAGCCGGAACGGGCCGGTCTCCCCGCGGAGAGGGCCGTATAAGGTCCCCGTATGGGCACCTGGATCGCGCCGAGCGTCATCGAGAGAGAGCTGTACGAGGCCAAGAACGCCGGCGACTGGACCGCGTACTTCGATGTGCTCGCCCGCGCCCAGCTCTACCTGGTGCAGCCCCGGGTGCAGTCCGACGCCCACCCCGAGTCGGTCTTCTTCCACCCCACCGCGGACCGCATGCTCGTCGTCCGCACCGCCGGCATGCTGCCCGCGCCCACCCCCGAGACGGTCTTCGAGTCACGCAGCCTGGGCTGGTTCTCCACGGTGTGGACCGCCGACGATCCCGCCTTCCTCGCCGTGAACCCGGGATCCCCGGCCGAGGCCTACCTCACCACCACCCCCGCCGACCTGGCCCGCTGGCGCGCGCACGCGGACGCCGCGCCCTGCTACGGCCTGCCCGACGGCAAGGTCCACGCCCTCTTCACCGGCGGGCCCCTGCACGGGGACATCGCCCACGGCCTCGCCGTCGGGGGGCATCTCGCCGTCACGAACGGGGAGTTCTGGAACGCGCTCGCCTACCACGGCAGCGGCTACCAGCACGAGCGCCGCCGGGTCGCGAAGAGCTGGGGCATCACCGACCGGGCCGACTGGCTCGCCACGCTCGAAGAGCTCCTGAACACCACGGTCGTCAGCCCCGTCTGGGAGTTCGCGCTCCGCGTCCGCCGCGTCCTCGCCTCCGACTTCGCGGGACCCGTGGACGTCGAGCACTGGCGGCACGCCGCCGAGGCGAGCATGCGCCGCAACGCCGAACGGGCCGCCGAGCCGCAGCTCACCCCCGACGGGGTCACCGTCGCCCAGCCGCGCCCGACCGCCGAGGTCGAGGGGGAGATAGCCGGCGTCAAACGCCTCATCGGCCGGATAGCCCGCTACGAACAGCGCTTCCGGGCCGACGGGCTGCTCCCCGAGGACGGCTGGGTCCGCTCGGTCGAGGCCTGGGACCTCGGCCGCGCCTCCCAGATGGCCCGCTGGGGCATCGGCTGCCGCTACGGCACCCTGCACGAGGCGGAGAAGGCCGTGCTGCGCGCGGGGGAGGCGGCCCGCGGCACGTACCGCTCGTGGGAGGAGTTCTCCGCCGGGTACGTGCTCGGCCGGTGCCTTCACTTCGACGAGGAGGAGTTCGGCACCTGGTACACGGGCGCCCTCGCCGCCCACGTCACGCTGACCACCGACCCGGCCAGCCCGTGGCGCAACATCCCCTGGAAATGACCGGCCTCGGGACCGACCTCGGGTAGTCGGCGGCCGGGCCGAAATCCGCCCGCGTCCCACACCTCCCCGGAACTAGCCTCGTTTCCATGACTGTTGAGCTGAACGAAACCGTGCGGGGCCTGCTCGACGCGCCGCACCCCGCCGTCCTGTCGACCATCAACCCCGACGGCAGCCCGCAGAGTTCGGTGATCTGGGTGACCCGCGACGGGGACGATCTGCTGATCTCCACCGAACAGGGCCGCCGCAAGGAGCGCAACATCGTCCGCGACGGCCGGGTCGGCCTGACCGTCTTCGACCTGGCCAACCCCTTCCTCTACGCCG
This sequence comes from Streptomyces sp. NRRL S-378, assembly GCF_000720645.1. Taxonomy (NCBI): domain Bacteria; kingdom Bacillati; phylum Actinomycetota; class Actinomycetes; order Kitasatosporales; family Streptomycetaceae; genus Streptomyces; species Streptomyces sp. NRRL S-378. The sequence continues at coordinate 78,531 of NZ_JOBX01000001.1, forward strand.
AGATCCGCGGCACCGCCACCGTCAGCGAGGACGTCGACCGGGCGGTGGCCGTCCGGATCGCCGAGGAGTACATGGGCCCGGGCGCCGGCAAGGAGTACCAGGACGCCCCGCCCGAGAACGTCCGCGTGATCGTCCGCATCACCCCGACCAAGGTCCTCGGCAACGCCGCCCGCCAGGACTGAGCCGCCCCCGGACGGCCCAGAGGGATTCCTTCTGGCGCCCCCGGCCCGGGCGCCTACGGCAGCAGGGGTCTGACCCGGGTCCAGGCGTCGACGGAGGTCGACAGCGGGTCGTCGTCCGCGAGGTGGGGGCGGACGGCCGTCAGCCAGGGGATCAGGGACTTGATGCGGCGCAGGTGCCGGATGCGGTGGTGCGGGAGGTCGCGCCAGACGCGGCCCTGCGCCGCCGCCTGGGCCGGGGCCAGGTCGATCAGCGCGAGCAGCCCCCGGCACAGGGCCGCCGGGTCACCGCCGCGGTCCGGGCCGAACTGCTGGATCAGATAGCCCTGTACGCAGGCCACTTCGGGCGCACTGACCAGTTCCGGCATGGCTTCGGCCGCCGCGCAGCGGTGGGTGGCCGCCAGGGCGACCCGGCCCCAGCGCAGCCGGACCTCGTCCGGCAGTCGCTCGTCGCGCATCCGCACTCCGGCCAGGACCCGCAGGGTCCGCGGGTGGGGTTCGTCGTTCAGCGGCGGGGTGGTGGCCAGCCAGGCCTCCAGATCCTCCAGCGAGTGCCCGTCGCGCGGCACCGACGTCAGCACCTGCCCGCGGGAGAGCAGCGCGACCATGGCGCCCGTGAAGTGGACCTTCGCGACGTGTCCCGCGTCGAAGGAGCCGACGGCCCGTCCGTACCGCTCGATGCGGCGCAGGCCCATCCGCGACTCGCCGACGGCGTAGACCTGCCCGGCGCGGGCCGTCCCGCCGATGCAGCGCACCACGCACACGCCACCCGTGACGTCGGCCTCCTCGACCGAGTAGACCTGCAGTTCGGCGATGGACACCCCAGCCCCCTTCCCCGGGCGGCAGGTTACCTCCCGGGGGTGGGGGCCGCGCTCACAAGGAGCCCTGGAGGCAGACGCGGGTGCGGGTGACGGCGGAGGCGGCGGCGGAGAAGCTCAGGCTGCGGCTCGGGCCGGTCACCGTGACCCGCAGGCGCCCGCCGCCGCCGGCGTCGAGGCGTACGGGGTCGCAGCCGTCCGGGGGCCCGGCGGCGAGACCCGTCATGCACAGGTGCTCCACGCCCGTGAACACGACGAAGAAGCGCAGGGTGTTGTAGGTGCCGCGCTCCCAGTCCGGCTCGGGGTGGTCGGGCAGCCGCGCGGTCTCGAAACCGAGGGTGACGGAGGTGTCCCGTTCGTCGACGTGCACGTAGTACAGGGGGCAGGAGGAGAGCTCGGGCGGGGTGTCGTAGAGCGCCGCGAGTTCGGGCCAGGGTGCGCGGCTCATCAGGCCCTTTCGTAGAAGGCGTTGACGTGGGTCGGCGGCAGCACCGGGTACAGCCGGTCGAAGAGCGGCCGGACGTGGCGGCGCGGCCCGCCGTCCCCGCCGTCGGCGTCGCGCGTGAAGACGCCGATACCGCCCAGCGACAGCGAGGCGACCGCGGTGAAGGACACCTCGGTGCCGGGCGCGGTGACGCGGACGGCCAGCCGGTTGCGGGGCAGTCCGGTGAGCCGGACGTCCGCCGTCACCGGCGGCCGCCAGCCCTCCATCACGAAGTCCTCGACGTGCGTGAAGCCGATCTGGCACTGGATCGTGTCCCCGGGACCGCCCTCCCAGCGGTCGGGGAACCTCGGCAGGTCCAGCCGCAGGACGACCCCCGGGCCCCAGCCGTCCGCGTGCACCGACCTCAGCCGGACGCCCGTCAGCGCGGGCACCTCGTCGTAGTACGGCGCGAGGGCCGGGGGGCCGGGGACGAGGTCGGCCCAGTTCACCGCTCGGCGGCTTCCAGCACGAGGCGGATCTCGGTGACCTCGTAGCCGGCCCGGTCGAAGGCCGCGGCCATCGGCAGGTTCACGGTGTCCGTGGTCGCGGTGATGCGCTCGGCGCCCGCCGCCGCGTGGAAGCGGGTGATCTCGGCGAGGACCTCGTCGATCAGGCCCCGGCCGCGCTGCTCCGGTACGACGCCCAGGTAACCGACGTTGCGGTGGTACGGGGTCGCCGAGGGCACGGCCAGACCGGCGAGGCGGCCGTCGGGCAGGTGGGCCAGGCGCCACCAGGAGCGCTGGCCGGGGCAGCCGAGGTAGAAGTCGAAGTCCTCGCGGGCCAGCTGCTCGGCGTCCATCAGCTCCAGCTCGTGCTGGGTGGCCAGGTCGAGGCTGCCGCGGGAGAGCCGGGCGAAGGCGTCCAGCATCTCCTCGTCGGTGCCCTCGCGGAAGACCAGCCGGCCGGTGGGCTCCGCCGTCCCGGCGGCCGGGGTCCATTCGTAGCGCAGCCGCTCGATCTCGCGGGTCAGCCCGGTCCGGTGCGCGGCCTCCCGGCGCCAGGCGACCGCCGCGGCCAGCTCCGGGTCGGCTCGCCAGCCGCGGGGCAGGGAGATGTTGTAGCCGGGGATCCCGCCGAAGGCGGCGTGACCGGCGTCCAGCAGCCCGGCGGCGACCCCGGCCGGGTCGGCCACCCCGGCCGCGACCTGGAGGCAGTCGAGCGCGATCGGCTGCTCGCTGTCGGCCCGGCCCCACCAGACGGCGCGGGCCAGGATCCGCCCGTCCTCGTCCTCGGCGGTCCGGATCCACTCGGGGCGGATCCGGTTCGCGGCGAGCTCCTCGCGGATCCTCCCGGCGGTCAGGGCGGGAACGGGGCCGTGTGCCGGGTGGGCTGTGACACGGTCCAGGTCTGCGGGATCCGAGGTGGCGGCGCGGAAGATCATCCGCCGATGATCACACGGTCCGACGGCTCCGGCCAGGGCTTTACCGCCGCGGGGACGGCCGATGGCCGGCCTCCTCGGGGGGAGACCGGCCATCGGTGTCGCGCTCGGGTACGTGTCCGTGTCCGGATCCGTGTCCGCTGCGTCGCTACGTCGCTGCGTCGCTACGACCAGGTGACCAGTCGGCGCGGGTGTTCCAGGACCGCCGCGATGTCGGCGAGGAACTTGGAGCCGAGTTCGCCGTCGATGAGACGGTGGTCGAACGACAGCGCCAGCGTGGTGACCTGGCGGGGCTTGACCTTGCCCTTGTGGACCCACGGCTGGAGCTTGATCGCACCGACCGCGAGGATCGCGGACTCGCCCGGGTTCAGGATGGGCGTACCGGTGTCGACGCCGAAGACGCCGACGTTGGTGATGGTGATCGTGCCGTTCTGCATGTCGGCCGGGGAGGTCTTGCCGTCGCGGGCCGTGGCGACCAGCGAGGACAGGGACTCCGACAGCTCGCCCAGGGTCTTGGCGTGGGCGTCCTTGATGTTCGGGACGATCAGCCCGCGGGGGGTGGCCGCCGCGATGCCCAGGTTGACGTAGTGCTTGAGCACGATCTCCTGGGCCGCCTCGTCCCAGGACGCGTTGACGTCCGGGTTGCGGCGGATGGCGACCAGGACGGCCTTGGCGATCAGGAGCAGCGGGTTGATCCGCAGACCGGCGAGGTCCGGGTCGTCCTTGAGCTCCTGGACCAGCTTCATCGTGCGGGTCACGTCGAGGGTGATGAACTCGGTGACGTGCGGCGCGGTGAAGGCCGAGCCGACCATGGCCTGGGCGGTGACCTTGCGGACGCCCTTGACCGGGATACGGGTCTCCCGCGCCGACGGGTCGGCCGCCGGGAGGGCCGCGGCGGCCTCGGCCACCGGGGCCTGGGCCTGCGGCGCGACGGGGGCCGCCGCCGCGGACGCGGCCTGCGGCGTGATCGCCGCGGCGGCCGCCGCGTGGACGTCCTCCCGGGTCACGACCCCGCCGTCACCGGTGGGCACCACCGAGGCCAGGTCGATGCCGAGGTCCTTGGCGAGCTTGCGCACGGGCGGCTTGGCCAGCGGACGCTCACCGGCCGGCTGCGCCGGGACCGCGGGGAGCACCGGCGCGGCGGCCGGAACAGCGGCGGGGGCCGCCGTGCCGTTCTGCGCGGCCGTGCCCGCCGGGGCCTTGCGCGGGCGGCGCTTGGTGGAGGCGGTGGAGACGCCGTAGCCGACCAGCACGGGCTGGCGGGCCTCGGCGACCGGCTCCTCGGCGGCCGGAGCCGCCGGGGCGGCCTCGGCGACGGGCGCGGCGGCCTCCTGGACCGGGGCGTCGGCGGCGGCGCCGGCGGTCTGCACCGAAATGATCACCTGGCCGACGTCGACCGTGGTGCCCTCCTCGAAGAGGAGCGCGTGCACGGTGCCGTCGAACGGGATCGGCAGCTCGACGGCGGCCTTGGCCGTCTCGACCTCGCAGACGACCTGGCCGTCGGTGACCGTGTCACCGGGCTGGACGTACCACTTGAGGATCTCGGCCTCGGTGAGGCCCTCGCCCACGTCGGGCATCTTGAATTCGCGGATGGTCATGGAACGTGGCTCCTCAGTACGCCAGCGAGCGGTCGACGGCGTCGAGCACCCGGTCCAGGCCCGGCAGGTACTCGTCCTCCAGGCGGGCCGGCGGGTACGGCGCGTGGAAACCGCCCACGCGCAGCACCGGGGCCTCCAGGTGGTAGAAGCACCGCTCCGTGATGCGGGCGGCGATCTCCGAGCCCACGCCGAGGAAGACCGGCGCCTCGTGGACGACCACGAGCCGGCGGGTCCTCTCCACCGACGCCTGGATCCCGTCGAAGTCGACCGGGGACATCGAGCGCAGGTCCAGGACCTCGACCGACTTGCCCTCCTCGGCGGCCGCGGCCGCCGCCTCCAGGCAGACCTTCACCATCGGGCCGTAGGCGGCCAGGGTGAGGTCCGAGCCCTCGCGCACCACGCGCGACTTGTGCAGCTCGCCCGGGATGGCCTCGGTGTCGACCTCGCCCTTGTCCCAGTAGCGGCGCTTCGGCTCGAAGAAGATCACCGGGTCGTCGCTGAGGATCGCCTGCTGGAGCATCCAGTAGGCGTCGGTGGCGTTCGACGGGGAGACCACCTTCAGGCCCGCGACGTGCGCGAAGAGCGCCTCCGGGGACTCCGAGTGGTGCTCGACCGCGCCGATGGCGCCGCCGTACGGGATGCGCACGACGACCGGCATCTTGATCTTGCCCAGGGCGCGCGCGTGCATCTTCGCGAGCTGCGTGACGATCTGGTCGTACGCGGGGAAGACGAAACCGTCGAACTGGATCTCCACGACCGGCCGGTAGCCGCGCAGGGCCAGGCCGATGGCGGTGCCGACGATGCCCGACTCGGCGAGCGGCGTGTCGATGACCCGCTCCTCGCCGAAGTCCTTCTGCAGACCGTCGGTGATCCGGAAGACACCGCCCAGCTTGCCGACGTCCTCACCCATGATCAGGACCTTCGGGTCCTGCTCCAGGGCCTTGCGCAGCGACTCGTTGAGCGCCTTCGCGATCGACATCTTCTCGATGGCCATGGTGGTCACTCCCCACCCTCGAAGGACGCGAGGTAGGCGGCGAACTGGGCGCGCTCCTCGTCGACGAGCGCGTGCCCGTCCGCGTAGACGTTCTCGAAGATCGCCATGGTGTCCGGGTCGGGCATGGCGCGCACGGCCTCGCGGACGCGCTTGCCCATGGCCTCGCTCTCGGCCTCCAGCTCCTCGAAGAACGCCTCGTCGGCGCCCCCGGTGGCCAGCAGGTGGGCCTTCAGGCGCTGGATGGGGTCCTTGGACTCCCAGGCCGCCCTCTCCTCGTCCCGCCGGTACTTCGTCGGGTCGTCGGAGGTGGTGTGCGCACCCATGCGGTACGTGAACGCCTCGACCAGGGTCGGGCCCTCGCCGCGGCGCGCCCGGTCCAGGGCCCAGCGGGTCACGGCCAGGCAGGCCAGCACGTCGTTGCCGTCGACGCGGACGCCGGGGAAGCCGAAGCCCTGAGCGCGCTGGTAGAGCGGCACGCGCATCTGGCGCTCGGTCGGCTCGGAGATCGCCCACTGGTTGTTCTGGCAGAAGAACACCACGGGGGAGTTGTAGACGGCGGAGAAGTTGAAGGCCTCCATCACGTCGCCCTGGCTGGACGCGCCGTCGCCGAAGTAGGCGATCACGGCCGCGTCGGCGCCGTCCTTGGCCACGCCCATCGCGTAACCGGTCGCGTGGAGCGTCTGCGAACCGATGACGATCGTGTAGAGGTGGAAGTTGTTCAGGTTCGGGTCCCAGCCGCCGTGGTTCACACCGCGGAACATGCCGAGCAGGTTGGTCGGGTCGACCCCGCGGCACCAGGCCACGCCGTGCTCGCGGTAGGTCGGGAACACGTAGTCCGCGTCGTTCAGCGCCCGGCCGGAGCCGATCTGCGCGGCCTCCTGCCCGAGGAGCGAGGCCCACAGGCCCAGCTCGCCCTGACGCTGCAGGGCGGTCGCCTCACCGTCGAAGCGGCGGGTCATGACCATGTCGCGGTACAGGCCGCGCAGGTCCTCGGTGGTGATGTCTGCGACGAAGGGGGCGAACTCCGCGTTCTCCGCGTTGTCGACGCGGTCCCCTTCAGGCGTCAGCAGCTGTACGAGCTGAGGTTCAGCGTCCTGCGTCTGCGCGGTGGCAGCGGCGGGCTTGGCGGCGCTCGCCGCACCTGCCGCCCGCTTGGTGCCGCTGCTGCGTCGCGGCTTGCGCGCGGCAGTGCTCTCCACGGTCACTTGTGCTCCTCCGTCGGTCCGGCACCCGGGTTCTCCGGGGTCCAGTGCGGCTCACCTGCATCCGTAACGAGCGCACGGGGTGGGTGCGCGTCGCGTACGGGATTCAGGCGTGACAGGCGTCCCGGCGAGTGCCCTGCGCAATGCACGTTACCCAGTGCGCCGCATAACTGCGAAACCCCGTTTGACCTGCGTTTTTGCTTGGATTTCCAAGTAAATCCGCAGCGGCGGGAACAACCACTGGTCACAGCCTTGCAGGGGCCGGGAACAACGGCACGTTATCCCGGGTAACTCCGGCAGGGAAGGGGTGAGTGTGTGAAACTGACTTCGTGCGCGAAGACGGAAAAATCAAGGTATTCCTCCTGGACGACCACGAAGTGGTCCGTCGGGGCGTCCACGAGCTGCTGTCGGTCGAAGACGACATCGAGATCGTCGGAGAGGCCGGGACGGCCGCCGATGCCCTGGTCCGCATTCCCGCCACCCGCCCGGACGTGGCCGTTCTCGACGTCAGGCTGCCGGACGGCAGCGGCGTGGAGGTGTGCCGCGAGGTGCGCTCCCAGGACGAGGACGTCAAGTGCCTGATGCTCACCTCGTTCGCCGACGACGAGGCCCTCTTCGACGCGATCATGGCCGGCGCCTCGGGCTACGTGCTCAAGGCGATCCGCGGGAACGAGCTGCTCAACGCCGTGCGTGACGTCGCCGCCGGCAAGTCGCTGCTGGACCCGGTCGCCACCGCCCGCGTACTGGAGCGGCTGCGCGACGGCACGGGCGGCAGGGGCGACGACCGGCTCGCGAACCTCACCGAGCAGGAGCGGAAGATCCTCGACCTGATCGGGGAGGGCCTGACCAACCGCGTCATCGGCGAGCGCCTGCACCTGGCGGAGAAGACCATCAAGAACTACGTCTCCAGCCTGCTCTCCAAGCTGGGCATGGAGCGCCGCTCCCAGGCCGCCGCCTACGTGGCCCGCCTGCAGGCCGAGAAGCGCTAGCAGGCCGCAACGGAAGCGTGGTCGCGTACCCGCGCATTTCAATTCCCCGGACGCTCCGCTCCGGTCGGTGCAGTTCACCGGAACGGCCCAGCTCGTGGAGCCGACCGCGACAGAACTGGAACTCTTCGGTCCGGGTCCGCATTTCGTGAACGGTGAGGTGTTCGAACCGGTCTACCTGGGCATCGAACCCCAGTTCATCACCGTTCGCACGCTCTCCGGGAGCGGGAACGGTAACGGTGACGGGAGCGGGCACGGGAGCGGGAAGGGGGAGCGGAAGGGGATTCCCGACCGGCTGTCCCAGCACGCCCGCTGACCTGCCGTCGTACGCCGACGGGCCCGGCGGAATGCAATTCCGACGGGCCCGTCCGGTCCTCACTCCGCGCTGTCGGGCCCCGGCGGCGGCTGGGACTTGGTCGGCGCGGTGGTCGCCGTCGCCGTCTTGGTCGGAGTGGCGGTCGCCGTCGCCGTCGCGCTCTTGGTCGCCGTGGCGGTCGCCGACTGCGTCGCGGTCGCCGTGGGCTGCTGCGAGGCGGTCTGCGTCCGGGTACGGGTCGGGGCCGGCAGGTTGTCGTTGTTCGTCGGCGTGTTGTCCGTGGGCTGGCGCGAGTGGGTGGGGTTGTTCGGCGAGTCCGACGCGCTCGGCTTGGCGCTGGGGGCGGTCTGGCTCGTCCCCGGGTCCTGCTTCTCGCCGCCCTTGCCACCGCCGCCGTTCCCGCCGTTGACTGCGTAGGCCACGCCGCCCGCGATCGCGACGACCGCGAGCACCGCGAACAGCCACATCTTCCAGCGGCCGCCGCTGCCGCCCCGGTCGTCGTAGACCTCGTACCCGCCGCTGTGCCCGCCCTGGCCCCCGGGGGCGCCGGGGAAGGCCGTGCCGTCGTCCGGGTTCAGCGGCGGCACCATCGGCTGCTGGAACTGCGAGGTCGAGGCGTTGGAGACGTACCGCTGCCCGCCGCTCCCGCCCACGGGCGGCATGGCCGTGGTGGCGGCGACGCCGCCGCGCCCGTGCGGCAGCGACATGGTGACCGGGCCGGTGTTCCAGGTGCCGGTGTTCGGCCCCTGGTCGTGCAGCATCTGGAGCGCGTACTGGACCAGCCCGCGCATCTCCTCGGCGCTCTGGAACCGGTCGTCCGGGTCCTTGGCGAGGGAGCGCATGACGAGGCCGTCGAGCTCCTGCGGGATGTGGTGGCCCTCCGGCAGCTGCGAGGGCGGCACCGGGGCGTCCTGGACGTGCTGGTAGACCACGGAGAGCGGGGTCTCACCGGTGAACGGGGGGCGCAGGGCGAGGAGTTCGTAGAGCAGACAGCCGGTCGCGTACAGGTCGCTGCGGTGGTCGACGGCCTTGCCGAGGGCTTGTTCGGGCGACAGGTACTGCGGGGTGCCCATGACCATGCCGGTCTGGGTCATCGTCGCCTGCCCGCCGTGCAGGGCGCGGGCGATGCCGAAGTCCATCACCTTCACGGCGCCGGCGTCGGTGATGATCACGTTCGCGGGCTTGATGTCGCGGTGGACGATGCCGTGCTGGTGCGAGTAGGCGAGGGCCTCGAGCACGCCCGAGACGATGATGAGCGCCTGCTCCGGCCCCGGGGCCTCGGCGCTGATCAGCAGATCGCGGATGGTGCGGCCCTCGACCAGCTCCATGACGATGTACGGGACGGTGTTCGGACCGACGCGGTCCTCGCCCGAGTCGTACACGGCGACGACGGCGTGGTGGTTGAGTCCGGCGACGGACTGCGCCTCGCGCGTGAAGCGGGCCTTGGACACCGGGTCCTCGGCGAGGTCGGCGCGCAGCAGCTTGACGGCGACGGTGCGGCCCAGGCGCACGTCCTCGGCGGCGAACACCTCCGCCATGCCGCCGCGGCCCAGTCGGTGCGTCAGCCGGTAACGGCCGTCGCCCACCAGGCCGCCGTCGCCCCAGTGCTCAGGACCGTCGGTCATCCCGGCGCCGTTTCCCTCGGGTTCGGGTGCCATCAGTCCTCGCCGTCGTCTCTCTCGGCCGCCGCTGCGCGGTAGTCCTCTTCTGTGGTTCTCCGGTGAACGCTACAGCCTCCGAACCGGTCACCGTTCGGACAAGGCCACCCTGTGCACGTGTGGTCACGGAACGGGCACCTGGCTTGACGTGTGCTTGCCCTGGGGCAGACTGGGCGCCAGCCGTGCCCGGCCGGAGGCGCGGGGACACGTCCCGAGGGGAAGCAACAGTCATGAGCCAGGACGGCACTCAGGGCCAGTACGCGGGCGGCTCTCTGGCCGGTGGCCGTTACCAGCTAAGGGACTTGCTGGGGGCGGGCGGCATGGCCTCCGTGTACCTGGCGTACGACTCGGCGCTCGACCGGCAGGTCGCCATCAAGACCCTGCACAGCGACCTCGGGCGGGAGCAGTCCTTCCGCGAGCGCTTCCGCCGCGAGGCCCAGGCTGTAGCGAAACTGTCGCACACGAACATCGTCTCGGTCTTCGACACCGGTGAAGGCGAAGTGACGTTCGGCGGCGGCCGCCCGGACGACGGCGCCGTGATGCCGTACATCGTCATGGAGTACGTGGAGGGCAAGCCGCTCGGCTCGGTGCTCGAAGCGGACATCCGGCAGTACGGGGCCATGCCGGCGGACAAGGCGCTGAAGGTGACGGCCGACGTGCTGGCCGCCCTGGAGACCAGCCACGAGATGGGGCTCGTCCACCGTGACATCAAGCCCGGCAACGTGATGGTCAACAAGCGCGGCGTGGTGAAGGTGATGGACTTCGGCATCGCCCGCGCCATGCAGTCGGGGGTCACCTCGATGACGCAGACCGGCATGGTCGTCGGCACCCCGCAGTACCTCTCGCCCGAACAGGCCCTGGGCCGCGGCGTCGACGCCCGGTCCGACCTGTACTCGGTCGGCATCATGCTCTTCCAGCTGCTGACGGGGCGGCTCCCGTTCGACGCAGACTCGCCGCTGGCCATCGCGTACGCCCACGTGCAGGAGGAGCCGGTCGCCCCGTCCTCCATCAACCGGTCGGTGACCCCCGCGATGGACGCGCTGGTGGCGCGCGCGCTGAAGAAGAACCCGAACGAGCGTTTCCCCACGGCCGCGGCGATGGGCGACGAGGTCGCGCGGGTGCTGGGCTCCGGGCAGACGGGCGCGCCGGTCATCGTGCAGGGCCAGGGGCCCCTGAGCAGCGGTGCGGGGGTGTCCTCGGCCGTGTTCCCCCCGGTGGAGTCCGGCCTCCAGGCCCCGCCGCAGTCGGTGCAGCAGCCCTACCAGGCGCCCCACACCCCCACGCCGGCCCCGTACGCGCCGACGCCCGCCCCGCAGCCGCACGTGGCGCAGGGCGGCGGTTACGCCTACCCGCACACGCCCCCGCCGCAGCAGCAGTACGCGTCGCAGACCCCGCCCCCGTACGTGATCTCCCCGGCGGGCACGGCGAGCCCGTCCGGCTCCGGCGGCGGCAAGCGGAACACCTCGGTGGTCGTGGGCGCGGTCGTGGTGGCGCTGCTGGCCGTCGGCGGCCTCATCGCGGCGATCTCGATGAACGGGAACGACAAGGACAAGGGCGGCACCACGGCCGATCCGGGTGCCTCGACGTCCGCGTCCGCGAAGGCCGGGTTCAAGGGGCCCGACGTCTCGCGCACGATCGACCCGAAGAAGTGCTCGGAGCCGGTGAAGCACTACAGCGAGGCCGGCAAGTACTCGGCGCCGGACCTCAAGTACAAGAACCTGCTGTCGGTGAAGGCCTGCATCCAGGCCTCGGGCGGCAAGTACACGATCGTCCCCAAGGACGAGGCCGTCTACGGCAAGGACACGGTGCTGAGCCAGTCCCCGGCCGCCGGCGAGAAGATCAACAAGGAGGGCACGGAGTACACGCTCACCGTGTCCACCGGCAATCCGGAGTAGCCGGAGCGGCCGTACGGCGCGGCCTTCACGACACACCGGCGTCCCGGGCACCCGATAGGGCGTCCGGGATGCCGGTTTTGCCCCACTATGTAAATCTGAGCGCACATCGCTGACTCCAGCGAACACGCCGGTCGCTCGGGACGGGAGGGGCTCCCCGTGATCCAAGGCTTCCGCCCGTCGCACTGGCTGGCCTGCGCCGCGCTGACCGCGGCCGCCCTCGCGCCCGCCGCCTCCGCGTACGCCGGGCCGCTCACCCCCGCCCACCGGGCCGGAGGGGGCGCGCCGCACGCCGCCCGGCCGGGCTACGCCCCGGCGGCCGCCCCGGCCCGGACCGCGGTGCGCGCCGCGGCCACCGAGGCCGACGAGGGCGAGGGCGACGGCGCCCGGGAGGAGCTGGCGGGGAGCGCCGCCGGGGTGGGCCGCGAGCGGCCCGGCCGACCGGCCGGCGAACCCGCCAATCCCGAGTTGCTCATCGCCTCCCGGCCGCTGCCGGTGCGCCCGCGCACCGAGCCCACACCGCCGCCCGCGCCGCCCTCCGCACCCCTGCCCCAGCCCCCGCCCCCGGCGTCGCATCCCGCGGCCGCGGCCGATCCCACAGCGCGTGACAGCGTCAGCGCGCTCGGTACCGAGCCGAACGACCGCGCCGCGGACCTCGCCGCGCACATACTGCCGCTGGGCACCGGATTCGCCCTGATGGGACTGGGTCTGGGCTATCTGGGCGTACGGCTGCGCCGGAGCGCATAGGCCCGCCATCCGTCCCGGGCCCGGCCCGGCGATGGTTGCCGAGCGTGAACATACTCGGTATACATACCGAGTATGTCGATCCGCCACGGGCTGCTCGCCCTCCTGGAACGGGGTCCTCGGTACGGCTCCCAGCTGCGCACCGAGTTCGAATCCCGGACCGGCTCCACCTGGCCCCTCAACGTCGGGCAGGTCTACACGACCCTCGCCCGGCTCGAACGCGACGGCCTCGTCGCGCCCGACGGCGAGGACGCCGCGGGCCACACGCTCTACGCCATCACCGACACCGGGCGCGCCGAACTGCGCGAGTGGTACGAGCGCCCCGTCGACCGGGCCAACCCGCCCCGGGACGAGCTGGCCATCAAGCTCGCCATGGCCGTGGGCTCCACGGGCGTGGACATCCGCGCCGTCATCCAGTCCCAGCGGCACGCCACGATCCGCGCGATGCAGGACTACACCCGGCTCAAGGCCACCGCGCTCGCGGCGCTCGAGAGCGGGCAGTCCCGCGAACGCGACGACGTCGCCTGGCTGCTCGTCCTGGAACAGCTGATCTTCCAGACCGAGGCCGAGGCGCGCTGGCTCGACCACTGCGAAGCCCGGCTCGTCCGGCTCTCCCAGACGGCCGACCGGAGAGCCGCCGCGCCCGAACCGCCCCCGGCCACCGAAGGCGGCACCCCGGCCCCGACCACCACTGCCCGGCCCCGCACCGCCCGTACGCGGCGCGCCTGAACCACGTTCCAGGGGGGAACCCTCATGTCCGACCAGCACCAGACCCGGCAACCCGTCCTGCAGTTGGAGCGGCTCGTCCGCACCCACGGCAGCGGCGCCACCGAAGTGCACGCCCTGCGCGGCATCGACCTCGCCGTCCACCCCGGCGAACTCGTCGCCGTCATGGGCCCTTCCGGCTCCGGCAAGTCCACGCTGCTGACCCTCGCCGGCGGCCTCGACACCCCCAGCAGCGGCCGGGTGCTGGTCGAGGGCACCGACATCACCACCGCGAGCCGCAAGCAGCTCGCCGCGCTGCGCCGCCGCAGCATCGGGTACGTCTTCCAGGACTACAACCTGATCCCGGCCCTCACCGCCGCCGAGAACGTGGCCCTGCCGCTCGAACTGGACGGCACCTCGGCCCGCAAGGCCCGCGTCGCGGCCCTCGCGGCGCTGGCGGAGATGAACCTGGGCGTCCTCGCCGACCGCTTCCCCGACGAGATGTCCGGAGGCCAGCAGCAGCGCGTCGCCATCGCCCGCGCCCTCGTCGGCGACCGGCGCCTCGTCCTCGCCGACGAACCGACGGGCGCCCTCGACTCCGAGACCGGCGAGTCCGTCCTCGGTCTGCTGCGCTCCCGCTGCGACGCGGGTGCGGCCGGGGTCCTCGTCACCCACGAGCCACGGTTCGCCGCGTGGGCCGACCGCGTGGTGTTCCTCCGCGACGGCAGCGTGGTCGACGAGACCCTGCGCAGCCACGCCGACTCCCTCCTCTCCGGGCAGGCGGGCGTCCAGTGACCTCCTCACTCCAGGGCTGGTACCACTCCTGGGTCGCCGCCGTACGCATCGCTCGCCGGGACGCCTGGCGCGCCAAGGGCCGCAGCTCCCTGGTCCTCGCGATGATCGCCCTGCCGATCGTCGGCGTGAGCGCCGCCGACCTCACCCTGCGCAGCGCCGAACTCTCCCCCGACCAGGCCGTCAGCCGCCTGGTCGGCGCCTCCGACGCCCGGATCAGCACCTCGCACGCGGGCAGGCCCGTCTACCAGGTGCCCGACGGGTCCCACTACGTGCCCGTCGGCGGCTTCGACAGCGCCGACACCCCGTCGAAGCCGCAGGAGGAGTCCCCGGACCAGGTGGCCGCCGCGCTCCCGCCCGGGACCCGGCTCCTGAAGGACTCCGGCGGCTACGGCAAGGTCCGCACCAAGCACGGCCTGCTCGACACCGATCTGCGCGAGATCGACCTGCACGACCCGCTGGCGAAGGGCCTGTTCACGCTCGACCGTGGCCGACTGCCCGAGCGGGCGGGCGAGGTCGTGGCGACCAACGCCTTCCTGGAGAACTCCGGCCTGTACGTCGGCTCGTCCGTCACCCCGCGCGGCGCCGCCTCCTCGTACAAGATCGTCGGCGCGTACGAGCTGCCGAACGACCTCAAGAGGGAGCAGATCACCGCCCCGCCCGGGAGCCTGATCGCCCCGCTCGACAAGGCGCTCCGGGCCGCCGGGGGCATCGGGGTGCATCCGGACGACTCCTACCTGGTCACGGTGGGCGGTGAAGGTTTCACGTGGAACATGGTCCAGGCGGCCAACGCCAAGTCCCTGGTCGTCGTCTCGCGTGCCGTCGCCAACCGTCCGCCCGCCGACGCCGAGGTCCCGCTCTACCGGCAGGAGCCCAAGGCGCAGTTCGAGCGCGGTGTCGGCGGCGCCACCGAAATGGCCATCCTGGCCACGATCGTGGGCCTCGCCATGCTGGAGATCTGCCTGCTCGCCGGACCGGCCTTCGCGGTCGGCGCGCGCCGCTCACGGCGCCAGCTCGGCCTGGTCGGCGCCAACGGCGGTGACCGCCGCCACATCCGTTCCATCGTGCTCTCCGGCGGCCTGGTCATCGGCGCCGCGGCCGCCGTCTCCGGCACCGCGATCGGCATCACCCTGACCGTCGCCCTCCAGCCGGTGCTGGAGGAGCAGCTCGGCAACCGCTTCGGCGGTCTCGACTTCCGCCCTCTGGAACTGGCCGGCATCGCCCTGCTCGCCGTGCTGACCGGACTGCTGTCCGCGATCGTCCCCGCCGTGACCGCGTCCCGGCAGACGGTCCTGGCCTCCCTGACCGGCCGCCGCGGGGTGCGCCGCTCCAACCGGGTGCTGCCCGTCGTCGGCCTGGTCGCCGTCGCCGTCGGCGCCGGGGTCGCCCTGTACGGCAGCGTGTCGGACATGGGCGCCGCCGTCGTCGCGGGCGGAAGCGCACTCGCCGAGCTCGGCATCGTCGCCCTCACCCCGGTCCTGGTCGGCCTCTTCGGGCGGCTGGGACGCTGGCTGCCGCTGTCCCCGCGGCTCGCGCTGCGCGACGCCGTGCGCAACCGGGGCCGTACGGCGCCCGCCGTGGCCGCGGTCCTGGCCGCGGTCGCCGGCACCGTGGCGGTGGCCACGTACCAGCACAGCAGCGACATCCAGAGCCGGCACGAGTACGTCGCCGACCTGCCGCACGGCACCGGCCGGCTGCTGACCTCCGAGAACGGCGCCTACCAGGAGGTCCCGGCCCTGCGCGAGTCCCTCACCAAGCAGCTCCCGGTGGCACAGCGCGCGGACGTGGACCGGCTGGTCGTCGGCAGGCCGGGCTGCGAGACCTTCTCCGAGGACCCCACCTGCGGCCGCGTCGAGATCATCACGCCCAAGGACCAGCGGTGCCCGCTCTACGAGAGCCCCGACGGCCCCGACGCCTTCAGCACCGAGGACGCCCGCCGGCTGCGCCAGGACTGGCGCTGCAAGGGCGCCGTGCGGGGTACGCAGTACTCCACGGTCGTCGCCGACGAGAAGCTGCTGAGCGTCCTGGCGGTCACCGACCCCGGCTCCGTGTCGGCTCTGAAGCAGGGCCGGGCCCTCGCCTTCGACAGGCGACAGGTCAAGGACGGCAAGGTCACCCTGCGGATCGTCGCCGGTTCGGACCGGGACGAGGTCTTCGCCGGTACGCCCAGGGAACCGGTCGGCGTGGACAAGGTCCTCCCCGTCCACCTGGCCCCGGAGGGCACCGAGGGCTGGGGCCTCGAACTGGTGCTGCCGCCCGCGGCCGTCCAGGCCACCGGGCTGACCACGGCACCGATCGGCTCCTACTTCGCCCTCGACGGGACGGCCACCTCCGAGCAGCGGCAGCGGATCGCCGGGGACATCGACCGGATGGGCGTGGAGGCCTCCCTGCGGATCGAGTCGGGCTACCAGGGCGACGACAGCCTGGTCCTGCTCGCCCTGACCGTCTTCGCCGGACTGGTCACCATCGGCGCGGCCGGCATCGCCACCGGGCTGTCCCAGGCCGACGCCGAGGCCGACCTGAAGACGCTGGCAGCGGTGGGTGCCCCGCCGCGGGTGCGACGGACGCTGAGCGGCTTCCAGTGCGGGGTGGTGGCCCTGATGGGCGTCGTCCTGGGCTCGGCGGCCGGACTCCTGCCCGCGATCGGTCTGCGCCTGACGGAGCGACGGGAACTGGAGGCGCTCGCCCGGCGGGCCGTCGACGAGGGCCACTCCCTGGCGGGCGAGTCCGTGCCGTTCGTCCCGGTAGCCGTGCCGTGGGAGACCCTCGCCCAGCTGCTCGTCGTGGTCCCGCTGGGCGCGGCCCTGCTGGCGGCGCTCGTCACCCGCTCCAGCGGCGCCCTGGCCCGCCGGGCCGCGGGCTAGGCACCGGGGACGGTGCCCCCGTACAGGGTGGATCACGGCTGTACGGGGGCACACCGAGTGAGAACGAAGGTGTGCGAGAGAATGACGGCATGGAGATGCCGAGGAGTGAACGGTCGCAGGACAGTCCCCCGCACGTCCTGATCGTGGGACAGGACGGGACGGCGGTCGGCGACGCCGATGACGAGTCGCGCGAGGTCCCGGTGACGGAAATGGTCGAACAGCCCGCCAAGGTCATGCGGATCGGCAGCATGATCAAGCAACTCCTGGAAGAGGTACGCGCCGCGCCCCTCGACGAGGCGAGC
This sequence comes from Streptomyces sp. NRRL S-378, assembly GCF_000720645.1. Lineage (NCBI taxonomy): Bacteria > Bacillati > Actinomycetota > Actinomycetes > Kitasatosporales > Streptomycetaceae > Streptomyces > Streptomyces sp. NRRL S-378. The sequence goes on from NZ_JOBX01000001.1 coordinate 95,443, forward strand.
CGGGTCAGGCTCAAGGACATCCACGCCGCTTCCGTGAAGGAGCTGGAGGACGGCCTGGCCCCCGAGCTCGTGGAGGAACTGGAGCGCCTGTCCCTGCCGTTCACCGAGGAGGCCATCCCCTCCGAGGCCGAACTGCGGATCGCGCAGGCACAGTTGGTCGGCTGGCTGGAGGGCCTCTTCCACGGCATCCAGACCGCTCTGTTCGCCCAGCAGATGGCCGCGCGGGCCCAGTTGGAGCAGATGCGCCGCGCCCTCCCGCCCGGCGGTCCGCACGACGACGACGAGGACGGCCACGGCCCGGTCCGCTCGGGCCCCTACCTCTAGCCTCCGGCGGCCCGCAGAAAGAACGGGTCCGGCCGCGCCCCCCGGGCGCGGCCGGACCCGCACCTCTTCCCGGCCGGCGCCAACCCAGCCCGCCGGCACCACATCCAGCCCCACCAGCGCCACACCCGGGCCCGCCGGCGCTGTGAGGCGCGGGGCGGGCGCAGCCCCGGCCGTGCCGCCGGGTCCGGCGGATAAGCACCGGGTAAGTGCGGCTCCCCGCCGGGGACATGGTCCACGCATACTCATGGGCATGAGCTACGACGCGATCGTGCTGGCCGGCGGCGCCGCGCGCCGCCTCGGCGGTGCCGACAAGCCCGCGCTGAGCGTCGGCGGGCGGGCCCTCCTCGACCGCGTCCTCGACGCCTGCCCGGACGCCCTGAGCACCGTCGTGGTCGGCGGCCGACGGCCCACCGCGCGCCCCGTCCACTGGACGCGCGAGGACCCGCCCGGGGGCGGCCCCGTGGCCGCTCTGGACGCCGGACTGCGCGCGACCACCGCGGAGCTGGTCCTCGTACTCTCCGCGGACCTGCCGTTCCTGGACCGGGAGACCGTACGGGCCCTGCTGGCCGCGCCCGACGCGCACGGCACCGACGGGGCGCTGCTGCGGGACCCCGACGGCCGGGACCAGCCGCTGGTCGCCGCCTACCGGGCCGAGCCCCTGCGCCGGGAGATCGCACTGCTCGCCACCGAACACGGCGGCCTCACCGGGCTGCCGCTGCGCGCGCTCACCGCGGAGCTGGAGCTGACCGCCGTCGCGACCCGGCCCCTCGCCTCCTTCGACTGCGACACCTGGGAGGATCTCGCCGCAGCCCGCGCCCGGATCAGAGAGCATGGAACCGTGCTGGACCAATGGATCACCGCCGTCAAGAACGAGCTCGGCATCGACCTCGCCGTCGACACCAAGACCCTGCTCGACCTCGCCCGGGACGCCGCCCACGGCGTAGCCCGGCCCGCCGCACCGCTGACCACCTTCCTGGTCGGCTACGCGGCCGCCCACGCCGCCGCCACCGGCGCCGACCCCGCCGAAGCCGTCGCCGAGGCCTCCCGCAAGGCCGCCGACCTGGCGCTGCGCTGGGCCGCCGAGGCCGAGGCCGATGCGGCCGCCGAAGAGAACGGCTCGGGATGACCCCCACGAATTCCGCCGAGCAGGCCCTCGAAGAGGCCCTTGCCCTGGTCAGCCGTACCCCCGGGAGCGGCGGCGACACCGGCGGCCACCGGGCCGTCGCCTGGCCGCGCGCCCGCGACGTCGCCGCCCGGGCGGGCGCCGGCGTGCGGGCCCGTACCCATGACGTGCCCCTCGCGGACGCGCTCGGCGAGGTCCTGGCGGACTCCCTGGACGCGCTGACCGACCTGCCGTCCTTCGACACCTCCGCCATGGACGGCTGGGCCGTGGCCGGCCCCGGGCCGTGGCACGTCCGCGACGGCGGCGTCCTGGCCGGCTCCGGCCGCCCGGAGCCGATCGCCGACGGCGAGGCCGTCCGGATCGCCACCGGCGCCCGGATCCCCGCCGACACCACCGCCGTCATCCGCACCGAACACTGCCGGGAGGCCGGCGGGCAGCTCTTCGCCGACCGGCCCGTCGTCACCGGCCAGGACATCCGCCCGCGGGGCCAGGAGTGCCGCTCGGGCGACCTGCTGCTGCCCGCCGGTTCCCTGGTCACCCCCGCCGTGCTCGGGCTCGCCGCAGCCGCCGGCTACGACGAGCTGGCCACCCGGCCCCGCCCCCGCGTGGAGATCCTGGTGCTCGGTGACGAGCTGCTCACCGAGGGCCGCCCGCACGACGGACTGATCCGGGACGCCCTCGGCCCCATGCTGGCCCCCTGGCTCACGCGCCTGGGCGCCGAGGTCACCGCGACCCGGACGCTGGGCGACGACCCGGCCGGAGCGGCCGCCCTGCTGGAGGCCGTCACCACCTCCACCGCCGATGTCCTGGTCACCACCGGCGGCACCGCCTCCGGACCCGTCGACCACGTCCACCCCGTACTGGAGAAGGCCGGCGCCCGGCTCCTCGTCGACGGGGTGGCGGTGCGGCCCGGACACCCGATGCTGCTGGCGCGGATCGGCGACCGGGCGGACGGACGGCACGTGGTCGGGCTCCCCGGCAACCCCCTCGCCGCCGTCTCCGGGCTGCTGACCCTCGCCGAGCCGCTGCTGCGCGCCCTCGCGGGCCGCCGCCCGCGCCCGCGCTACACCGCGCCCGTGCAGGGCGACGTACCGGGCCACCCGTACGACACCCGGCTGGTCCCGGTCCGCCTCGACGACGAGCACGCCGTGCCGCTGCGCTACCACGGCCCCGCGATGCTGCGCGGGGTGGCGGCGGCGGACGCGCTGGCCGTCGTACCGCCCAAGGGCGCCCGGGCCGGACAGGAACTTGAGGTCCTCGATCTGCCGTGGGCCTCGGGAGGATGTTTCACGTGAAACTGCCCGGACAGGACGCCATGGCCCGCGGGGCGGACGAGAAGCTCGTCTCCCGGCGCATCAAGCTGCCCAAGCGGATCGTCGAGCACCCGCTGCGACAGGTCGCCAAGCGTCTCCTGATGGCCTTGTTCGTGCTCTTCCTCACGGTCTTCATCGTGTGGCTGGACCGCGACGGCTACCACGACAACGCCAACGAGACGGTCGATCTCCTCGACTGCTTCTACTACGCCACCGTGTCGCTCTCGACGACCGGTTACGGCGACATCGTCCCGTACAGCGACAGCGCACGGCTGATCAACATCCTGGTGATCACGCCACTGCGCGTGCTGTTCCTGATCATCCTCGTCGGTACCACCCTCGAAGTCCTGACAGAACGGACGAGGGAAGAGTGGCGGCTGAAGCGCTGGAGGAAGAACTTGCGCGAGCACACGGTCGTCGTCGGCTTCGGCACGAAGGGCCGCTCGGCCCTCCAGACGCTGCTGGCCACCGGCCTCTCCAAGGAACAGGTCGTGGTCGTCGACCCCAGCACCAAGGTCATCGACATGGCCAACGCCGAGGGGTTCACCGGCGTGGTCGGCGACGCCACCCGCTCCGATGTGCTGCTCCGTGCCGAGATCCAGAAGGCCCGTCAGGTCGTCATCGCCACGCAGCGCGACGACACGGCGGTACTGGTCACCCTGACGGCCCGGCAGCTCAACCGCGGGGCGAAGATCGTCGCCGCGGTGCGCGAGGAGGAGAACGCCCCCCTGCTGCGCCAGTCCGGCGCGGACGCGGTCATCACGAGCGCGAGCGCGGCCGGCCGCCTGCTGGGCCTGTCGGTGCTCAGCCCGAGCGCGGGCACGGTGATGGAGGACCTGATCCAGCAGGGCAGCGGCCTGGACCTCATCGAACGGCCCGTCCGCAAGGCCGAGGTGGGCAAGTCGGTGCGCGAGGCCGACGACCTGGTGGTCAACGTGCTGCGAGGGCACAGGCTGCTCCCGTACGACGACCCGCACGCGAGCCCCCTGCAGCTGACGGACCGTCTCATCTCCATCGTGCGGGCGGTACCGCCCACCGCCGCGAGGACGACGCTGGGTCCTGTCGAGTAGCCGCGTCGTGGCGTAGCCTCCGGGCCATGCATGCGATCACCATCGAGCAGCCCGGCGGCCCCGAGGCCCTCGTCTGGGCCGACGTTCCCGATCCGGTGCCGGGCGAGGGCGAGGTCCTCGTCGAGGTCGCGGCGAGCGCCGTGAACCGCGCCGACGTGCTCCAGCGGCAGGGCTTCTACGATCCGCCGCCCGGCGCCTCGCGCCATCCGGGCCTGGAGTGCTCGGGGCGGATCGCCGCCCTCGGGGCGGGGGTGTCCGGCTGGTCCGTGGGCGACGAGGTGTGCGCCCTGCTGGCCGGTGGCGGGTACGCGCAGCGGGTGGCCGTGCCGGCCGGCCAGTTGCTGCCCGTCCCGGCGGGCGTGGACCTGGTGACGGCGGCCGCGCTGCCCGAGGTCGTCACGACGGTGTGGTCCAACGTGTTCATGGTGGCCGGACTGCGCCCCGGCGACACGCTGCTGGTCCACGGAGGGTCCAGCGGGATCGGGACGATGGCGATCCAGCTCGCGAAGGCGGTGGGCGCGACGGTCGCCGTGACGGCCGGCGGCCCCGAGAAGCTGGCCCGCTGCAAGGAACTCGGTGCGGACATCCTCATCGACTACCGCGAGCAGGACTTCGTGGCCGAGCTGCGGTCGGCGACGGGCGGGGCCGGGGCCGACGTGATCCTGGACATCATGGGCGCCAAGTACCTCGCCCGGAACGTGGACGCCCTGGCCGTGAACGGCCGGCTCGCGGTGATCGGCCTCCAGGGCGGGGTGAAGGCCGAGCTGAACCTCGGTGCGCTGCTGGCGAAGCGGGCGGCGATCACCGCCACCTCGCTGCGGGCGCGGCCTCTGGAGGAGAAGGCCGCGATCGTCGCGGCCGTACGGGAGCACGTGTGGCCCCTGGTGGCCGCGGGCCGTGTCCGGCCGGTGGTGCACGCGGCGTTCCCGATGGCCCAGGCCGCCGAGGCCCACCGGGTCATGGAATCCAGCACCCACGTGGGCAAACTGCTGCTGACGGTGTGAGCACGGGGCGCGGGGCCGGGGGCCGGGGCGGAGCCCCGGTCTTCGAGCCCCGTCCCCGCGCCGCACGGCTACAGGCTGCGCAGCAGGACCGCCGGAGATTCCACGCAGTCCGCGACGTGGCGGAGGAAGCCGCCCGCCGTCCCGCCGTCGCAGACCCGGTGGTCGAAGGTCAGCGACAGCTGGACCACCTTCCGGACCGCCAACTGCCCCTGGTGCACCCACGGCTTGTCGATGATCCGGCCCACACCCAGCATCGCCGCCTCCGGGTGGTTGATGATCGGCGTGGAGCCGTCGACCCCGAACACCCCGTAGTTGTTCAGGGTGAAGGTGCCGCCCGTCAGGTCGGCCGGGGCCAGCTTGCCCGCCCGGGCGAGCTCGGTCAGCCGCGCGAACTCCGCCGACAGGGACTCCGGGTTGCGGTCCTGCGCGTCCCGGACCACCGGGACCACCAGACCCCGCTCGGTCTGCGCGGCGAAGCCCAGGTGCACCGACGGGAGCCGGACGATCTCCTTGGCCGCGAGGTCCACGGTGGAGTTCAGCTCGGGGTACTTGGCCAGCGCGGCCGTGCAGATCCGCGCCAGCAGCGCGAGCACCGAGATCTTGGGCCCGCCGACCGCGTTCATCGCGGCCCGGGCCGCCATCAGCTCGGTGGCGTCGGCGTCGACCCAGCAGGTCGCGTCCGGGATCTCCCGGCGGCTGCGCGACAGCTTCTCGGCGACCGCACCGCGCAGCCCCTTGAGCGGGATCCGCTCGCCCTGCGCCGCCACCGCCGCCGGGGCGGCGGCCGGGGCCGGGGCGGCGGCCGGGGCCGGGGCGGGCGCCGTCAGCGCGGCCAGGGCCGCCTCGACGTCGGCCCGCAGGATCAGGCCCTCCGGCCCGGAACCGTGCAGCGCGCGCAGGTCCACCCCGCCGTCCTTGGCCAGCTTGCGCACCAGCGGCGAGATGACGGGCACCGGACCGGCCGGAGCCGCAGCGGCCACGGGAGCGGCCGGGGCCACCGGGGCCGCGGCGACCGGAGCCGGGGCCGCGGCCGGAGCCGCGACGGGCGCCGCCACCGCGGCGGTGACGGGTCGCACCCGTCGCCGACGCGCCGGGCGCGAGTGGTCCGAGCCGTAACCGATCAGCGGGCGGGGCGCGGTGCCGGAGCCCTCGGCCTCGTCCTCCGGAGCCGTCCCGGCCTCCGGAGCGGACTGCACGCCCACCGCGACGGTGATCAGCGGGGCGCCGACCGGCAGCTCCTCGCCCTCCTCACCGAACCGGGCGGTGACCACGCCGCCGTACGGACAGGGCACCTCCACCATCGCCTTGGCCGTCTCGACCTCGACGACCGGCTGGTCGATGGCGACGACGTCGCCCACCGCCACCAGCCACCGCACGATCTCGGCCTCGGTCAGGCCCTCACCGAGGTCCGGCAGCTTGAATTCCATGACCTGCGGCATCAGTTCTCCCACTGCAGGCGGGCCACGGCGTCCAGGATCCGCTCGACACCGGGCAGGTGGTACTTCTCCAGCATCGGCGGCGGATACGGGATGTCGAAGCCCGTCACCCGCAGCACCGGTGCCTCCAGGTGGTGGAAGCACCGCTCCGTGACACGGGCGGCGATCTCCGCGCCCGGTCCGCCGAAGCCGCCGGCCTCGTGGACCACCACCGCGCGCCCGGTGCGGCGTACCGACTCCACGACCGTGTCCTCGTCGAAGGGGACCAGGGAGCGCAGGTCCACGACCTCCAGGTCCCAGCCCTCCTCGCGGGCCGCCTCGGCCGCCTCCAGGCACACCGGCAGCGAGGGCCCGTAGGTGATCAGGGTCGCGCTCGTGCCCGTCCGCCGGACCAGCGCCTTCCCGATGCCGGGGACGGCCGTCGGCGCCTGCGGCGACCAGTCGGCCTTCGACCAGTACAGCCGCTTCGGCTCCAGGAAGACCACCGGGTCGTCGCTCGCGATCGACGCGCGCAGCAGTCCGTAGGCGTCCTCGACGGTCGCCGGGGTGACCACGGTCAGGCCGGGCGTCGCCACGTAGTACGCCTCGGAGGAGTCGCAGTGGTGCTCCACACCGCCGATCCCGCCGCCGTACGGCACGCGGATGGTGATCGGCAGCGGCATCGCACCGCGGGTGCGGTTGCGCATCTTCGCCACGTGCGAGATCAGCTGCTCGAAGGCCGGGTAGGCGAAGGCGTCGAACTGCATCTCCACCACGGGCCGCAGCCCGTACATCGCCATGCCGACCGCGGTGCCCAGGATCCCGGCCTCCGCGAGCGGGGTGTCCGTACAGCGGTCCTCGCCGAACTCCTTCGCGAGGCCGTCCGTGATCCGGAAGACGCCGCCGAGCGTGCCGACGTCCTCGCCCATCACGTGGACCGTCGGGTCCTCGGCCATCGCGTCGCGCATCGCCCGCGTCAGGGCCTGCGCCATCGTCGCGGGCTTGGCCCCCGTCTTCGCGGACTTCGCCGCCACCGTCGTCACGCCTGGTCCTCGGCTTCCAGCTCGGCACGGAGCATGGCCGCCTGCTCGCGCAGGCGGTCGGTCTGCTCCGCGTAGACATGCGCGAACAGGTCCATCGGGTCCACCACCGGATCCGCGTTCATCCCGTCGCGCAGGGACGCCGCCATCGCCTCGGCCTCGTCGCGCGCGGCCGTGATGCCCGCCTCGTCGAGGATCCCGCGCGCGGTCAGCTCCCGCTCCAGCAGGTCGATCGGGTCGTGCGCCTTCCACGCCTCGACCTCGGCGTCACCGCGGTAGCGGGTCGCGTCGTCGGCGTTCGTGTGCGCCTCCATGCGGTACGTGACGGCCTCGATCAGCGTGGGGCCGCCACCGGCCCGGGCCCGCCGGACCGCCTCGGCCAGCACCTCGTGCATCGCCGCGATGTCGTTGCCGTCGACCAGCCGGCCCGGCATGCCGTAGCCGACGGCCTTGTGGGCCAGCGTCGGGGCGGCGGTCTGCTTGGCGAGCGGGACGGAGATCGCGAAGCCGTTGTTCTGCACGAGGAAGACCACCGGGGCCTGCCAGACGGCGGCGAAGTTCAGCGCCTCGTGGAAGTCGCCCTCGCTGGTGCCGCCGTCGCCGACCATGGCGAGGGCGACGACGTCGTCGCCCCGCAGCCGCGCCGCGTGCGCCAGGCCCACGGCGTGCGGCAGCTGGGTGGCGAGCGGGGTCGAGAGCGGGGCTATGCGGTGCTCGCGCGGGTCGTAGCCGGTGTGCCAGTCGCCGCGCAGCAGGGTCAGTGCCTGTACGGGGTCCAGTCCGCGCGCCACGGCCGCCAGGGTGTCGCGGTAGCTCGGGAAGAGCCAGTCCTGCTCCTCCAGCACCATCGCGGCGGCGATCTCGCAGGCCTCCTGGCCGACGGTCGAGGGGTACACCGCGAGCCGGCCCTGCTTGGTGAGCGCCGTGGCCTGGGCGTTGTAGCGACGGCCGCGCACCAGCTCGGCGTAGCAGCGGCGCATCAGCGCGGGGTCGAGCCGGTCGGCCGCCGCGGTGCCCAGCACCCGGTAGGGCTCGGCGTCCGGAAGCAGCGCGGCGGCGTCCGTGCGGGGCCTCCAGGCGGGCGGCGGGGTGGAACGGTGGGACGCACCGGCACCGGGCAGCTCTTGGACCGTCATGGCGGCGTACACCTCCTCGTGGGAAGCGGGCAGGGGGTGCCCCGGATGTGAGGCCCCTCACCTACCGATTGTTCGGTTGTCCGCGCAATTTGGCTACAGGCGGCTCCAGGCTGTGGACAAACGGGCGCCGGGGCCATGGGATGGACGCAGGACGTCCAGGAGAGGGAGGCATCGGGCAATGCCGGATGAACAAATGGCCGCGGCCGGTTCCGCACCGGTTCCCCCGGGGACCGCACCGGGAGCCCCTGCGGTCCCTCCCGTCGCACCGCGCCCCCTGGACCCGATCGACCGGTCGATCATGCGGCTGCTCCAGGCGGACGGCCGGGCGTCCATACGGTCGGTGGCCGAGCAGGTGCACGTCTCGCGCGCGAACGCCTACGCGCGGATCAACCGGCTCATCGACGACGGGGTGATCCGCGGGTTCACGGCCCGCGTCAACCACGAGCGTGCGGGCCAGGGGGCCTCCGCCTACATCACGCTGAAGATCGTCCAGAATTCCTGGCGCACGGTCCGCGAGCAGCTGCGCGAACTCCCGGGCGCCGCGCACATCGCCCTGGTCAGCGGCGACTTCGACGTCCTGCTCCTGGTGCACACCCCGGACAACCGGACCCTGCGCGAGCTGGTCCTGACCCGCCTCCAGTCCATCCCGGAGGTCCTCTCGACGCGCACCCTGCTGGTCTTCGAGGAGACGGACCTCCTGGACCCCGGCCCGGGCCCGGGCACCGGCCCCGCGATCACGGAGGACTAGGCCGAACGGGTGACGGGGCGACCTGAGACGCGAAAGCGCCCCGGAACGTCCCTGAGGACCCTTCCGGGACGCTGTGCGCGGCGGCCGGCGGCCAGAGGTCAGCAGCAGCGGCCGCCGGTCAGCGGACCGTGCGCAGGCCGTCGAAGGCCATGTGGACGACGGCGTCCGCGAGCTGCTCGGGGCCCGTGCCCGGGTGCGGGCGGTACCACTCGACCAGCGAGTTCACCATGCCGAAGAGGAGGCGGGTGGCGAGGCGGATGTCCACGTCCGCCCGCAGGTCGCCGTCCGCGGCGGCGGCCTTGAGCAGGTCCGCGACCTGGTGGTCGAACTCGCGGCGGCGCTCCAGCGCCCACCGCTCGGTGCGGGTGTTGCCCCGTACCCGCAGCAGCAGCGTGACGTACGGCAGCTCGCCGACCAGCACCTCGACGGTGCGGCGCGTGACGTACTCGACGCGCTCGACGGCCCGGCCGCGGACCGCGCCCGGCTCCTCGAGCACCGCGAAGAGCCCGTCGAGGGCGCGGCTGACGGCCCGCCGCAGCAGCTCCTCCTTGCCCGTGACGTGGTGGTAGATCGAGGACTTCGAGATGCCGGCGGCCTTGGAGAGGTGCTCCATCGAGGTGCCGTCGTAGCCGCGCTCGTTGAAGACCTGGACGGCCACCGACAGCAGCGTCTCGGGGGTGTAGGTGTCGCGCTTGGCCGTCGTCACTGCGCGTCCTCCCCGTCGACCGCCGCGTAACCCAGCTTGAACAGCGCCAGCGAGGGCGCGTAACGGCCGCCGGGGCAGCGCTCGTCGAGGTGGTGCAGCAGGTCGTAGGCCCAGTCGCGGCCGAGCCGGTCGTGCCATTCGGAGGGGCCCAGCGGGTAGTTGACGCCGAGCCGCATCGCGGTGTCGATGTCCTCGGCGGAGGCGACGCCGCGGGCGACGGCGTCGGCGGTGAGGTCGATCAGCATCGCGACGGTCCGGGCGACGATCATGCCGGGGACGTCACCGATGACGGAGACCTGCTTGCCGAGCTTCTGGAAGAGGCCGATCGCCTCGGACAGGGTCCGCTCGCTGGTGTCCTCGCTGGCGGAGAGCGCGATGCGGGTGGCGCCCCGGTAGTCGAGCGCGAGGTCGAAGTAGACGACGTCCGCGAACTCGACGGAGGTCTTCCCGTCCGCGAGGACCAGCTGTCCCTCGCCGGGCAGCTGGATGTACGGGCCCCCGTGCTCGGTGGCCGTGACCGCGATCCCCGCCTCCTCCAGCAGGTCGGCCAGAGCGGCGGCCGGCCCGAGGTCACCGACGACGGTCACCTTCGCCGGGGCCTCCTCGGGTCCGGCGGTGTGCGGCTGCGCGGCGGCCGCATCGGGGCCGTACGGGAACCAGCCGTGCCCCGACTTGCGGCCCAGGCGGCCCGACTGCACCAGCCGGCGCTGCGCCAGGGACGGGACGAACTTGGGGCTGCGGAAGAAGGACTCCCACACGGAGCGGGTCACGGCCTCGTTGACGTCCTGGCCGATCAGGTCGGTCAGCGCGAAGGGGCCCATCTTGAAGCCACCGCTCTCGCGGAGCACGGCGTCGATGGTGGCCGGGTCGGCGCCCTGCTCCTCGTACACCGCGAAGGCCTCGGCGTAGAAGGGGCGGGCGATCCGGTTGACGATGAAGCCGGGGGTGTCGGCGCAGCGGACCGGCGTCTTCCCCCAGCCGAGGACCGTGCGGTACGCGCGCTCGACGGCGGCCGGGTCGCTCGCGGAGCCGCTGACCACCTCGACGAGCGGGAGCAGCGGGGCCGGGTTGAAGAAGTGCAGGCCGAGGAAGCGGCCGGGGTGCGCGAGGCCGGCGGCGAGCTCGGTGACGGAGAGGGAGGAGGTGTTCGTGGCGAGCAGCGCGTCCGGCTCCACCACCTCTTCGAGGGCCGCGAAGAGCGTCTGCTTGATCCCGACGTTCTCGACGACCGCCTCGATGACGAGGGCGGCCCCGGCGAGGTCCGCGAGGGCCCGGGCGGGCGCGATCCGGCCGGCCGCCTCCTCCGCCTCGGCGCGGTCCAGACGGCCCTTGGCGGCCATCCGCTCGACACGGTCCTGCACGATGCCGACGCCGTCGGCGGCGAGGGCGGCGTCGATGTCGTAGATCAGCACGCGGTGACCTGCGAGAAGGGCGACCTGGGCGATGCCCTGGCCCATGGTGCCCGCGCCGACGACCGCCACAGTGCGGGACCGCTCGATTGCTGTCATGTCCTGATCCTCCCGCACCGACTTATCCACAGGTCCGCCGGGCCCTCTTGTCCCGACCGATCGTTCGGTTACTCTAACTCCAGTCTGCTCTTCTTCGCCCGGCTCAACGAGGAGTTGGTCCCTGATGGCCGCCGAGCTCACCGTCCCCCAGCTGTCCGCCAAGCACCGGCCCACCCTGGACCAGGCCCTGTCGGCGATCCGCAGCCGCGCCTACTGGTCCCCGCATCCCGAACACCCGAAGGCGTACGGCGAGACCGCCCCGGCCGACGGGCTCGCCGCCTTCGAGGCGCTCCGCGGCACGCGGTTCGACCTCGGCCAGCCCGGCACCGACGGCTGGGCGGGCGCCGAGGTGTCCCCGTACGGCCCGGAGCTGGGCGTCGAGTACCCGCACGTGGACCCGGACGTGCTGCTGCCCGCGATGAAGGCCGGCATGGGCGCCTGGCGCGATGCGGGACCGGAGGCGCGCGCCCTGGTCTGCATCGAGATCCTGGCCCGCATCTCGGCCCGTACGCACGAGTTCGCGCACGCGGTCATGCACACCAGCGGCCAGGCCTTCATGATGGCGTTCCAGGCCGGCGGTCCCCACGCGCAGGACCGCGGGCTGGAGGCCGTGGCCTACGCCTACGAGGAGCAGACCCGCGTCCCGGGGCAGGCCGACTGGTCCAAGCCGCAGGGCAAGAAGGACCCCCTGGAGCTCGGCAAGACCTTCACGGCGGTCCCCCGCGGCATCGCCCTCATGATCGGCTGCAACACCTTCCCGACCTGGAACGGCTACCCGGGCCTGTTCGCCTCGCTGGCCACCGGCAACCCGGTGCTGGTCAAGCCTCACCCGCGGGCCGTGCTGCCGCTCGCCCTGACGGTGCAGGTGGCGCGTGAGGTCCTCGCGGAGGCGGGCTTCGACCCGAACCTGGTGGCGCTCGCGGTCGAGCGCCCGGGCGAGGGCATCGCCAAGGACCTCGCCGTCCGCCCCGAGATCAAGCTGATCGACTACACCGGGTCCACGGAGTTCGGTGACTGGCTGGAGGCCAACGCCCGCCAGGCCCAGGTGTACACGGAGAAGGCGGGCGTCAACACCGTCGTCCTGGACTCCACCGACAACTACAAGGGGATGCTGGCCAACCTGGCCTTCTCCCTGTCGCTCTACAGCGGCCAGATGTGCACCACCCCGCAGAACCTGCTGATCCCGCGCGACGGCATCGCGACGGACGCCGGCCACAAGTCGTACGACGAGGTCGTCGCCGACCTCGCGGCGTCGGTCGGCGGCCTCCTCGGTGACGACGCCCGGGCCAACGCGCTGCTCGGCGCGCTGGTCAACCCGGACGTCAAGGCCCGCCTGGAGGCGGCCGCCGGCCTCGGCGAGGTCGCGCTGGAGTCCCGCGAGGTCGCCAACCCCGAGTTCCCGGACGCGGTGGTCCGTACGCCGGTGATGGTCAAGCTGGACGCCGCCAAGCCGGACCCGGAGGCGCCCTTCCTCTCCGAGTGCTTCGGCCCGGTCTCCTTCGCGGTGGCCGTGGACTCCACGCAGGACGCGCTGGACCTGCTGCGCCGCACCGTGCGGGAGAAGGGCGCCATGACGGTCGGCGCCTACACCACCTCCCCCGACACCGAGCGCGCCCTCGAAGAGGTCTGCCTGGAGGAGTCCGCCCAGCTCTCGCTGAACCTGACCGGCGGGGTCTACGTCAACCAGACCGCGGCGTTCTCGGACTTCCACGGCTCCGGCGGCAACCCCGCGGCCAATGCCGCGCTGTGCGACGGCGCCTTCGTCTCGAACCGCTTCCGCGTGGTGGAGGTCCGCCGCCAGGCGTAGCCGCCGGACGCGGCCGGACGCCGCCGGACTCGGCCCCGTCCGGCGCCCGTCAGGCCCTGGACGCCTCCTCCCCGAACGTGCGGCCGGAGGCGTCCACCTGGGCCATCCTGCGCAGGGCGGCGAAGACCGCGTCGCCCAGCACCGTGCCCACGACCACGGCCTCGACGAGGTCCTCACGGGCCACCCGCCGGGCGACGTAGTCCAGGTCGGTACGGCCCACCCGCTCGGCGGCCTCCGCGTAGTCGTCGAGCAGGTCCACGAATCCGCCGTGCCCCACCCGCGCGAGCGAGGCGAGGGCGGCCACCAGCGCCTCGGCGGCCTTGTTTCCGCTCTCGATGCGCCAGCCGCGCGCCTCGATCAGCCGCGCCACCCGGTCCCGCGCCAGTACCGTCTCCGCGTCCGGCGCGCCGGCGCCGTCGCTGCCGGCCCCGCGGCCGCTGCCCCCGCCGCCGTCGCCGAATTCCGGGACCAGCCGCGTCGCCGCCGCGCCCAGCAGGTCGTGCACCGGCTGCTCCTTGTCGTCGACGGCCGCGAGGACCTCACCGATGGCCGCCACCGAGAGCCCGCCGACCTCCAGGAGGGCGCGGACCAGCCGGAGCCGCCGCTCGTGGCCGTCCCCGTAGCTGGCCTGATTGGGACTCGTCAGCTCGCCGGCGGGCAGCAGGCCCTCCCGCAGGTAGTACTTGATCGTCGGTACCGGCACCCCGGTCCGGCGGCTCAGCTCTCCGATGCGCACGTGCGTTCACCCTGATTTCTCTTGCCCGGATCCACCCTCATCATAGATAGTGGCGCTATCAGATAGCGGACATCGCCGCTATCCATTCATGACGGGGGTATGGATGACGATGTCCTCCTGGCGTACCTGGCACCGCCCGCTGGTGCTGTTCGCCCTGCTGATGGCCTTGTGGGCGGTGCTCTGCGCCGTCGGACTCGCGGTCGACGACCGTGTGCTGACGGGGGCGCCGATCTGGGCCAAGCCGTTCAAGTTCTCGGTCTCGTTCGTCGCCTACTGCCTCAGCCTGGCCTGGATGATCTCCTTGCTGGGCGAGGACCGCCCGCGGCTGCGCCGGACCGCCTGGTGGGCGGGCACGACGGTGGCCGTCGCCAGCGCCGTGGAAATGGTGCTGATCACCCTGCAGGTCGTCCGCGGGGTCCGCAGCCACTTCAACAGCGCCACGCCCTTCGACGCCGGGGTCTACTCGCTCATGGGCAACACCGTGGTCGTGCTGTGGCTCGGCACGCTCGCCCTCGCCGCCCTGCTCTGGCGCGCGCGGACCGCCGACCGGGCCACGACGTGGTCGATCCGGATCTCCACGGTCCTCGCGCTGACCGGCGCCGCGCTGGCGTTCCTGATGGTCCTCCCCACCCCCGAGCAGCAGCGCCGAGAGGCCGCCGGCCGGGCGGTCGCCGAGAGCGGCGCGCACAGCGTGGGGGTGCCCGACGGCGGCCCCGGGATGTTCCTCACCGGCTGGTCCACCACCGGAGGGGACCTGCGCGTCCCGCACTTCTTCGGGATGCACGCCCTCCAGCTGCTCCCGCTGCTGGTGCTCGTCCTGGCCGCGCTCGCCCCGCGCTCCGCCCGGCTGCGCGACGAACGGGTGCGGGTGCGGCTGGTCCTCGTGGCCGGGGCGGTGTACGCGGCGGTGCTCGCCCTGCTGACCTGGCAGGCGCTGCGCGGCCAGTCACCGGTCCACCCGGACGGCGCGACCCTCACCGCGGCCGCCGCGGTCCTGGCCGGGGGAGTCCTAGGTGTTCTCGCGGCCCTGTTCCTGCCCGGCGGGCGGGGGCCCGCCCCAGTGGAAGAGGGTCATGGCCACGCTGGTGGCGAGGTTGTAGCTGGAGACCTGGGGGCGCATCGGCAGTGACACCAGGTGGTCGGCCCGCGCGCGCAGCTCGGGGGAGATCCCGTGCCGCTCCGAGCCGAAGGCCAGCAGGGCGTCGTCCGGGAGCGTGAGGCCCCGGATGTCCCCGCCTTCCGGGTCGAGCGCGTAGAGCGGCCCGGGCGGCAGTTCGTCCAGGGCGAGGCGCTCGACGGTAGTGGCGTAGTGCAGTCCGGCCCCGGCCCGGACCACGTGGGGGTGCCAGGGGTCGAGGTCGCCTCGGGTGACCACGCCGGTGGCGCCGAAGCCGGCGGCGAGGCGGACGACGGCTCCGACGTTGCCGAGGTTGCGGGGGTTGTCGAGGACGACGACGGGCGCGGGCCTCGGCATCCGCCCCAGGCCCGCGATGCCCGCGGCCCGGTCGGGCCGTACGGCGAGGGCCGCGACCCCGGTGGGGTGGACGCGGGGCAGGAGCTCCTTGAGCACGGCCGGCCGCACCAGGCGGACCACGTCCGCCTCCACGTCCGGAGCCAGCGCGCGGGCCAGGGCCCGTACGGCGCCGGGGTCGTCCGCGACGGCCATGCGCACGTCGGCCCCGAAGCGCAGGGCGTGCTTGAGCGCGTGGAAGCCGTCGAGGAACACGAGGTCCCCGCGGCCGGACGCCTCGTGCCAGTCCCGCGCGATTTCCCCGGACCCCTGATCCTCACTCATGCCCCGACCCTACGGCCCCGGCCCGGGCCCCCGGACATCCGCCCACGGGCCTCTCGCCGGGCGGAGCCCCGCCCCGGCCCCGCGCTCAGCCCGTCCCGCGGTCGAGGGCCGGGTCGGGGCGGAGCCCGGTTTCGGGCCGCGGCGGGGCGGGGGAAGGTGCCGCAGGGCTCCGCTCCGGCCGCCGGACCACCCGCTGCGCGACCCGCAGCGCCGCGGCCCGCGCACCGAGCCACACCAGGAAGCCCGTCGGCAGGAACACCGCGTCGGCGGCGATCATCGCCAGCGAGAAGAACGGCAGCCCCAGCAGCACCGCGATCCCCGCGTGCTCCAGCATCATCAGGACCAGCAGCACGTTCTTGATGCGCCGGTTGAAGAGCGTGAACGGGAAGGCCACCTGTACCGCCACCGTCCCGTACGACAGCAGCATCACCAGCGTCCCGCTGCCCGCCAGCAGCGCCGACAGGGCCGGCCACGGGGTGAAGTAGTCCAGCCCCAGGGGGTAGTACAACGCCGTCCCGTCCTGCCACCGCGAGCCCTGGATCTTGTACCAGCCGGCCGTGGCGTAGATCAGGCAGACCTCGACCATGATCACCAGCATGCCGGCGTTGTGCAGCAGGTTCGCCAGGACGTCCAGGACCGCCCGCGCCTCGCCGTCCGGCTCGTGGCGGTCGACCAGCCACCACAGTCCGCAGGCCACCCACACCGCGGCGAACGCCGCCAGCCAGCCGGGACCGAACCGCCCGGTGGCGGCGTCGTGGGCGCAGACGACCCCCAGCGCCCCCCACAGCACCGGCCCGGCCGCCCCCGCCGTCGCGGAGCCGCGCCTGCGCGCCCTGCGCGCGTCCAGCGACCACACCTGCGCGCACCGGGTCAGCACCAGGTAGATCGCGACCAGGTGGATGACGTTGTCCCCGCCGTCGCCCATGAACACGCTGCGGTTCTGCAGGGACAGCACGCCGATCATGAACACCACGGACGTCGCCCGGGTCCGCCAGCCCAGCAGCAGGCCGGCGCTCGCCAGCACGGCCACGGCGTAGACGGTCTCGAACCACAGCGCCGAGCCGGACCACGTCAGGACCGTGAAGGCACCGTTGGAGTCGAGCAGGCGCTGCGCCAGGTCCAGGCTCCACGGCCCGTCCGGGCCGTACAGCTCGGCGCGGTGGGGGAACTCCCGCAGCAGGAAGAAGAGCCAGGTGCCGGCGAAACCGATGCGGACGACGGCGCTCTGGTACGGGCCCAGCGCCTGCCCGCTGACCTCGGCGACGGCCCGCGCCAGCCGGGCACGGGCCCGTCTCACACCTTCCACCACGGCAGCTCCCGGTAGTAGGTCTGGGTGTCGGTGGTCTCGGTGCTCCACTTCGGCGCGGGCACGGCCGTCGTCGCCGAGCGCATCTGGATCCGCAGGATGCGCCCGCCGCGGTGGTCCGGCGCGAGCCGGTCGACTGCGATCCGCCGCAAGTACTCCTCGGAGAGCTCGCCGCGCTCGCCGACGGGCTTCTCGTCCTCGTCGTGGGAGCCGGTGTAGAAGTCCCAGGCCCTGCGCAGCTCGTTCTGCTCGGTGTGGCTCGGCAGCAGGCTGTGCCGGATGGCGGCGGCGTCCTCGGCGCTCAGGTCCCGCCAGCCGGTGGTGAGCAGCTCGCCGGCGGCGGTCCGCACCTCCGCGCGGACCTCCACGGCGATGTTCTGCTGGAGCGGGTTGGGCGCGAAGAGCTTCCAGTTCTGTTCGAACTCGGGGTAGATCCAGGCGTCGACCGTCCCCGCGTGCTGCTTGCTCAGCGTGTTGGAGGGGGCCACGTGCAGGAAGACCAGCGCGAGGTGGGTGCACGCGGCGATGCCCACGGCGCCCAGGGCCAGGGAGGTCAGCACCCGGTACGGGGTGGACAGACCGGCGATTCCGGGCGCCCTCGGGGGTGGTGGAGCGGCCCCTTCGGCGAGCTCGTGCTCGTTCGAATCCATCCCGCCCCGATCGTCCGGCGTCCACAGGGTTGACCACAGAGGTTGACACCCTACGGGCCGCCGTCTCACCATTGAAGCGAAGGAACCGAACGATCGGTCGGTCGGGTGGACGGACGGCCGACATACACCGACAAGGGGCCGTAATGGTGGCAGTGACCCCGGAAACGGGCCCGGACACGGCCCTGGGGACAGACGGGACGGACGGGACGCGCATGACGGCTGATCTGGGCGCACAGCTCGCGGCGGCGTTCGACGCCGCCGTGGCGGCGGACGAGCGCGTGGAACCGCGCGACTGGATGCCGGAGGAGTACCGCGCATCCCTCGTCCGGCAGATGGCGCAGCACGCCCACTCCGAGATCATCGGCATGCAGCCCGAGGCCAACTGGATCACCCGCGCGCCCTCCCTGCGCCGCAAGGCGATCCTGATGGCCAAGGTCCAGGACGAGGCGGGCCACGGCCTCTACCTCTACAGCGCGGCCGAAACCCTCGGCACCAGCCGCGACGAGCTTCTCGACAAGCTCCACTCGGGCAAGCAGAAGTACTCCTCGATCTTCAACTACCCCACCCTGACCTGGGCGGACGTCGGCGCCATCGGCTGGCTCGTGGACGGCGCGGCGATCACCAACCAGGTGCCGATCTGCCGCTGCTCCTACGGGCCCTACGCCCGTGCCATGGTCCGGATCTGCAAGGAGGAGTCCTTCCACCAGCGCCAGGGCTTCGAGCTCCTCATGGCCCTCTCCAAGGGCACCGAGGAGCAGCACGCCATGGCGCAGGACGCGGTGAACCGCTGGTGGTGGCCCTCCCTGATGATGTTCGGCCCGCCGGACGACGAGTCGGCGCACTCGGCGCAGTCGATGGCCTGGCGCATCAAGCGCCACTCGAACGACGAGCTGCGCCAGCGGTTCGTGGACATCGCCGTCCCCCAGGCCGAGTCCCTCGGCCTGACCCTGCCCGACCCGGACCTGAAGTGGAACGAGGAGCGCGGCCACCACGACTTCGGCGCCATCGACTGGGCCGAGTTCTGGGACGTGCTCAAGGGCAACGGCCCCTGCAACGAGCAGCGGATCGGCCAGCGGCGCCGGGCCCACGAGGAAGGCGCCTGGGTGCGCGACGCGGCCGCCGCGTACGCGCAGAAGCAGGCGGCACAGCAGCAGACGGCGAAGCCCGCCGGACAGAACGAGGAGGCACGGGTATGACGCAGAACTGGCCCCTGTGGGAGGTGTTCGTGCGCTCGCGCCGCGGCCTCTCGCACACGCACGCGGGAAGCCTGCACGCCCCCGACGCGGAAATGGCCCTGCGCAACGCCCGCGACCTCTACACCCGGCGCAACGAAGGCATCTCGATCTGGGTGGTCCCCTCCACCGCGATCACCGCCTCCTCGCCGGACGAGCGGGACCCCTTCTTCGCCCCGTCCGCCGACAAGCCCTACCGGCACCCCACCTTCTACGACATCCCAGAGGGAGTGAGCCACCTGTGACCGGCACCGACACCACCACCACCGCCCCCGCGACGGCGGCCCTCGCCCTCGGCGACGACGCGCTGATCCTCTCCCACCGCCTCGGCGAGTGGGCCGGCCACGCCCCCGTCCTGGAGGAGGAGGTCGCCCTCGCCAACATCGCCCTCGACCTGCTCGGCCAGGCCCGCATCCTGCTGTCCATGGTCGGCGACGAGGACGAGCTGGCCTTCCTGCGCGAGGAGCGGTCCTTCCGCAACCTCCAGCTGGTCGAGCAGCCGAACGGCGACTTCGCCCACACCATCGCCCGCCAGCTGTACTTCTCCGTCCACCAGCACGAGCTCTACTCGGAACTGGCCCGCGGGGACGGCCCGTTCGCGCCGCTCGCGGCCAAGGCCGTCAAGGAGACCGCGTACCACCGCGACCACGCCGAGCAGTGGACCCTGCGGCTCGGCGACGGCACCGAGGAGAGCCACGCCCGCATGCAGGCGGCGCTGAAGGCGCTGTGGAAGTTCACCGGGGAGCTCTTCCAGCCGGTGGAGGGCCTCGACGGCGTGGACTGGGCCGCCCTCGAAGAGCGCTGGCTGGCCGCCCTGACCGATCTCGTGGAGCGTGCCGGGCTCACCCTGCCCGAAGGACCGCGCACCGGCGCCTGGGCGGCCGGCGCCGGCCGCCAGGGCCTGCACACCGAGTCCTTCGGCCGGATGCTGGCGGAGATGCAGCACCTGCACCGCAGCCACCCGGGGGCGTCATGGTGACCACCGCCGACGTCGCGACGACCCGCCTGGAGGCCGAGCTGGCCGAGCTGGCCGGCTCCGTCCCGGACCCCGAACTGCCGGTGCTCACCCTCGGCGAGCTGGGCGTGGTGCGCGGGGTGCGGATGCACGAGGACGGCCACGCCGAGGTCACCCTCACCCCCACCTACACCGGCTGCCCGGCCATCGAGGCCATGTCCGCCGACATCGAGCGGGTCCTGACCGGCCACGGCATCCCCGAGGTGCGGGTGACCACCGTGCTGGCCCCGGCCTGGTCCACGGACGACATCAGCGCCGAGGGCCGACGCAAGCTGGCCGAGTTCGGCATCGCCCCGCCCAGGCCGCACGCGGCCGGCGGGCCGGTCCCGGTGACCCTGTCCGTCCGCTGCCCGAACTGCGGATCGACCGACACCGAGCTGCTCAGCCGTTTCTCCTCCACCGCGTGCAAGGCGCTGCGCCGCTGCACCGCCTGCCGCGAACCGTTCGACCACTTCAAGGAGCTGTAGATGGCCGCCCCCCGCCACGGCGCGTTCCACCCGCTGACGGTGGCGGAAGTCGACCGGCTCACCGACGACTCGGTGGCGCTGACCCTCCGGGTCCCCGAGGAGCTGCGCGAGGACTACCGGCACGCCCCCGGCCAGCACCTGACGCTGCGCCGCACCGCCCCGGAGGGCGGCGTCGAGGTCCGCCGCACCTACTCGATCTGCTCGCCCGCCCCCACGGCGGACGGCCCGGGCCCGGCGCTGCTGCGGGTCGGCGTGCGGCTGGTGGAGGGCGGGGAGTTCTCCACCTTCGCGCACAAGGAGATCGCGGCCGGCGACGTGCTCGACGTCATGGTCCCGGCCGGGCGCTTCGTGCTGGACCCCGCCGCGGCCCCCGCCTCCGGGCACTACGCCGCGATCGTCGGCGGCAGCGGGATCACGCCCGTGCTGTCGATCGCCGCGAGCCTGCTGGCCGCGCGGGCCGACGCCCGCTTCTGCCTCGTGCGCAGCGACCGTACGGCCGCTTCGACGATGTTCCTGGAGGAGGTCGCCGACCTCAAGGACCGCTATCCCTCGCGGTTCCAGCTCGTCACGGTGCTCTCCCGGGAGGAGCAGGAGTCGGGTCTGCCGTCCGGCCGGCTCGACGAGGAGCGCCTGGCGTCCCTGCTGCCCGCCCTGCTTCCGGTGGCGGAGGTCACGGGCTGGTTCCTGTGCGGGCCGTACGGTCTGGTGCAGGGCGCGGAGCGGGCCCTGAGCACGCTCGGCGTCGCCCGGACCCGGGTGCACGAGGAGATCTTCCACGTCGAGGACACCACCCCGGCGCCGGTCCGCTCGGCGGCGTCGGCCGCGGCCGCGCAGGGCCGGGTCACCGCACGGCTCGACGGGCGCTCCGGCACCTGGCCCGTCCAGGAGGGCGAGTCCCTGCTGGACGCGGTGCTCCGCAACCGCGCGGACGCCCCGTACGCCTGCAAGGGCGGCGTCTGCGGCACGTGCCGGGCATTCGTGGTGTCGGGTGAGGTCCGGATGGACCGGAACTTCGCCCTGGAGGCCGAGGAGACGGACGCCGGCTTCGTCCTGGCCTGCCAGTCGCACCCGGTCACCGAGGAAGTGGAGATCGACTTCGACCGCTAGGGAGCGTCCGCGGTCCCTCTCCCCGCCCCCGTCCCTGCCGTCCTCCTCCCCTGTCCATTTCCAGGAACCTGTTCTATCTTGACGCCCCGTCAGGTCAGAACGGGAGGACAGGCAGTGGACTTCACCTTCACCGAGGAGCAGCGGGCCGCCGTCGAGGCGGCCAGGGCCGTGTTCGCGGACGTCGCACCCGACGGCGTGCCCAGCCCCGCGCTCACCCCGGGAGCCGTAGCGGACGACTTCGACCGCCCGCTGTGGGCCCGGCTCGCCGCGTCCGACCTGCTGGGCCTGGTCCTCGCCGAGGAGCACGGCGGCGCCGGCCTGGACACCATCGCCCTGTGCCTCGTCCTGCGCGAGGCCGCCCGGGTGCTGGCCAGGGTCCCGCTGCTGGAGCACTGCGCCACCGCCATGGCCGTCCAGGCCTACGGCAACCCCGAACTGGCCGCCGCCCTGCTGCCCGGCGCCGGGCGCGGCACGCTCGTCCTGACCGCCGCCGCACACGGGCGCTCCGGCCACGACCCGGCCGAACTCGCCGTCACCGCACGGCTCGACGGTGAGGCCTGGGTCCTGGAGGGCACCCAGACCGCCGTCCCCTGGGCGCACACCGCCGACTGGATCGCCGTGCCGGCCCACACCGGGGAGGGCCAGGGCGTCCTCGCACTGGTCCCGCGCACGGCCGACGGCCTCGCCCTCGCCGAGCAGGTCTCCACCAGCGGGGAGCGGTTCGCCGAACTCGCCCTGGACGGCGTGCGGGTGGACCCGACCCACCTGATCGACACCCCGGCAGCCGGGGAGCGCCTGCGCCAGATCCTCACCACCGGCACCTGCGCCCTGGCGCTCGGGCTGGGCGAGGGCGTCCTCGGCATGACGAGCCGGTACACCAGCAAGCGCGAGCAGTTCGGCTTCCCGGTGGCCACCTTCCAGGCGGTCGCCGTCCAGGCCGCCGACCGCTACATCGACCTGCGCGCCATGGAGGTCACCCTGTGGCAGGCCGCCTGGCGGCTCGATGCCGCAACGGGCGGCGCCGGCGGGCCGCTGCCGAGCGCCGGTGACGTGGCGGTCGCCAAGATCTGGGCCTCGGAGGGCGTGCGCAGGGTCGTCCAGACCGCCCAGCACCTGCACGGCGGCTTCGGCGCCGACACCGACTACCCACTGCACCGCTACCACGCCTGGGCCAAGCAACTGGAACTCCAGCTGGGCCCGGCGGCCGCGCACGAGGAGGCCCTGGGCGACCTGCTGGCCGCCCACCCCCTCGCCTGAAGCCGCCCCTCACGGGGTCAGAGCACGAAGGCCGGGCTTCCGTTGTCCGTCACCATCGGGCGCCCCGCCCCGTCCCAGGCCTGCATACCGCCGTCGACGTTCACGGCGTCGATGTCCTGGCGCACCAGGTACTGGGTGACCTGCGCGGAACGCCCGCCGACCCGGCACATCACGTACACGCGGCGGCCGTCCTCGACGGCCTCCGTCAGCTCGCCGAAGCGGGCCACGAAGTCGCTCATCGGAATGTGCAGAGCGCCCTCGACGTGGCCGGCCGCCCATTCGTCGTCCTCACGGACGTCGAGGACAAAGCCTTCGGAGGGCACCGCGGCGGCGTCCACCGAGGGAAGCGGTCCGAAGTTCATAACTGTCGCCTTCTCTCTTCACAGGTCTGCTGCCAACCTATCCGACCAGCAGCCCCGCCCGTGCGTGCGCGAACGGCCCCGTCCTCACTGGGCGGCGAGCTCGGCCGCCAGCTCCGCCTCGCGCTCGGACACCTGCGCGAGCAGCTGCTCCGCGATCTCCTCCAGCAGCCGGTCCGGGTCGTCGGGAGCCATCCTCAGCATCGACCCGATCGCGCTCTCCTCCAGCTCCTTGGCCACGAGCGACAGCAGCTCCTTGCGGCGCGCCAGCCACTCCAGCCGGGCGTACAGCTCCTCGCTCTCGCCGGGCCCGGCCGTCTCGGGCACCGGCCCGGCCGCCCACTCCTCGGCCAGCTCGCGCAGCAGCCCCTCGTCGCCCCGGCCGTACGCGGCGTTGACCCGCGCGATGAAGGCGTCGCGGCGCTCCCGCTCGGGCTCCTCCTGGGCCAGGTCGGGGTGGGCCTGGCGGACCAGCTCGCGGTACAGGCGGCGCACCTCCTCGGAGGGGCGTACCCGCTCCGGCGGCCGCACCGGCCGGTCGGTGAGCATCGCGGCGGCGTCGTCGGAGATGCCCTCCGAGTCCAGCCAGTCGTGGAAGAGCTCCTCCACCCCGGGCATCGGCATGACCAGCGAGCGCGCGTCACGCGCCCGCCGGAGGTCATCGGCATCGCCGGTGCGCGCAGCCTTCGCCTCGGCGATCAGCGCGTCCAGTTCGTCGAGCCGCGTGTACATGGGGCCGAGCTTCTGATGGTGCAGGCGGGAGAAGTTCTCCACCTCCACGCGGAAGGTCTCCACCGCGATCTCGAACTCGATCAGCGCCTGCTCCGCGGCCCGTACGGCCCGCTCCAGGCGCGCCTCGGGGCGCTCCTCACTGGTGACGGAGGAGTCGCCGGATCCACCGGGGACTGTCTGCTCGGGCTGCTCGGTCTGCTCGCTCACCCGGCCAGGGTACGGCCCGCCCGCGCGGGCGATGTTTCACGTGAAACATCGCCCCTCGCGCAGGGACCGGCGCGACTGCGCGATCTAGACCCCGGTTTCCGCGGCGATCCGGCCGGCCCGCACCGCGGCGACCAAGTCGGCGTGATCGGCTTCGGTCCGGTCGGCGTAGGCCACCGCGAAGGCCGCCATCGCCTCGTCCAGCTCCTCGTTCTTGCCGCAGTACCCGGCCAGCAGCCGGGGGTCGACGCTGTGCGCGTGCGCCCGGGCCAGCAGGGCACCGGTCATCCGCCCGTAGTCGTCGATCTGGTCGGGAGCCAGCGCCGCCGGGTCCACACTGCCCTTGCGGTTGCGGAACTGACGGACCTGGTACGGGTGCCCGTCCACCGTGGTCCAGCCCAGCATGATGTCGGAGACCACCTGCATCCGCTTCTGCCCGGCCACCACCCGGCGGCCCTCGTGCTCCTCCGGCGGCGAGACGAAGCCCAGCCCGGGCAGGTGCGGGAGCAGCACCGAGGGCCGTGCCTCCTTCACCTGGAGGACCAGCGGTTCGCCCCGGTGGTCCAGCAGCAGGACCACGTACGAGCGGGTGCCGACGCTCCCGGTGCCCACCACGCGGAAGGCCACGTCGTGGATCGCGTAGCGGGCCAGCAGCGGCAGCCGGTCGCCCTGGAGGGTCTGCAGGTAGGGGCCGAGCGAGGCCGCCACGGCCGCCGCCTCCCCGTCCGTGACGCGGCGCAGTACGGGCAGCGCGTCGACGAAACGGCGGCCGCCGTCAGGCCCGATCTCCGTCGACTTGGTGGCGAACCGGGCGGAGGTGTTGTTGCGGGCCTTCTCGGAGACCCGCTCCAGGGTGCCCAGCAGATCGCGGGCATCGGCGTGCGAGACCAGTTCCTCGTCGGCGATGGCGTTCCACGCGTCGAGCGCGGGCAGCTTGGCCAGCAGCCGCATGGTCCGCCGGTAGGCGCCCACGGCGTCCAGCGCGGCCGCCCGGCAGGTGCCCTCGTCCGCTCCGGCCACCCGCCCGGCGAGCACCAGGGAGGCCGCCAGCCGCTTCACGTCCCACTCCCACGGGCCGAACACGGTCTCGTCGAAGTCGTTCAGGTCGATGACGAGCTGGCCGCGCGGGTCCCCGTACAGACCGAAGTTCGCCGCGTGCGCGTCACCGCAGATCTGCGCACCGACACCGGTCACCGGACCACCGGACAGGTCGTGCGCCATCAGCCCGGCCGCACCGCGCAGGAACGCGAAGGGGTTGGCGGCCATCCGGCCGACCCGTATGGGCGTCAGCTCGGCCACCCGCCCGGCGTTGGACTCCTCCACCGCCCGCACCGCGTCCGGCCGCCCGGCCGGCACCGTGAAGCCGGCGTGCGCCGCCCTCGGCACGCGGGCGCGCAACGCCTTGCCCGCCTCCTTCGGCGAGTCCGCCGTCACGCGCGGCGCGAACCCCGCCACGTCCGGAATCCGCTGTCCCGCTGTCGCCGCCATCGGCGCCGCCCCCACCCGTTCATTCATGTGATCGCTTAGAGAACGGGCTGACCGTACCGACAGCCCGGTGTCCCTGGCCAGCACCCAGGGCCCCGGCTTCCCGGCCGGTGCCGCAGCCCGGCGCCCCCGGCCGGCGTCTACAACCCGGCGTCCCTGGCCAGCAGCGCCGCCTGGACCCGGTTCTCACAGCCCAGCTTCGCCAGGATCCGGCTCACGTACGTCTTCACGGTCGCCTCGCTCATGTGCAGCCGCCGGCCCGCGTCCGCGTTGGACAGGCCCTCCCCGAGCAGCGCCAGGACCCCCCGCTCCCGCTCGCTGAGCTCGGCGACCTGACGGCGGGCCTCCTCGCCGCGCGCCGCCGCCTTCCCGGACGCCAGTTGGTCCACCACGTGCCGGGTCGCCCCGGGCGAGAGGTAGGCGTCCCCGGCCGCGGCCGCCCGGACCGCGCCGATCAGCTCGCCCGGCGCCGAGTCCTTGAGCAGGAACCCCGCCCCGCCCTGACCCAGCGCGCGCAGCACGTTCTCCTTCTCGCCGAAGGTGGTCAGGATCAGGGCCCGCACCTCCGGCGCGGCCCGCCGCAGCTCCCCCAGTGCGGTCAGACCGTCCATCACCGGCATCTGGATGTCCAGCAGCATCACCTCGGGGGCGTGCGAACGGGCCAGCTCGACCGCCTCCCGGCCGTTCGCCGCCTCCGCGACGACCTCGATGTCCGGCGCCGAGGTCAGGATCATCCTGATCCCGGCCCGGATCAGCGGCTCGTCGTCGGCGATCACCACTCTGATCACTTCGGCTGTCACCCCGTGCTCCTACTGCTTGACCTCGTACGCCTGCTTGTCCACGAGCTTGCCGTCCTTGAAGCAGAACCGGAAAACCAGGTCCGTGGTCAGGCTCTGGCCGGACTGGTCGTTGGCCAGCAGCGCCAGGCACTCCGAGCCCTCCGGCCGGGGCGGCCCCTTCCGGTCGGCTCCCGCGGTCAGGAAGCTCTCGCCGGTCGGCAGCCGGTCGCGGACCGTCTTCTCGGCCTCGCCGACGTGCACGGCGTCGTACTCGTCCCTGCCGATCATCGACTCGCCCGCCGAGTCCATCAGCATCACCGCCGCTGCGACCAGCACGATCACCAGCACCACCACCGCCGCGAACGCGATCCCGCAGCCCACGGCGATACCACCGGCACGGCTGGGCACCCGTACGGCCAGCTCCCGGTCCACCGCCGCCCAGTCCATCGGCTGCTGCCCGCCCCGCCGCCCCCGCGCCAGGGGCAGGGTGCCCTTCTGCGCCTGCGCCTGCTGCCCGAAGTCGTCGGCCACGTCCTGGGCTCCGGCCGGCTCGGCGCCGTACGGCAGCACGCCGGCCACCCGGAACCCGCCGCCCTCGGCAGGGCCCGCGTGCACCATGCCGCCGACCAGCCGGGCCCGCTCGCGCAGCCCCGTCAGCCCCTGCCCGCCCGACACCACGTCCTCGCCCGGTCCGGCCGACGGCCCGTTGGCGATCTCCACCACCAGGGAGTCGTCCTCGTACCGCAGCTCCACCGTGATCGGGGCCCCCGGAGCGTGCTTGTAGGCGTTGGTCAGGGCCTCCTGCACGATCCGGTAGGCCGCGTGGTCGCAGGCCGCGACCAGCTGCCTCGGCCGCCCCGAGGTGGTCATCCGCACCTCGGTCCCGGCGGCCCGCGCCGCCTCCACGACCCCGGCGATCCCGGCCACACCGCGCGCCGCGGGCTGTGCCTCCTCCACGGGCGGGGGCGCCTCCACGCCGTCCCGCAGGATCCCGACGACCTCGCGCAGTTCGTGCATGGCGGACACCGAGGCCTGCCGCAGCACGCCCACGGCCTCCCGCTGACGGTCGGTGAGTTCGGGGTCCACCTCCAGCGCACCCGTGTGCACGGAGATCAACGCCAGCTGGTGGCCCAGGCTGTCGTGCATGTCCTGGGCGATGCGCTGCCGCTCGCGCAGCCGCGCCTGCCCGGCGACCATGGCCCGCTCGCGCAGGAGTTGCCCGTTGCGTTCGTGCAGGGCCGCCAAGAGGGTGCGGCGCTGGGACCAGTACCGGCTGGCCAGGCCCGGCATCACGGTGACGGCCAGGAACATCAGCGTGGAGAACACGATGATCAGCAGCGGTCGCATCTGCGACCACTGGTCCAGGACGCTGAAGGCGAGCGCCGCGACGAAGGCCAGGGTGAAGGCGCCCAGCGCACGCCCCACGCCGACGATCCGCCGCCCGGCCGACCAGCCCAGCAGCGGCAGGACGAAGAACAGCCCCGGGAGGGCCGAGCTCAGCGCCGAACCGGCCACGAGCGTCGCCGCCGGCAGCCGCCTGCGCAGCAGGGTCAGCGCCACCACGACCACGGCGCCCAGCAGCATCCGCTGCCCGGACCCCCGGTCGAGTTCCTCGACGCCCAGCCCGAGTATGGCCAGCACGGCGGCGAGCGCGAG
Source organism: Streptomyces sp. NRRL S-378 (assembly GCF_000720645.1). NCBI lineage: Bacteria > Bacillati > Actinomycetota > Actinomycetes > Kitasatosporales > Streptomycetaceae > Streptomyces > Streptomyces sp. NRRL S-378. The sequence goes on from NZ_JOBX01000001.1 coordinate 123,417, forward strand.
GTCCCCGGCCAGCATCCGCCGCGTCCACGCCTCGGGCCCCCGCAGCCAGTCCCGGCCCGCACGTGTCTTCGCCATCACATCCACGCGCCCGACCCTAGACATCCGGCCACCGCCCCGGCCGCCCTCTTTCGTCTCACCCGCCGCGACGAAAGTCTGATCGCGCACCAGCAGTTGGCCCCGCACGCATCCACGGCCGGCTCCGCCGTGACCGACACCACACAGGAAACACCGGACACCGCACGCCGATCCGCCGGCCCGTCACGGATCCCGTGCACACCGGGTCACGGCCACAAAGCGAAACGGCCGCCACCGCTTTCGCAGTGACGACCGTCTCGTCGATGTGGGCGAGGGGGGATTTGAACCCCCACGTCCCGAAGGACACTGGCACCTGAAGCCAGCGCGTCTGCCGTTCCGCCACTCGCCCGAGCAGCGTCCCAGTGGTCTCTCCCTTTCGGGCCGTTCCCCTGGCGACGTCGAAACATTAGCACGTAGAACGGGGTGGATTCACATCGCTTTCCCCCGGGGCATACGCCCCCGTGCGGACAGCCCCTCCCGCACTCCGCTCCGGGTGCGGGACACTGTTCCTCGAGGCGCCCCTACGATCCCTTGTGAGGACCAACACTCGTCCCCACAGGTACGAAGGGGAACCACCCGAATCCGCCACGCGTGGATACGATCAGTAAGCAGTACAGGGCGACAACGACGGAGGAGGTGCCCCATGGGAGTTCTGAAGCGGTTCGAGCAGCGACTCGAAGGTCTGGTGAACGGCACCTTCGCCAAGGTGTTCAAGTCCGAGGTCCAGCCGGTGGAGATCGCCGGAGCCCTCCAGCGCGAGTGCGACAACAACGCCACCATCTGGAACCGCGAGCGGACCGTCGTCCCCAACGACTTCATCGTGGAGCTCAGCGCCGGCGACTACGACCGCCTGAGCCCCTACTCCGGGCAGCTCGGCGACGAGCTCGCGGGCCTCGTCCGCGACTACGCCAAGCAGCAGCGGTACAGCTTCATGGGCCCCATCAAGGTCCATCTGGAGAAGGCCGAGGACCTCGACACCGGGCTCTACCGGGTCCGCAGTCGCACCCTCGCCTCCAGCACCTCCCAGCCCCAGGGGGCGCCGCCGTCCCCTGCGAGCGGCTACGGCTATCCGCCGGTCGCCGCACCTCCCATGCCCGCCGGCCCGCCCCCGGGCGGACCCGGCGCCCGCAGGCCCGCCCCGGGCGGTCCCGGCGCGGCGGCTCCGGGGGCAGGATCCGGCGGCCCGCGGCGGCACTGGATCGAGATCAACGGCACCCGCCACCAGATCTCGCGCCCCACGCTCGTACTCGGCCGAAGCACCGAAGCCGACGTGCGGATCGACGACCCCGGCGTATCGCGCCGGCACTGTGAGATCCGGACCGGAACGCCCTCGACGATCCAGGATCTCGGGTCCACCAACGGCATCGTGGTGGACGGGCAGCACACCACCCGCGCTACGCTCCGCGACGGCTCGCGGATCGTCGTGGGCAGCACCACCATCATTTACCGGCAAGCCGAAGGGTGAAGCGGGGGCAATGTCAGAGCTGACCCTGACGGTCATGCGGTTGGGTTTCCTGGCCGTTCTGTGGCTGTTCGTCATCGTGGCCGTCCAGGTCATCCGCAGCGATCTCTTCGGCACGAGGGTGACCCAGCGCGGCTCCTCCCGCCGCGGCGGCGCCGGCGGCGCCCCGCAGCAGGGCGGCCGCCAGGCCGCGCCTCCGCAGCAGCGCCAGCGTCGCGGTGCACCCACCAAGCTCGTCGTCTCCGAGGGCATTCTCACGGGCACCACCGTGGCCCTCGCCGGACAGACGATCACCCTGGGACGCGCCCACGACTCCACGATCGTGCTGGACGACGACTACGCGTCCAGCCGCCATGCCAGGATCTACCCCGACCGTGACGGCCAGTGGATCGTCGAGGATCTCGGGTCCACCAACGGCACGTATCTCGACCGGACCCGGCTGACCACCCCGACGCCCATTCCGCCGGGCGCACCGATCCGCATCGGCAAGACCGTCATCGAGCTGCGGAAGTAGTACGACAATGAGCGAGCGGAGCGAGCGCGCGGCGGTGATCCGTGCCAGCGAGGACACGGACACGAGCGCGCTCCCGACCGGAGGGTGGGCAGTGTGGCTCGAGACCGGTTGTACCCGGAGCATGCTTCGTCGACAGGGCAGGTGCGCATGAGTCTGTCCCTGCGGTTCGCAGCCGGATCCCACAAAGGCATGATCCGCGAGGGGAACGAGGACTCCGGCTACGCCGGCCCACGTCTCCTGGCGATCGCCGACGGCATGGGAGGCCAGGCCGCCGGCGAGGTCGCGAGCTCCGAGGTGATCTCCACCCTCGTGCAGCTCGACGACGACGTACCGGGCTCCGACATCCTCACCTCGCTGGCCACCGCCGTGCAGCGCGCCAACGACCAGCTGCGCGTCATGGTCGAGGAGGACCCCCAGCTCGAGGGCATGGGCACCACCCTCACCGCCCTGCTGTGGACCGGCCAGCGCCTCGGCCTCGTCCACGTCGGCGACTCCCGCGCCTACCTGCTCCGCGACGGCGTCCTCACGCAGATCACCCAGGACCACACCTGGGTGCAGCGCCTGGTCGACGAGGGCCGCATCACGGAGGAGGAGGCGACGACCCATCCGCAGCGCTCCCTGCTGATGCGCGCGCTGGGCAGCGGCGACATCGTCGAGCCCGACCTCTCCATCCGTGAGGTCCGCGCCGGCGACCGCTACCTGATCTGCTCCGACGGGCTCTCCGGCGTCGTCTCCCACCAGACCCTGGAGGAGACCCTCGCCGACTACCACGGCCCCCGCGAGACCGTGCAGTCCCTGATCCAGCTCGCGCTGCGCGGCGGCGGACCCGACAACATCACCTGCATCGTCGCCGACGTCCTCGACACCGACAGCGGCGACACCCTCGCCGCCCAGGTCAGCGACACCCCGGTGGTCGTCGGCGCGGTCGCCGAGACCCAGCACCAGCTCTTCGACAACAACAACGCCATGCAGACGCCGGCCGGCCGCGCCTCCGGGCTCGGCCGCCAGGCCCCGCCGCCCGCGGGCGCCTTCGGTCCCCCCGGCAGCGGCGACGCCCCCGGCTACGGGTACGGCGACCACGGCCAGGGCGGCGGCTACGGCTCCTTCGGCGAGGCCGACGGGTACGACTCCGACTCCGGCTACGACGACACGTACGACCACCCCCGCAGGCGCCGCAGCAAAGGGCGCAAGTGGACCACCCGCACCCTGACCCTGCTCGTCGTCGCCGGTGTCATCGGCGGCGGCCTCTACGCCGGCTGGCGCTGGACCCAGACCCAGTTCTACGTCGGCGTGAAGGGCGAGCACGTCGCGCTCTTCCGCGGCATCAGCCCGAAGCTCGGACCGCTGGAGCTCTCCAAGGTGGAGACCGACCGCCCCGACATCGAACTGAAGTACCTGCCGCCCTTCAAGCGGAAGCTGGTCGAGGCCACCATCAGCGAGGGCAGCCTCGACGGTGCCCGCAAGAAGCTGGACGACCTCGGCGTCCAGGTCTCCGCCTGCAAGAAGGACGAAGAGCGCAGAGGCGCCGAGGCGCAGAACAGCCAGACACCCGGCCCCAGCCTGACTCCCGAGGAGCAGCAGCTGGTCGGCCTGTGCGGAAAGTAGCCCGCGGGCACAGGGGGCCTGCCACACCATGAGCGTTGTCACCAATACGACCACCATCGGCGCCATCGAGCTGCCGAGCCGGCGGAACACCGAGCTCCTGCTGCTCGCCTTCGCCGTGGTCATCCCGATCTTCGCCTACGCCAACGTGGGTCTGGCGATCCACGGCGAGCTGCCCCCCGGCATGTTCGCCTACGGGGCCGGCTTCGCCGTGCTCGCCGGCATAGCGCACTTCGTCGTACGCCGGTACGCGAAGTACGCCGACCCGCTGCTCCTGCCGCTCGCCACCCTGCTCAACGGCCTCGGCGTCGTGCTCATCTGGCGCCTGGACCAGTCCGAGCGGCTGCAGAACCTCGCCAAGCGCAGCTTCGGGGCCTTCTCGCCCTCCGCGCCCCGTCAGATGATGTACACGGCACTGGCGATCGCCCTGTTCGCGGCCGTGCTGCTGATCCTCAAGGACCACCGCGTCCTGCAGCGGTTCACGTACATCTCCATGGCCGGCGCGCTGGTGCTGCTGATCCTGCCCGTCGTCCCGGGCCTGGGCGCCGACGTCTTCGGCGCCAAGATCTGGATCAGCGTCGGTGGTTTCTCCATCCAGCCCGGTGAGTTCGCCAAGATCGTCATCGCGATCTTCTTCGCCGGCTACCTGATGGTGAAGCGCGACGCGCTCGCGCTGGCCAGCCGCCGCTTCATGGGCCTCTACCTGCCGCGCGGCCGCGACCTCGGCCCGATCCTGATGATCTGGGCGATGAGCCTGCTCGTCCTGGTCTTCGAGAACGACCTCGGCACCTCGCTGCTCTTCTTCGGCATGTTCGTGATCATGCTGTACGTGGCCACCGAGCGCACCAGCTGGATCGTCATCGGTCTGCTGATGTCGGTCGGCGGCGCGGTCGTGGTGGCCTCCTTCGCCAGCCACGTCCAGGCCCGCGTCAACGCCTGGCTCGACCCCTTCGGCTGCTACACCACCTCGGGCGCCTGCGAGCAGGTCGGCCAGTCGATCATGAGCTTCGGTTCCGGCGGGGTCCTCGGCGCCGGATGGGGCCAGGGCAACTCCGACCTCATCGGCTTCGCCGCGAACTCCGACTTCATCTTCTCCACCGTCGGCGAAGAGCTCGGCCTCTCCGGTGTGATGGCCTTCCTGCTGATCTACGGGCTCATCATCGAGCGGGGCGTCCGCACCGCCCTCGCCGCCCGCGACCCCTTCGGCAAGCTCTTCGCCATCGGTCTCTCCGGCGCCTTCGCGCTCCAGATCTTCGTCGTCGCCGGCGGAGTCATGGGGCTCATCCCCCTCACCGGCATGACGATGCCCTTCCTCGCTTCCGGCGGTTCCTCCGTCCTCGCGAACTGGATCCTCATCGCCGTCCTCATCCGGATCAGCGACACCGCCCGCCGACCGGCACCGGCCCCGGCCCCGTCCCCCGACTCCGAGATGACCCAGGTGGTCCGCCCGTCATGAACAAGCCCCTGCGCCGCATCTCGCTGTTCTGCGGGCTGCTCGTCCTCGCGCTGCTGATCCGGACCAACTGGCTGCAGTACGTCCAGGCCGAGGAACTCAGCACGCGCAAGGAGAACCGACGGGTCCAGATCGCCCAGTACGCGACCGAGCGCGGCAACATCATCGTGCAGGGCCAGCCGATCACCGGCTCCGCGGTCACCGACGGCAGCGACTACAAGTACAAGCGCACCTACACCGAAGGGGAGCTCTGGTCCCCGGTCACCGGGTACGCCTCGCAGGCCTTCGGTGCCACGCAGCTCGAATCGCTCGAGGACGGCATCCTCACCGGCAACGACGACCGGCTGTTCTTCGACCGCACCATCGGCATGTTCACCGGCGAGAAGAAGCAGGGCGGCAACGTCGTCACCACGCTGAACCGCGCCGCGCAGCAGGCCGCCTTCGAGAAGCTCGGCACCAAGAAGGGCGCGGTCGCCGCCATCGACCCGCGCACCGGCGCCATCCTCGCGCTGGTCTCCACCCCCTCCTACGACCCGTCCAGCTTCGCCGGCAACTCCAAGGCCGACGAGAAGGCCTGGGTCGAGCTGAAGGACAGCGAGGACAAGAAGCTCGTCAACCGCGCCCTGCGCGAGACCTACCCGCCCGGCTCCACCTTCAAGGTGGTCACCGCCGCGGCCGCGCTGGAGCACGGGGTGGTCAACGGGATCGACGACCCGACGGACACCCCCGAGCCGTACATCCTCCCCGGCACCAAGACCCAGCTGCCCAACTCCCACACCGGGTGCGAGAAGGCCAGCCTGAACGAGGCGCTGCGGATCTCCTGCAACTCCGTCTTCGCGAACCTCGGCGACAAGGTCACCCGCGACAAGATGGTGGAGACGGCCGAGAAGTTCGGCTTCAACAACGACAAGATCGACACCCCGGTCCGCGCCTTCGCCAGCGTCTACGACAAGAAGATGGGCCGGGACGGCAACGCCCAGAGCTCGATCGGCCAGTTCAACACCGCCGCCACTCCGCTGCAGATGGCCATGGTCACCGCGGCGATCGCCAACGACGGCAAGCTGATGAAGCCGTACATGGTCGACCACCTCACCGCGCCGAACCTGGACATCGTCGAGAAGCACGAGCCGCAGGAGATGAGCCGGCCGCTGTCCGCGGGCAACGCGCAGAAGGTCCAGCAGATGATGGTCAACGTCGTCGCGAAGGGCACCGGCGAGAAGGCCCAGATCAAGAACGTGACGGTCGGCGGCAAGACGGGTACCGCCCAGCACGGCGAGGGCAACAAGAAGCGCCCGTACGCCTGGTTCATCTCCTACGCCGAGAACGCGGACGGCACCTCGCCGGTCGCCGTCGCCGTCGTGATCGAGGACAGCGAGGGCACCGCCCGTGACGACATCAGCGGTGGCGGTCTCGCCGCCCCGGTCGCCAAGGCGGTCATGGAAGCGGTGCTGAAGAGCCAGGGGTGACCGGGGGATCACGGGGCGGCCGACGTGACGCACGTCACTGAATCCGCCCCGGATCCGAGCGTACGGTACCGGTCCTGTATCAGGCTGTGGCCACGATCCGATCACGGACGATCGGCCGGTAGCCTTTGCGCGAACAGCACACCGCCGGACCACACACAGGTGCGGTCGGGACTGACGGAGAGGGCTGCAACGTTATGGAAGAGCCGCGTCGCCTCGGCGGCCGGTACGAGCTGAGCCACGTGCTCGGCCGCGGTGGCATGGCCGAGGTGTACCTCGCCCACGACACCCGGCTCGGCCGTACCGTCGCCGTCAAGACCCTGCGCGCCGACCTCGCCCGCGACCCGTCCTTCCAGGCCCGGTTCCGGCGCGAGGCCCAGTCGGCCGCGTCGCTGAACCACCCGGCGATCGTCGCCGTTTACGACACCGGCGAGGACTACGTCGACAACATCTCCATCCCGTACATCGTGATGGAGTACGTCGACGGTTCGACCCTGCGCGAACTGCTGCACTCGGGCCGCAAGCTGCTGCCCGAGCGCACGCTGGAGATGTGCATCGGCATCCTCCAGGCGCTGGAGTACTCGCACCGCGCCGGCATCGTGCACCGTGACATCAAGCCCGCCAACGTGATGCTGACCCGCACGGGCCAGGTCAAGGTCATGGACTTCGGCATCGCCCGCGCCATGGGCGACTCCGGCATGACCATGACGCAGACGGCCGCCGTCATCGGCACCGCCCAGTACCTCTCCCCGGAGCAGGCCAAGGGCGAGCAGGTCGACGCGCGCTCCGACCTCTACTCCGCGGGCTGCCTGCTCTACGAACTCCTCAGCGTGCGGCCCCCGTTCGTCGGCGACTCGCCGGTGGCCGTGGCCTACCAGCACGTGCGGGAGGAGCCGCAGCCCCCGTCGAACTTCGACCCCGAGATCACGCCCGAGATGGACGCCATCGTCCTCAAGGCACTGGTCAAGGACCCCGACTACCGCTACCAGTCGGCGGACGAGATGCGCGCCGACATCGAGGCCTGCCTCGACGGCCAGCCCGTCGCCGCCACCGCCGCCATGGGCGCGGCCGGCTACGGCTACCCGCACGACCAGGGCCACGGCTACGGCCCGCAGGGCTACGACCAGCCCACCACCGCCCTGCGCACCACCGACCCCGGCGCCCAGACGTCGATGATGCCGCCCATGCCCCCGGGCGACGGCGGCTACGGCTACGGCGACCAGGGCCACGGCGGCTACGACCAGGGTTCGAACCGCCGCCAGAGCCAGAAGAAGAGCAAGGCGTCCACCGTGCTGCTCGTGGCGGCGGGCATCCTCGTGCTGGTCGGCGCGATCCTGATCGGCCGGGCCCTGTCCTCGAACACGGCCGACAACCGGCCCAGCGTGCCCAAGCTCATCGGCCAGACCCTGGAACAGGCGACGAAGAGCGCCGAGAACTCCAAGCTCAAGGTGGTCAAGGGCGCCGACGCGCCCTGCGACGACCAGCCCAAGGGCAACGTCTGCAAGCAGGACCCGGCGCCCGACACCAAGGTCGAAGAGGGCTCCACGGTCACGATCACCATCTCCTCGGGCGCCCCGAAGGTGTCCGTGGTCGACGTGCTCAACATGAAGTACGAAGAGGCCGAGAAGGCGCTGAAGGACAAGGGTTTCCAGGTCGACCGCAAGACGCAGGAGTCCGACCGCACGCCGGGGACCGTCCTGGACCAGAACCCGAAGGCGGGTTCCGAGGCCGAGAAGAACAGCGTGATCACGCTGACGGTGGCCAAGGAGCAGTCCAAGTCCGAGGTCCCCGAGCTGAAGGGCAAGACCAAGGACGAGGCGGAGAAGGCCCTCAAGGCCGTCAACCTCCGGCTCGGCAGCGTCACGGAGTCCGACCAGCAGCCCGGAGCCCTTCCGGGCACGGTCATCAGCCAGCAGATCGCGGCGGGCCAGCAGATCGAGCAGGGCAAGACGGTGAACGTCACCATCGCCAAGGCCGCGCAGGCGACGGTCGTCCCGAACTTCGCCGGCCGGACCCTGGGCCAGTACAAGAACGACCTCCAGCGGGCCAACCTGCGGGTCGGCATCGTCACCGGTCCCTCGGACGACAACGCGATCGTGGTGGGCACCGACCCCCAGCCCGGCACTCCGGGCACCTCGGGGCAGGCCGTGAACGTGTTCACGATGGCCGGTCAGCAGGGCGGGAACAACGGCAGCATCTTCGACGGCCTGACCGGCGGCGGAGGCCGCCGCTGACATCGGCACGGCGCGAAAAGGTCCGGCCCCTCCTCTCCGCGAGAGGGGGGCCGGACCTTTTCGTACGCGGGGGCCCGCAGGCGGCCTCCTGCGGCCCTTTCCGGGACGGGTGGGCTCCCGGGGCCGCCCGGGACCCGCAGTGGCTCCCGGGGCCGCTCAGGGCCCCTGGTGCGCCCCTGTCAGCGCAGTTCCGCCGGCAGGGTGCGCTTCGCGTCCACCTTCTCCGTGCGGACCAGCTCGCCCCACACGATGTAGCGGTACTTCGACGTGTAGACCGGCGTGCAGGTGGTGAGCGTGATGTACCGGCCCGCAGCGGTCCTGCCGGACTCCTTGGGGACCGGGTTGATCACGTCGGTGTTGTACTTCGAGGTCTGGCGCAACTCCGCGAAGACCTTGTAGACGTACCAGGTGTCCCGGGTCTCGAAGACGATCGCGTCGCCGTTCTTCACCTTGTCGATGTTGTGGAACTTCGCCCCGTGCCCGTCCCGGTGCGCGGCCAGCGAGAAGTTCCCCTTCTCGTCCCAGGGCAGCGCGGACTTCACGGGCTCCGTGTAGTAGCCGGCCACGCCGTCGTCGAGGACGTCCGGCGCCGTGCCCGCCTTGACGAGCACCTCGCCGTTCTTCATCGCCGGTACGTGCAGGAAGCCGACCCCGCCCCGGGTGTCGAGCGCCCCCGGCCCGGCCTGCTCGGGGGCCGGGGCCTGCCACTGCCGGCGGATCTCGTCGCCCCGCGCCGCGGCCTGCCGGTCCGCGAGGACGTTGGTCCACCACAGCGAGTACGCCACGAACAGGCCCAGGACCAGGCCCGCCGTGATCAGGAGCTCTCCCAGCAGGCTCAGGAACCCGGCGAGCACACTGCGGCTGCCGGCGGGCGGGGCCGCGGCGCGGCGGCTGGCACGAGACACGCTTGATTCGTCCTTAGCTGGTCAGCGCGGGCGGCGGGCCCTGGCTGCGGGGGCGTTCCTCGGTCATCCTGCCCCATACGATCATCCGGTAGGTGCTGGTGAACTCCGGTGTGCAGGTGGTCAGCGTGATGTACCGGCCCTCGGAAGTGAACCCCGAGCCCTCCGGCACGGGTTTGATCACCCCGACGTTCGTCGGCGGTGTCTGCGCCAGCGACGAGGTCATCTCGTACGTGTAGTACGCGTCCCGGGTCTCGACCACGACGGGATCCCCGGGCACCAGCCGGTTGATGTAGCGGAACGGCTCCCCGTGGGTGTTGCGGTGTCCGGCCACCGCGAAGTTGCCCTGCTTGTCGGCGGGCATCGCGGTCTTCAGCGCGCCCTCGCCGTAGTGCCCGACCATGCCCTTGTCCAGCACCTTGGGCTTGCTGATGCCCTCGGCGACCGGGACCTTCACGTCCAGCTTGGGGATGTGGAGGATCGCGAAGCCCTGGCCCGGTTCGAAGGCCGTCACGGGCGGCGCGGCGGCCGCGCCGTCCGGCTGCCGCTCCCAGGTCTGCCGCAGCGAGCCGGCGGCACCGTTCGCCGTCCGCTCGGCCACCAGGTTCGTGTACCAGAGCTGGTAGGCGACGAACAGCAGCATCACGAGGCCCATCGTGATGAACAGCTCCCCGCCCAGCCGGCTCGCGATGACCACCGGGCCGCCCGACGCCGGTCGCTTGCGCCGCCGCCCGCCCCTCCTCCGGGAGTTCCTGGCGGCCCGTTTCGCGGCCTCCTGAGCTGCCCTGCGTCGCGCGGCCCGGCCCTCGGTGGGCGCGGACGGCGCGACCGTCGTCACGCGACGGCCTTGCCCACCACCGGGGCCAGCCCCACCGAGCGTTCCACCGCGCCGGCGTCGCCGCAGCGCACCAGCCAGTTCGCGAGCATCCGGTGGCCCCATTCGGTCAGCACCGACTCGGGGTGGAACTGCACGCCCTCGACGTCGTGCTCCCGGTGGCGCAGGCCCATGATGATCCCGTCCTCGGTCCGGGCCGTGACCTCCAGGGCGTCGGGCAGGGTCCCGGGCTCGGCGGCGAGGGAGTGGTACCGGGTCGCGGTGAACGGGGAGGGCAGCCCCTCGAACACGCCCAGGCCCTCGTGCACCACGGGCGAGGTCTTGCCGTGGAGCAGCTCGGGGGCCCGGCCCACGACGCCCCCGTAGGCGACCGCCATGGACTGCATGCCCAGGCACACGCCGAAGACGGGGACGCCGGTGTCGGCGCAGTGCCGGACCATGTCCACGCAGACGCCGGCCTCCTCGGGCGTGCCCGGCCCGGGGGAGAGCAGTACGCCGTCGAAGCCGTCCTGCGCGTGCGCGAGGGCGACCTCGTCGTTGCGCAGCACCTCGCACTCGGCTCCGAGCTGGTAGAGGTACTGGACCAGGTTGAAGACGAAGCTGTCGTAGTTGTCGACCACCAGAATGCGTGCGCTCACGGAGTGGCTCCCGATCCCTCGTCCACCGTCACATCGTTGAACGGAAGGAGCGGCTCGGCCCACGGGAAGACGTACTGGAACAGCACGAAGACCACGGCGAGGACCAGTACGAGGGAGATCAGCGCGCGTACCCACGCGTTGCCCGGCAGATGCCGCCAGATCCAGCCGTACATGCCGCCTGATTCCTTTTCGTCCACATTCGTTCAACGCACCGCGGGGGCGGTACGCGAACAGACTAAAGGCAGCGGCCGGGCGGGGAGGGTCACCTGGACGAACCCTCCGGTCCGCCCCGTCCGGCGGGGCGCGTCCCGGTCAGTTCCGCCCAGACCACAAGCCGGTGGCTGTGTCCCCATTCCGGATCGCAGGTGGTCAGCGTCAGGTACCGGCCCGGTGCCGTGAACGGGGACTTCAGCGGGACCGGATCGACCACGCCCACGTCGGTGGGCAGGGTGCGCAGGGGCCCGCCCCGGATCGTGTACGTGTACCGGGTGCCCGCGTCCTTGAGGATCACCTCGTCGCCCGGGCGCAGATCGGGGAAGTCCTTGAAGGGGTCTCCGTAGGTGCGGCGGTGGCCGGCCACGGAGAAGTTCCCGACGGCGCCGAGGCGGGCGGTGGCGGGGTAGTGGCCCAGGCCCTTCTTGAGCAGGTCGGGATCCGTGCCCTCCAGGACGGGCCGGACCCAGTCCGGGCCGAAGCGGGGGACGTACATCTCGGCGAAGGCCCGGCCCGCGGGGTAGCGCGGTTCCGCGGGGGCGGGGGATCCGGCCGGCGGCGGCGCGGACCCGGTGGCCGCGGCCGGGGCGGCCGGGGCCGTCGGCGGCGCCGCAGCCGCCCAGCTGTGGCGCAGCCGGGCCATCTCGCCGTCCGCGGCCCGGTCCGCCTTGACCCCCGTCCACACCAGGACGTAGGTGACGAAGAGCACGATCAGCGTGCCCGCCGTCAGGCACACCTCGCTGAACGTCCGTACCGCCAGGCGCAGGAGGACGTCGGGACGGACCCGGTCACGGGGTGGTGCCCACCGGCTTCGCATAGTGGAGGTCCACTGTGCCGGAGTAGGGGGGCAGTGTCAGCGCCCTGTGCTCGTCCACTTTCCAGCCCAGGCCGTAGGCGTTCACGTACGCCTGGTAGTTCTGCAGGGCCGGGGAGGCGGCGAGGGCCTTCTTGAGCGCCGCCGGGTCGCCGACCGCCGAGATCTTGTACGGGGGCGAGTAGACGCGGCCCTGGAGGATCAGGGTGTTGCCCACGCAGCGCACCGCGCTGGTGGAGATGAGCCGCTGGTCCATGACCTGGATGCCCTCGGCGCCGCCCTGCCACAGGGCGTTCACCACGGCCTGGAGGTCCTGCTGGTGGATCACCAGGTCGTTGGGCTGCGGCTCGGGCACGTTGGGGATGCGGGCGGTGGCGTTCGGCGGGGCGTCGTTGAGGGTGACGGTCAGGCCCTTGCCGGAGAGTTCCTCGGTGCCCGAGGCGGCGCGCAGGGCGGCCAGCTTCGCGTCCTCGGCCCTGGTGCTGCCGTCGTCGCGGTCGGCGGGGGCGTCCACGCGGGCGCGGGCCGCTCCGGTGCTCTCCTCCAGCTCCGCGTTGTCCTGGCTGCGTTCCTTGATCAGGTCCGACAGCTTGAGGAGCGAGGCGTCCGTGCGGATGTTCGTACCCTTGGAGGTGTTGAAACTGGTGACGAAGAGCAGCCCGGCCAGGGCAAAGACGGCGGCCGTCAGCAACCGGACCGGCCTGGCCCGGCGACGGGGACCCGTGGAGGAGTCGTCTGAATTGCTCAACGTACCCTTCTCCTTCAACGCCACAGGTCCACTACGCTAACGGACGCCCGGGGCAGGCAAGGTCCCCAGCGCATCGACAGGAGAGCCCCTCGTGCCGAAGTCACGTATCCGCAAGAAGGACGACTACACCCCGCCGCCCACGCGGCAGCCGCAGAACATCCGGCTGACGAACCGCAGCTGGGTCGCCCCGGTCATGCTGGCGTTCTTCCTGATCGGTCTCGCGTGGATCGTCGTCTTCTACGTGACCGAGACCCAGTTGCCGGTCGAGGCCCTCGGCAACTGGAACATCGTGGTCGGTTTCGGCTTCATCGCGGCGGGATTCGGCGTTTCCACGCAGTGGAAGTAGCACCCGGCAGTCCCTGAACGGAAGCTCTCCCCATGAGTTATCCACAGCGTCATCCACACCTGAGGAAAAGACAGAAGATCTGTGGATAACTCTGTGGAGAGTTGACGCCGGTGTGATCAGGTGAGTTCCGCCGTACGGAGCATGATCAGCGCCGCTGCCAGCAGGAACACCACCGCACAGGTGCCCCACTGGACGAATGCGCGACTGCGGACACCGGTCGGCAGGAGCATGCCCAGGCCCAGCAGCGCACCCGTGATCAGACCGCCCACGTGGGCCTGCCATGACACGCGCAGGACGCCGCCGAACGGCACGAAGGTCAGCACCAGCATCAGCACGACCATGATGATCACCGGACGCATCTCGTACCTCAGCCGCCGTGCCAGCACCACGGTGGCGCCGAGCAGGCCGAAGATCGCCCCGGAGGCGCCGACGGTCCGGATGTACGGCTCGGCCAGGAGATAGACGAAGGCGCTCGCGCCCAGGCCCGACAGCAGGTAGACGGCGAGGTACCGGGCCCGGCCGAGAGCCGCTTCCAGCGGACCGCCGATGACCCACAGCGCGATCATGTTGCTGATGATGTGCCACCACTCGGTGTGCAGGAACACCGAGGTCAGCAGCCGGTGGTACTCGCCCCCGGCGACGCCGTGGACGGGGCCGCCGAGGTACTCGAGGTAGCCGCCGACCAGCTGCAGCTGCCCCGCCAGCGCCGGGGCCAGCAGGCAGAGGAAGAACACGGCGACGTTGATCCCGATGAGGATCTTGGTGACCAGCTGGGGGTCCTCGGCGACCACACCGCCCGCGATGGTGCGCGGCGCGTTGGCGGTGGGCCGGTGCCCGGTCCCGGAGCCCTCGCGGACGCACTCGGGGCACTGGAACCCCACCGCCGCGCTGATCATGCACTCGGGACAGATGGGGCGTTCGCAGCGCGTGCAGCTGATCCCCGTGTCGCGGTCCGGGTGGCGGTAGCAGCCCGGCAGACGGTCGGTGTCCATCGGTCCCCTCGGTCGGCGGCGGGGCGAGCAGGGTGCACCCCGCCGGTCCGGTACGTATGCAGTACGGACGGGCGGGGCGGAAAGGTTCCCGGTACGCGGTGGCTCGGGTGCGCGGTGGCGTGGGCGGGCGGTGGCGCGGGCGGGCGGTGGCGCGGTGGCGCGGACCGGGCGTCAGCGCTTCTCGACCACGACGGACTTGATGATCACGTCGTCCAGCGGCCGTTCGGTGCGGGGGTTGGTGGCACCGGAGGCGATCGCGTCCACGACCTTCCTGCTCGCCGGGTCGGTGACCTCGCCGAAGATGGTGTGCTTGCGCGTCAGCCAGGCGGTCGGGGCGACGGTGATGAAGAACTGCGAGCCGTTGGTGCCCGGGCCGGCGTTGGCCATGGCGAGCAGGTACGGCTTGGTGAAGGCCAGGTCGGGGTGGAACTCGTCCGCGAACGCGTAGCCGGGACCGCCGGTGCCGTTGCCGAGCGGGTCACCGCCCTGGATCATGAAGCCGCTGATGACACGGTGGAAGACGGTGCCGTCGTACAGCGGGTCCGTGGTCTTCTGGCCGTCGGTGGGACGCGTCCACTCGCGGGCGCCCGTGGCGAGCTCGACGAAGTTCCGGACGGTCTTCGGAGCGAAGTTCTCCAGGAGCTCGATCTCGATGTCGCCGTGCGTGGTCTTCAGGGTGGCGTAGAGCTTCTCGGCCACGGATCTGCCTTCCATAGTCATCACTGTCGGTCCAGATGGTCGCACGGAGCGCTCCGCGGCACTGAAATCCTCCACTCGTATGCCCTGTCACGCATGCCTGTCGGCGCCATGGCAGGCATGATCCGACAAAGGGTGGAAAGGTGAACTGTGTCCGCCACCGAGGAGGAGGATCCCGTGACCGGCAAGGACAGCGCGCGCCTGGCAGCCGAGAGCGCCAGGGAGAGCGTGCGGTACGCGGCTGAAATGGTGGCGCCGTACGCGGAATCCGCCAGGGACGCTGCGGTGCACTACGCGCACGAGGCCAACGAACGGCTGACACCGATGGTGTCCCAGGCGGCCACCGGCGCTGCGCGCCAGGCCCGGATGACCTACGACTGCCATCTGCAACCACGGCTGAAAGCGGCGCGGGCGCACGTCCCGCCACCCGTGGACCGGGCGGCGACCCGCGCGGTCCACCAGACCCGCCTGGCGGCCCGTCAGGCCGCCGACTACACGCAGCCGAAGATCGAGAGCGCCCTCGCAGCAGCCACGCCCGTGGCCGAGGAGGCCGCGGCGCGGTCGACCGCGGCCCTGGCGGCGCTGCGCGGCCAGGTGACGGCCAAGGAAGTGCAGAAGCTCGTGCGCAAGCACGAGCGGGCGCGCCGCCGCGGCCGGACGCTGCGCGGTGCCGCGCTGGTCGGCCTGCTCGCGGCCGGCGCGTACCTGGCCTGGCGGTGGTGGGACCAGCAGTCCAACCCGGACTGGCTGGTCGAGCCGCCGGCGGCGACGGAGCTGTCGGACCGCGACGCCGCGCCGGCCAGCTTCGACGACGAGCTGGCGGAGAAGGAGCGCGAGGCGGGCTCCGGACCGGAGCCCGGCCCGGGCCACTAGCACGTCCCGGCAGTGGTGGGGCCCGGACCCCGAGGGGTCCGGGCCCCACCACTTTGTGCGGGCGGAGCCGGGGTCAGGCCGGGAGCGTCAGGACCGCGCCCGGCGGCAGGAGGTCGGGGTTGGCGCCGATGACGCCCCTGTTCATGGCGTAGAGCTCGCGCCAGCGCGCCTCGTTGCCGAGCTCGCGGCCGGCGATCGCGGCGAGCGTGTCGCCCTGCTGGACGGTGTACGTGCGCTTCGTGGCGGTGGGCCCCGGCTTGCCCACGGGGGCGGCGGGCACCGCCTTGTGCGCGGCCGAATGGGGCGTGGGCGTGTGTGCCGCCCCGGGCGCGGTCGAGGGCGGCGCGGGCTTCGGCATCGCGGCGGGCCTGGGCGGTGCGGGCACCGCCTTGTGCGCCGCCGAGCCGGGAGTCGGGGTCGCGGGGCCGGGCCCCCGCCTGGGCGGGGCGGCGGCCGCCATGCGCTCGGCGGCGGCCCGCGTCGCCGAGGCGGCGTCGGCCGCGGCGCTCCTGGACCGGCCCGCCCCCTCGTCCGCCTGCTGCTGCGCCTGCTCCTTCGCCCTGTCGGCGCTCTCGTGCGCCTTCTTCTTGTCGGACTTCAGGAAGTCGAAGAGTCCCATGTCTGTACGCCTCCGGCGTGAGGGTTCCCCCCTGGTGTCGATGCCCTTCTCCCCACTGTCCGCCACCGGGCGGCGGGAGGCCCAGCGACGGGGCCGTCCGGGGGACGCGCGGCCCGCGGGCGCTCCGGGAAGGGACCGGGAAGGGACCGGGAAAACGCGGCGCCGGCCTCGTGGGGCACGACGCTGGTGGTCTTCAAGTCGGCCGACGGGTCCGGCTGCTGGTGGACCGTACCGGTGCACGACCGACCCGGAGGAACAACTCCGTTCAGGACGGGGCCGGAAGGGCGCCCGGCGGCGGGGACCGCCGCGAACGGGCCGCGGTACGGGGGAGGCTGCACCGCAGGCCCCGCCCCCGGGGCCGCCGGGGGCACCCCGGGGCGGAACGGCCGGGCAGACCTTCGCCGTCCGCGGACATGAAAAAATGCCCCCTGAGCCGCGTTATCGCAGATCAGAGGGCATTTGGATGTGGAGCCTAGGAGATTCGAACTCCTGACATCTGCCTTGCAAAGGCAGCGCTCTACCAACTGAGCTAAGGCCCCATGGAACTGGACGCACCCGTCCCGCGTGAGGGATGTGGTCGTTCCGCAGAACAGAGTACCGGGTCTACCCCCTCATCTCGCAAAATGATAGGGACTCCCGCCCTGCGACCACTCTCCGTAAGATGCTCGCGAGGTTCGCACCAGCGAAGGGGAGTAGTAAGAGTGGACGCAGTGCAGCAAGAGGCCACGGCCAGAGCCAGAGAGCTCCAGCGAAGCTGGTACGGAGAGCCGCTGGGGGCGCTCTTCCGCAGGCTCATAGATGACCTCGGCCTGAACCAGGCCCGTCTCGCTGCAGTACTCGGGCTGTCGGCGCCCATGCTGTCCCAGCTGATGAGCGGCCAGCGCGCCAAGATCGGAAATCCTGCCGTGGTCCAGCGCGTCCAGGCCCTCCAGGACCTCGCCGGACAGGTGGCCGACGGCAGCGTCAGCGCGGCGGAGGCGACCGACCGGATGGACGAGATCAAGAAGACCCAGGGGGGCTCCGTCCTCAGCAGCAGCGGCCAGACCACCACCGGTTCCGGCGCACCCACCGTCAAGCGCGTGGTCCGCGAGATCCAGTCGCTGCTGCGCTCGGTCTCCGCGGCCGGCGACATCATCGACGCGGCGAACAGCCTCGCCCCCAGCCACCCGGAACTGGCAGAGTTCCTCCGGGTGTACGGAGCGGGCCGCACCGCGGACGCGGTCGCCCACTACGAGGCGCACCAGAACTGACACGCACGACGGCGGACGACGGGTGACGGGGGACGGGCGCAGCGATGGGTGAGGTCTTCGCCGGCCGGTACGAGCTGATCGATCCGATCGGGCGCGGGGGCGCCGGTGCCGTGTGGCGGGCCTGGGACCACCGCCGTCGCCGCTACGTCGCCGCGAAGGTCCTGCTGCAGAGCGACGCCCACACGCTCCTGCGGTTCGTACGGGAGCAGGCGCTGCGGATCGACCACCCGCACGTACTGGCGCCGGCGAGCTGGGCGGCCGACGACGACAAGGTCCTGTTCACCATGGACCTGGTCGGCGGCGGCTCCCTCGGCCATGTGATCGGGGACTACGGCCCCCTCCCTCCCCGCTTCGTGTGCACGCTGCTCGACCAGCTGCTGTCGGGCCTGGCGGCGGTGCACGCGGAAGGCGTCGTGCACCGCGACATCAAACCGGCCAACATCCTCATGGAGGCCACCGGAAGCGGGCGGCCGCACCTGCGGCTGTCCGACTTCGGCATCTCCATGCGCAAGGGCGAGCCCCGCCTGACCGAGACCGACTACGTGGTCGGCACGCCGGGCTATTTCGCACCCGAGCAACTGATGGGGGCGGAGCCCGACTTCGCGGCGGACCTCTTCGCCGTGGGCCTGGTCTCCCTGTACCTCCTCCAGGGGCGCAAGCCCGACTCCCGGGCCCTGGTGGACCACTTCCTCGCGCACGGGACCCCGGACGCCCCGCAAGGCGTCCCCGGCCCGCTCTGGGACGTCGTCGCGAACCTCCTGCAGCCCGACCCCCAGAACCGGTTCCGGACGGCCACAGGCGCGCGCAAGGCCCTTGCCGCGGCCGTGGAGCTGCTGCCCGCGCCCGCCCCGGACGAGGATCCGGTGGAGGTCTTCGACCAACTCGGCCCGCTGCCGCCCGGATTCGGTCCCGACGGACCCGAGCGACCGACGGGCACGGCCCGGTCCACGCCACCGTCCGCCGCTCCGTCCCCACCACCGTCCGCAGCCGCCTCCGGGTCCGCGGCTGCTGTCGCGGCGACCCCGCAGGCGACCGCAGCGGGCCCCGCGGTCACCGATCCCCGCAGCGCCGCCGCCACAGTGCCCCTGGTCCCGCAACAGGCCGCCGCCGCGGTCGAAGCGCCCGCGTACGGACCCCCGGACGGGCCCGCGTACGGACCCTCCTACGGGCCCGCGTACGGCCCTTCGGAGACGGGCAGCTTCCACCTGCCCCCGCCGGCCGTGCAGGCCGCGCCCGGGGTGCCGGGGGCGACCGGGGCACCCACCGCGGCGGTCCCGGCGCGCAGGGGCATCGCCCCGCCCCCGCCGAGGGCGGTGGTCTCGCTGCTCGCCGCAGCGCTGGTGTGCTTCGCGGTCGGCGTCTGGGCCCTCACGCAGATGTAGCGCCGCGCCCCCGCCGGCCGAGCAGGACCCAGCCGCCCAGCACCGCCAGCAGCAGCGTCCCGCCGCCGAAGCCGGCGCTCGCGACGACCCGCATCACCTTCCGGGTCCCGGCCGCTTCGGCGGCCTCCGGGGCCGTGAGGCCCTCCTTCGCCGCCGTCCGGTCGTCCGCCCCGACCCCGAAGCCGCCCGCGGCCGGATCCTCCTTGTACGCGGGCGCCTTGGCCGGGGTGCCGGCCACCTCCAGCCGCAGCGTGAGCGGGACGGGGACGGCGTCCTCGGTGAAGTCGGCGACCTTCGCGCCCATCGTCACGGCGATGTAGTACCAGCCCGCGACGCCGACGGGCCGCGTCTCCCGGTCGCCGGAGAAACGGTTCCCGTAGTCCACCGGGGGCGTCTTCTCCAGGGTCACCCCCGCCTGCACGCCGTCGTAGGACACCTCCTTGCCCGAAACCGCGGCCCGGTAGGGGTTGTAGAGGGTCACGGCCAGTCCGCCCGAGGCGGAGGTGTACTTCTTGGTCACCTGGGCGGCGGCGAGCTCCGCTCCCAGGCCGAGCCGCTGCCCCCAGTCCAGCGGGACGCGGTACCAGCGGGTCTGCCCGGGCCGCAGCTCGTCGCGCCACACTCCGGCGCCCAGGGCACGCGCGTCGTTGAAGCCGGTGCCGCCGACGCGGCCGACCGCCTCGGTGCCGGGCAGGGACGGCGCCTCCGTGGGCCGGCCACTGGGCGCGGTGGTCGGGGCACCCGCGCCGCGGCCGGGTTCGCGCTGCACCTTCAGTTCGAGCGGCCATGGGCTCTGGTCGGAGTCCTTGGCCGCAGTCCGGGTGACCTTCGCGTAGTAGACGCCGGTGGCCGCGCACAGCTCGTCCTCGGTACCCCAGCGGACGCCGGCGGCGGCGAGGGGCACGGCGTCGTAGCCGAAGGTCGCACGGCCGGTGCTGTTGTCGCAGGACCTGCCCGCGGTGGTCATCAGCTCGACCTCGATGCCGTCGCTGCCGGAGACCTTGGCACCCGCCGGGGGCCGGACCACGGCGCTGACGAAGGCGTTGGAGCCGTCGCCGGCCAGGACGAGGCGGTAGTAGCGCGGCCCGGGCCCGATGGTGTCCTCGTAGATGTTCCCGGCCTCGACGAGCGGGGCGTCGGCGGAGGAGGGCTTGCCCTCGACCGGCCTGGCGCCGTCGGCGGGGCGGTATGCGGGCAGCGGCTGGGGCGCGCTCTCCCCGGCGTACGCGGCGCCGGGCACGCCCGCCACCACCGTGCCGAGGGCCACCGCCCACACCGTCGTCCGTACCCGACCCATCACGCCCACCCCGAGTTTGCTACCGCAAGCCAAATCTTTGCAAAACGTAAGTTTTCGTCACAGAACAGCACAAAGCCCCGGCCGCTGCGGCAGCCGGGGCTTCATGTACTCAGCCTTTGGTCTCACACACCGGAACCAGAGGGCACGGAGTCGGTTGCCTCCGTCCACAGGTCCTGCTCGGCGCGGTCCGCCTGGATCTGGCGGTACACGAGGAGCCCGCCGATGGCGGCCAGTGCGACCAGGAGCAGCTTCTTCACCGCGCGACCTCGTCTTTCGTTGACGTAGGGGACTTCTGGCGCCCAACAATACACACCGACCGATACCGATCGGTGACCTGCCGGTCCACCAACTGGCCCGACGAAGAAGACCCCCAGGCCTGGGGCCTGGGGGTCTTCGACACTGTGGGGCTAACAGGATTTGAACCTGTGGCCTCATCCTTATCAGGGATGCGCTCTAACCAACTGAGCTATAGCCCCATCCGCGCTGCGCGCTGACTCCTGAAGATTAGCGCACAGACCCGGTCAGGCCAAAATCCGTTCCCGGGGGGCGTCTGCGCAGGTCATCCGACCCCTCACAGGCGCTCCACCGGAGGCCTACTCGTCCTCGGCGAGGGTGAGCTCGACACCGCCGACGAATCCCGCCGACAGGTTGTAGATGAACGCGCCCAGCGTCGCCAGCGCCGTCGCCAGCACCACGTCGATCACCGCGATCACCGACGTGAAGATCAGCACGCGCGGCAGCGACATGAACGCCTGGAGGTCGAAGCCGTTGCCCTCGTTCGAGCCGGTCGCCTCGCTGATCGTGCCGCCGACGGTCGAGAAGACGCCCATCGCGTCCATGACCATCCACAGGACCGCCGCCGCCACGATCGTGCAGATGCCCAGCGCGATCGACAGCAGGAAGCTGACCTTCATCACCGACCACGGGTCGGCCTTGGCCACCCGCAGCCGCGCCTTGCGCGTCCTGGGAGCCGTCCGCACCGGCGTACGCGGCTTGCGCTGTGTGGTGGCGCCCGCACCGCCGCCGCGCGGCGCACCCGGGCCCGCGGGGGCCGCGTAGGCCTGCGGCGGCTGGTACGGCTGCGCGGGCTGGTCCGTTCCGGCAGCGGGCTTGGCCTCGGCCTCGTCCGGTGCCTGCGGTCCTCGGGTGTCCGTCACGGTTCCCCCCTGGGAGTCCGCGGCGGGGCCACGGGCACCGTTCGCTCCAGTCTTGGCCGGTCCGGCGCCCGTGGCTCCACTCACGACTTACTCCTCGTGCTCCCCGGCCGAAGGCTGCGTGCCCTCGGCTGCCTCGACGGCCTGTGCGTCGGCCGCCTCGGTCTCGTTCTCGTCGGCCTCGACCTCGTCAGCTTCCTGACCGGCCTCGGCGTTGCGGGCGATGCCGACCACGGCATCGCGCTTGCCCAGGTTGATCAGCTGGACGCCCATGGTGTCACGGCCGGTCTCCCTGACTTCATTGACGCGCGTACGAATCACACCACCGCTGAGCGTGATGGCGAGAATCTCGTCCGTTTCGTCCACCACGAGGGCACCGACGAGGGACCCGCGGTCCTCCACGATCTTCGCGGCCTTGATGCCCAGACCGCCACGACCCTGGACGCGGTACTCGTCGACCGCCGTCCGCTTGGCGTAGCCGCCGTCGGTCGCGGTGAAGACGAACGTACCGGGCCGGACCACGCTCATGGAGAGCAGTTCGTCTCCTTCTCGGAAACTCATGCCCTTCACGCCCGAGGTCGCGCGGCCCATCGGACGCAGCGCGTCGTCGGTCGCCGTGAAGCGGATCGACTGCGCCTTCTTGCTGATCAGCAGCAGGTCGTCCTCGGCGGACACCAGCTCGGCACCGATCAGCTCGTCGTCGCTGCCGTCCTCGGTCTCCCGGAGGTTGATGGCGATGACGCCACCGGAGCGCGGCGAGTCGTAGTCCTTGAGCGCCGTCTTCTTCACCAGGCCGCCCTTGGTGGCCAGGATCAGGTAGGGCGCCGCCTCGTAGTCGCGGATGGCGAGGATCTGCGCGATCTTCTCGTCCGGCTGGAAGGCCAGCAGGTTCGCCACGTGCTGCCCGCGGGCGTCGCGGCCGGCGTCCGGCAGCTCGTACGCCTTGGACCGGTAGACCCGGCCCTTGTTCGTGAAGAACAGCAGCCAGTGGTGCGTGGTGGAGACGAAGAAGTGGTCGACCAGGTCGTCCTGCTTCAGCTTCGTCCCGCGCACGCCCTTGCCGCCGCGCTTCTGCGAGCGGTAGTCCTCGGTCTTGGTGCGCTTGACGTAACCGCCGTGCGTGATGGTGACGACGATGTCCTCTTCGGCGATCAGGTCCTCGATGGACATGTCACCGTCGAAGGGCACCAGCTTGGAGCGCCGGTCGTCGCCGAACTTCTCGACGAGCGCGGCCAGTTCCTCGCTGACGATGGAGCGCTGGCGGTCCTCGGAGGCCAGGATCGCGTTGTACTCGTTGATCCGGGCCTGGAGCTCGTCGTGCTCGGCGACGATCTTCTGCCGCTCCAGGGCTGCGAGGCGGCGCAGCTGCATCTCCAGGATCGCGTTCGCCTGGATCTCGTCGATCTCCAGCAGGCCCATCAGGCCCTCGCGCGCGATCTCGACCGTGTTGCTGCGCCGGATCAGCGCGATGACCTCGTCGATCGCGTCCAGGGCCTTGAGCAGACCGCGCAGGATGTGCGCGCGCTCCTCGGCCTTGCGCAGGCGGAAGCGCGTGCGCCGGACGATGACCTCGATCTGGTGCGTCACCCAGTGGCGGATGAAGGCGTCGATCGACAGGGTGCGCGGCACCCCGTCCACCAGCGCCAGCATGTTCGCGCCGAAGTTCGTCTGCAGATCGGTGTGCTTGTAGAGGTTGTTCAGCACGACCTTGGCGACGGCGTCGCGCTTGAGCACGATCACCAGGCGCTGGCCGGTCCGCGAGGAGGTCTCGTCGCGGACGTCGGCGATGCCGCCGATCTTGCCGTCCTTGACCAGGTCGGCGATCTTCTGCGCGAGGTTGTCGGGGTTGGTCTGGTACGGGAGCTCCGTGACCACCAGGCACTGGCGGTTCTGGATCTCCTCGACCTCGACCACCGCGCGCATCGTGATGGAGCCGCGCCCGGTCCGGTACGCCTCCTCGATGCCCTTGCGGCCCACGACGAGCGCGCCCGTCGGGAAGTCCGGGCCCTTGATGCGCTCCAGGAGCGCGTCCTGGAGCTCCTCGTGCGTGGCGTTCGGGTGCTCCAGCGCCCACTGGGCACCGGCGGCGACCTCGCGCAGGTTGTGCGGCGGGATGTTGGTCGCCATACCGACCGCGATGCCGGCGCTGCCGTTGACCAGCAGGTTCGGGAAGCGCGCCGGGAGGACCGTCGGCTCCTGGTTGCGGCCGTCGTAGTTGTCCTGGAAGTCGACGGTCTCCTCGTCGATGTCCCGGAGCATCTCCATGGCCAGCGGCATCAGCTTGCACTCGGTGTAGCGCATGGCGGCCGCCGGGTCGTTGCCCGGGGAGCCGAAGTTGCCGTTGGAGTCCACCAGCGGCATGCGCATCGACCACGGCTGGGCCAGGCGGACCAGGGCGTCGTAGATGGAGCTGTCACCGTGCGGGTGGTAGGTGCCCATGACGTCGCCGACGACGCGGGCGCACTTGTAGAAGCCCTTCTCGGGCCGGTAGCCGCCGTCGTACATCGCGTACAGCACGCGACGGTGGACGGGCTTGAGGCCGTCCCGCACGTCGGGCAGCGCACGGGAGACGATGACGGACATCGCGTAGTCGAGGTAGGAGCGCTGCATCTCCGTCTCGAGCCCGACGGGCTCGATGCGCAGCACGGGCTGCTCCTCCGCGTTGTTCTCTGCGGTGGGGGTGGTTTCGTCGGCCATTGCCGGTCAGAAATCCTTTCAGGCGGCGGTCAGCGTCGGGCCGACTCAGATGTCGAGGAAGCGGACGTCCTTGGCGTTGCGCTGGATGAAGGAGCGCCGGGCCTCGACGTCCTCACCCATCAGCACCGAGAACAGGTCGTCGGCCTGCGCCGCGTCGTCGAGGGTGACCTGGCCGAGCACGCGGTGGTCCACGTCCATCGTGGTGACGCGCAGTTCCTCGGCGTTCATCTCGCCCAGACCCTTGAAGCGCTGGATCGAGTCTTCCTTGATGCGCTTGCCGTTCTGCTTGCCGATCTCGACCAGGGCGTCGCGCTCGCGGTCCGAGTACGCGTACTCGAAGTCGTCACGACCCCACTTGATCTTGTAGAGCGGCGGACGCGAGAGGTACACGTGACCGGCCTCGACCAGCGGGCGCATGAAGCGGAAGAGGAAGGTGAGCAGCAGGGTGTTGATGTGCTGACCGTCGACGTCGGCGTCGGCCATCAGGATGATCTTGTGATAGCGGAGCTTCTCGATGTCGAAGTCCTCGTGCACACCCGTGCCGAAGGCGCTGATCAGCGCCTGGACCTCGGTGTTCTGGAGGATCTTGTCGATGCGCGCCTTCTCGACGTTCAGGATCTTGCCGCGGATCGGCAGGATGGCCTGGTACATCGGGTTGCGGCCGGACTTCGCCGAACCGCCGGCGGAGTCACCCTCGACGATGAAGATCTCGCACTTGGTCGGGTCGTTCGACTGGCAGTCGGACAGCTTGCCCGGGAGCGAGGCGCTCTCCAGCAGACCCTTGCGGCGCGTCAGGTCGCGGGCCTTGCGGGCCGCGACGCGCGCCGTGGCCGCCTGGATCGCCTTGCGGACGATGTCCGCGGCCTCGACCGGGTTGCGGTCGAACCAGTCGTTGAGGTGCTCGTGGACGACCTTCTGCACGAAGGTCTTGGCCTCCGTGTTGCCCAGCTTGGTCTTCGTCTGGCCCTCGAACTGCGGCTCGCCCAGCTTGACCGAGATGATCGCCGTCAGACCCTCGCGGATGTCCTCGCCGGCGAGGTTGTCGTCCTTCTCGCGCAGCAGCTTCTTGTCGCGCGCGTAACGGTTCACCAGACCCGTCAGCGCGGCGCGGAAGCCCTCCTCGTGGGTGCCGCCCTCGTGCGTGTGGATCGTGTTCGCGAAGGAGTAGACGCCCTCCGTGTACTGCGAGTTCCACTGCATCGCGATCTCGACCGAGAGCATGCGCTCCTTGTCCTCGGCCTCGACGTCGATGACGGTCGGGTGGATCAGCTCGCCCTTGCGCGAGTTGAGGTACTTCACGAAGTCGACGATGCCGCCCTCGTAGTAGTACTTCACCGTGCGCGCCGTGGGGTCCGCCGTGTCCGCGTCCGGGTCGTCCGCGCCCACGGTCGCCTTCGCGGACTCGCGCTCGTCGGTCAGCGACAGGGTCAGGCCCTTGTTGAGGAAGGCCATCTCCTGGAAACGCCGCGACAGCGTCTCGAAGGAGTACTCGGTCGTCTCGAAGATGTCGCCGTCGGCCCAGAAGGTGACCGAGGTGCCGGTCTCCGCCGTCTCCTCGTTCTTGGCCAGCGGAGCCGTCGGCACGCCCAGCTTGTAGTCCTGGGTCCAGCGGTGGCCGTCCGTCTTGACCTCGACCGCGACCTTGGTGGACAGCGCGTTCACAACGGACACACCGACGCCGTGGAGACCGCCGGAGACGGCGTAGCCGCCACCGCCGAACTTGCCGCCCGCGTGCAGGACCGTCAGGACGACCTCGAGGGCCGGCTTCCCCTCGGACGGAACGATGCCGACGGGGATGCCACGGCCGTTGTCGACCACGCGCACCCCGCCGTCGGCGAGGATCGTCACGTCGATGGTGTCCGCGTGCCCGGCCAGCGCCTCGTCGACCGAGTTGTCGACGACCTCGTAGACGAGGTGGTGCAGACCACGCTCGCCCGTCGAGCCGATGTACATACCCGGCCGCTTGCGGACCGCGTCCAGGCCCTCGAGGACCTGGATCGCACTGGCGTCGTAATTCTTCTCGTTGGAGTCGCCGGAATCGGCCACGAAGCGCCCTTTCTGGCACAGCGCAGCCCGTACTCCGGACCAGCAAGTGCGCCGGCGGGAGCGGCCGCGTCGATCTGCGTTGTCTGCGTGATCCCGCGAACGGGGCGGGATTTCCTCCAGTCTACCGGTACCACGGACATGAATGGGGGTTTGCCGGTACCTGAGTCCGCATGTGCCGCCCTGAACCGCCACTCTCCGACTCCCCATATCCGGGAAGGGGCTCAAAGAGGCTCACACGGGCACCCAGCGCTTCGGCCTGTCAACCTCCGGCTACCGTGAGGGACGCCACCCGCCGACGCGCGCGCGACAGCGGTCCACGGGTGCTACTCACCCGTAGGTGTCGCCGGGTCCGGTGCTCCCGGGAGCCCGCCAGGGCCCGTACCCCTTCGGGCGTCCGCCCGGTCCCTGCACCTTGATCATGCGGACCGTGCCCTGGCCCAGATCCGCGTTCAGCCGCGCCACCAGCTGCGGGGCCAGCAGCTTCAGCTGCGCCGCCCACGCCGAGGAGTCGCACCTCACGACCAGCTCACGGTTCTCGTAGCGCTGCGGTTCACAGTGGGCCGCGATCTCGGGCCCGACGATCTCCGGCCAGCGCTCCATCACGCCCGCCACCGCCATCGGCATCTCCCAGCCGCGCTCGGTGCGCAGCCGGTCCAGCGCCGCCATCAACGGCATCGGGTCGCGGCCGTCCGCGCGGGCGCCCGACCGCAGCCCCGGCTGCTGCTGGCGCTTCCTGCCGCCCGCCGCGTCGCCGCGGGCCCGCGCCTGCTCCCGGGCCGCCGCGAGGGCCTGGCGGGCCAGGTCCACCCCGGAGGCCTCCGGTGCCCTGCGCGCCTGCTGCGGGTCCTTGCCCTGCTCGTTCACAACCGGGTCACCTCACCGCCGGACACCCCGTACCGGGCTCCCACCAGCACGCCGGGGACGTCGTCGTCCACGGCCGCCGTCACGAGCACCTGCTCGCCCGGCGCCACCAGCTCCGCCAGCCGCTCCCGGCGCCGCGCGTCGAGTTCCGCGAACACGTCGTCCAGGATCAGCACCGGCTCGCTGCCCTCGGAGCGCAGCAGCTCGTAGGAGGCCAGCCGCAGCGCCAGCGCGTACGACCAGGACTCGCCGTGGCTGGCGTACCCCTTGGCCGGCAGGTCTCCCAGGCGCAGGGCCACGTCGTCGCGGTGCGGGCCGACCAGGGTCACCCCGCGCTCGATCTCCTGCTTGCGCACCTCGCCGAGAGCGGCCAGGAGCACCTCGTACAGGGCCTCGCGGGTGCGGGCCGCCCCGCTGTCCACCGGCTCGCCCGCCGAGCACTTGTACGCCAGCCCCAGCGGGCCGCCGCCGGGCGCGAGCTGCTCGTACGCCTTGTCGGCCAGCGGCAGCAGCGTCGCGATCAGGTCGAGGCGCTGCGCCAGCAGCTCCGCGCCCGCGCGGGCGAGGTGCTGGTCCCACACGTCCAGCGTGGACAGGTCCATCGAGCGTCCGCCGTGCCGGCGGGCCATCGCCGCGGACTTCAGCAGGGTGTTGCGCTGCTTGAGGACGCGCTCGTAGTCGGAGCGGACCCCGGCCATCCGCGGCGAGCGCGCGGTGACCAGCTCGTCGAGGAACTTGCGGCGTTCGCCCGGGTCGCCCTTGACCAGGGCCAGGTCCTCCGGGGCGAACAGCACGGTCCGTACGATCCCCAGCACGTCCCGCGGCCTGACCTGTGAGGACCGGTTGATCCGGGCCCGATTGGCGCGGCCCGGGTTCAGCTCCAGCTCGACCAGCTGCTGGCGCTCGCCCTGGGTGACGGCCGCCCGGATCACCGCCCGGTCCGCGCCCATCCGTACGAGCGGGGCGTCCGAGGAGACGCGGTGGCTGCCCAGGGTCGCGAGGTAGCCGACCGCCTCGACGAGGTTGGTCTTGCCCTGGCCGTTGGGACCCACGAACGCGGTGACGCCCGGGTCGAGGGGAACCTCGGCCCGGGCGTACGAGCGGAAGTCGGCCAGTGAGAGATGCGAAACATGCATACGGCGCCGACCTCCCCCGGCTTTCCACTGCTCTTTCGTGCTGCTGTGCTGCTGAGCTGCTACTTCTTCTCGACCGCGTGGCCGCCGAACTGGTTGCGGAGGGCGGCGATCATCTTCATCTGCGGGGAGTCGTCCTGACGCGAGGCGAACCGCGCGAACAGCGACGCCGTGATCGCGGGCAGCGGTACGGCGTTGTCGATCGCCGCCTCCACCGTCCAGCGGCCCTCGCCCGAGTCCTGCGCGAAGCCGCGCAGCTTCTCCAGGTGCTCGTCCTCGTCGAGGGCGTTCACGGCCAGGTCCAGCAGCCAGGAGCGGATGACGGTGCCTTCCTGCCAGGAGCGGAAGACCTCGCGGACGTCGGTGACCGAGTCCACCTTCTCCAGGAGCTCCCAGCCCTCGGCGTAGGCCTGCATCATGGCGTACTCGATGCCGTTGTGGACCATCTTCGCGAAGTGGCCCGCGCCGACCTTGCCGGCGTGCACGGCGCCGAACTCGCCCTCGGGCTTGAGGGCGTCGAAGATCGGCTGGACGCGGGCGACGTGGTCCTTGGCACCGCCGTACATGAGCGCGTAGCCGTTCTCCAGGCCCCACACGCCACCGGAGACACCGCAGTCGACGAAGCCGATGCCCTTGGCCGCCAGCTCCTCGGCGTGCTTCTCGTCGTCCGTCCAGCGGGAGTTGCCGCCGTCGACGACGATGTCGCCGATCGAGAGCAGCTCGGCCAGCTCGTCGACGGTGGACTGCGTCGCCGCACCGGCGGGGACCATCACCCACACGACGCGGGGGGCCTGCAGACTGTCCACAAGTTCCCGCAGGCTGTGGACATCCGCGAGGTCCGGGTTGCGGTCGTATCCGATGACGGTGTGGCCTGCGCGGCGGATGCGCTCGCGCATGTTGCCGCCCATCTTGCCGAGACCGACGAGACCAAGCTCCATCAGGTGGTTCCTTAAGCGTTGTGGCCGTCTTTGCCGGGGCTGCCCCGGCCGTGCCCTCGCGGGACGCGCGGGGGCCGCCCACCGGATCCGAGCCTACGCCGGGCCGCGGCGACGGGCCCCGCGGGCGCTCCATGGCGAGCGGTCCGGCTTTCCCGGTGTCCTCCCCAGCCTGTGGACGACGCCGGGCCCGGTCCGCAGCGGTGTGCGCAACCGGGCCCGGCGTCGACGGGCGGGACGTCAGCCGGACAGGCGCACCGGCATGATCAGGTACTTGTAGGCCTCGTCGGCCTCCGCGTCGATCGCCGGGCGGCCGCTGAGCAGCGCGGGCTTGGTCGACGTGGTGAAGCTGAGCTGGGCCACCGGGGAGGCGATCGCGCTCAGGCCGTCCAGCAGGAAGGTCGGGTTGAAGGCGATCGAGATGTCGTCGCCGTCGAGCTGGGCGTCGACCCTTTCCACAGCCTGTGCGTCGTCGGAGGAACCGGCCTCCAGGATGAGCACGCCCTTCTCGAAGCTGAGCCGGACCGGGGTGTTGCGCTCGGCCACCAGGGCCACGCGCTTGACGGCCTCGACGAACGGCGCGGTCTCGATCACGGCGATCGAGTTGAACTCCGTCGGGAACAGCGTGCGGTACTTGGGCAGGTCGCCCTCGAGCAGCCGGGTGGTGGTGCGGCGGCCGGCACCCTCGAAACCGATCAGGCCCTCGCCCGCGCCGGAGCCGGACAGCGCCAGGGTGACGGTGTCACCGCTGGTCAGAGAGTTGGCGATCTCCTGGAGCGTCTTGGCGGGCACCAGGGCCACGGCCGACGCGTCCGGGTTCTCCGGCTTCCACAGGAACTCGCGGACCGCGAAGCGGTAGCGGTCGGTGGAGGCCAGGGTGACGCGGTCGCCCTCGATCTCGATGCGGACACCCGTCAGGACCGGCAGCGTGTCGTCACGGCCGGCGGCGGTGGCGACCTGCTTGGCGGCGGAGGCGAAGACCTCGCCGGCCACGGTGCCGGTGGCGGTGGGCATCTGCGGCAGCGCCGGGTACTCCTCCACAGGAAGGGTGTGGAGTGTGAACCGCGAGGAGCCGCAGACCACGGTCGCCCGTACACCGTCTGTGGAAATCTCCACCGGTCGGTTGGGGAGGGCGCGGCAGATGTCGGCGAGCAGCCGGCCGGAGACCAGGACCGTGCCGTCCTCCTCGACGTCCGCCTCGACCGAGACGCGGGCCGAGACCTCGTAGTCGAAGCCGGAGAGGCTCAGGGTGCCTTCCTCGGCCTTGAGCAGCAGGCCCGCGAGGACGGGCACCGGCGGCCGGGCCGGGAGGCTGCGGGCCGCCCAGGCCACCGCCTCCGCGAGTACGTCGCGCTCCACCCGGATCTTCACCGGAACCGCCTCCTGCTGTTGCTCGCTCGTCTGCCGGCCTTCGTCGTCGGCTCGTCGATGCCTCGACCGATGCCGGGGACCAGTCTGACGTACGGCGCCGACACTCGGTGCGGCCGGCGGTCAAGTCGGGAGCGGGGCGGCGGGACGGGCGAGCGACGAGTTGTGCACAGGACCCGCTTGAAAACCGAAACCGGGCTAACTCTCTATGGGGGTAGTAGTAGGGCCTGTGGAAACGGTGGATAAGCCCGTCGACGCAGGTCAGAGTGCGTTTTTTATCCACCGGCCCTGTGGGTGACACCGGTGGACAACACGGTGTCCCTGTGGAGAACGGAAAGTTCTGCACAGGCTGTCCCCAGGTGCCCCCCATTACTCCACAGGTGTGTCCCCAGCTTTCCCCCGGTACTCCACAGCCCAAACGTCTACATCCATGTGACGCCTTTCACTCCGGGCGGTGAGAGGGGGTGGCGGGTTGCCGAACAGTGGACAAGGGTGTGGAGAAGTCCGCAGAACCTGTGCACAGCATGAGGGAACCTGTGGGGTGGCGGTGGACAACGGCGTGGAAAGGCCTGTGGACGAGATTTTTGTCCACAGCCTGTGGATGACGCTTGCGCACAAATCCACAGGGTTCTGACCAGGCCTGATGGATCCTCAACAGTCACCCCTGTGGACAGATTGTGGGCGACGCGGGCGGTCCCCAGGGTGTGGACGGAAGAAAGTCCCCGAATCTGTGGATGAGTTGCTCCTCAGGGGGCGTATTCGAACAGGTCAGGGGCGCACGCATGAAGAAGGGCGCCCCCGTTGTGGACCGGGAGCGCCCTCTGAGGGTGTTTGAAAGGGGCCTGACGCGGCGCCGGTCCAGCCGGCCGGCGCCCGCGCTCAGCCGTTCTTGATGCGGTTGGTGAGCTCCGTGACCTGGTTGTAGATGGAGCGCCGCTCGGCCATCAGAGCCCGGATCTTGCGGTCCGCGTGCATGACCGTGGTGTGGTCGCGGCCGCCGAACTGCGCCCCGATCTTCGGCAGCGACAGGTCCGTGAGCTCCCGGCACAGGTACATGGCGATCTGGCGGGCGGTGACCAGGACCCGGCTGCGCGAGGAGCCGCACAGGTCGTCCACGGTCAGGCCGAAGTAGTCCGCGGTGGCCGCCATGATGTCGCTGGCCGTGATCTCCGGCGCGCTGTCCTCGCCGCCCGGGATCAGGTTCTTGAGGACGTCCTCGGTGAGCCCCAGGTCCACCGGCTGCCGGTTGAGGCTCGCGAAGGCCGTGACCCGGATCAGCGCCCCCTCCAGCTCGCGGATGTTGCGCGAGATGCGGGAGGCGATGAACTCCAGTACCTCCGGAGGGGCGTTGAGCTGCTCCTGGACCGCCTTCTTGCGCAGGATCGCGATGCGGGTCTCCAGCTCGGGCGGCTGGACGTCCGTGATCAGGCCCCACTCGAAACGGTTGCGGAGCCGGTCCTCGAGGGTGACGAGCTGCTTGGGCGGCCGGTCGGAGGAGAGGACGATCTGCTTGTTGGCGTTGTGGAGCGTGTTGAAGGTGTGGAAGAACTCCTCCTGCGTCGACTCCTTGCTCGCGAGGAACTGGATGTCGTCGACGAGCAGGATGTCCATCTCGCGGTAGCGCTTGCGGAACGCGTCGCCCTTGCCGTCGCGGATCGAGTTGATGAACTCGTTCGTGAACTCCTCGGAGCTCACGTACCGCACGCGGGTGCCGGGGTAGAGGCTCCGCGCGTAATGCCCGATGGCGTGCAGCAGGTGCGTCTTGCCGAGGCCCGACTCCCCGTAGATGAAGAGGGGGTTGTAGGCCTTCGCCGGTGCCTCGGCGACGGCCACCGCGGCGGCGTGCGCGAAGCGGTTGGACGCACCGATGACGAAGGTGTCGAACAGGTACTTGGGGTTCAGCCGGGCGGTCGGCTCCAGCGGGCCGGAGGTGGAACCGCCGGACGGGGCCGGGGGCGCGGCGGGCCGGCCGGGGGGCTGGCGCGGTGCGGGCTGCTCGTAGGACTGCTGCTCGTATTGATGGGCCTGGTGGGGCTGGTGGGACTGCTGCTGCTCGTACGGGGCCTGCTCGTACTGCTTCTGGTCGTAGGAGCCCTGGTCGTACTGCTGCTGGTCGTACTGCTGCTGGTCGTAGCCCGAGGGCTCGGCCTGCTGGAGGTAGCCCGGCTGCGGGGAGGCGTAGGGGTCGCGCTCGGGGAAGCCGCCCAGGCGCGGCTGCTGCCAGCCGTAGTCGTCCTGCTGTCCGCCGCGGGGCCACGCGCCGGGCTCGGAGCGCGGCTGCTGGTAGTCCGGGTACGCGGGGCGGGCCGTGGGGAGCTGGTCGTCCGAGGGGCCGCCGCCGGGGCGCTGGCCGCCGTACGGTTCGTAGCCGCCGGGCTGCTGGGCGGGAGGCGCGGCGGGGGCGGGCTCGCCGGCGGAGTCGTCCACCGTGATGGCGATCCGGATGGGGCGGCCGCACTCCCGGCTGAGAGCGTCACTGATCAGCGGGGCGAGGCGGCCTTCGAGGACGCGCTTGCCCCACTCGTTGGGGACGGCGAGCAGGGCGGTGTCGGCGACGAGTGCCAGGGGCTGGCACCGCTCCACCCACTGCTTGTCCTTGGGCTCGATGCCCGGCTGTCCCTCCCCGAGGAGCTTCTCGAGCACCCTTGGCCACACTGCGGCAAGATCGGCAGGTACGTCAGCCACAGAGCACGCTCTCTCACAGGGGGTCCCACGAATGTGTGGTTCTTTGGGACGGTCGGGACGAAAAATCCGGGGTCAAGCAACGGTAGTCAGGCCAGAGGCTGCGGTTCAAGTCGTTGTCCACAGCCTGTGCACAGTGCGGCGTCGGGCAGGCTCGGTTTGACCGGATGGCGTAGCCGCGCGTACCGTAACGAGGTCGAGTTGTCGATGGCTGCTGCCGCCTGCCTACCGATGGGCGAAGGTCACTGATAGTGATCCATTAGCGGTGCCACTCGGGCGAACACGCGAGTTTCCTCGTGGGCGCACGGTGACAGCCAGGCGATGTCCCGCCACAACGATTCATTCTCTGGAGCCCCCGAGTGAGCAAGCGCACCTTCCAGCCGAACAACCGCCGTCGCGCCAAGACCCACGGCTTCCGCCTGCGGATGCGTACCCGTGCCGGTCGCGCGATCCTCGCGAACCGTCGTTCCAAGGGCCGCGCCGCCCTTTCCGCGTAACAACGCGCAGGTCGTGACGTCGTGCTGTCTCCCGAGAATCGGCTGAGGCGGCGCGAGGACTTCGCGAGCGCGGTACGCCGAGGACGCCGGGCCGGTCGCCCACTCCTCGTCGTCCACCTACGTACAAGCGGTGCAACGGACCCGCACGAGTCGGGGGAGATCGATCCCTCGTCGCGTGCGGGTTTCGTCGTCAGCAAGGCCGTCGGCAATGCCGTCGTACGGAACCGGGTGAAGCGCCGTCTTCGCCATCTGGTCCGCGAGCGGCTGTCGCAGCTGCCCGCCGGTAGCCTGGTGGTGGTACGAGCGTTGCCCGGAGCGGGCGAGGCCGGCCCCGACGAACTGGCCCGGGACCTGGATGCCGCTCTGGTGCGGCTCCTGGGAGGCGTGGCTCGATGAAGTACCCGCTGCTCGCTTTGATCAAGCTGTACCAGTGGACGATCAGTCCGCTGCTCGGGCCGGTGTGCCGCTACTACCCGTCGTGTTCGCACTACGGGTACACGGCCATCGACCGGCATGGTGCGGTGAAGGGGACAGCGCTGACCGCCTGGCGGATCCTGCGGTGCAATCCGTGGTCCCCGGGCGGCGTGGACCATGTCCCACCCCGTAAACGCCCGCGTTGGCACGAGCAGCTGCGCAGTGCGTTGCGTAGATCTCGCAATGCTCAAGGAGCCTGATTAGTGGACACGATCGCCGGTCTGTTCAGCTTTATCACCACACCCGTTTCATGGATCATCGTTCAGTTCCACTCGCTGTACGGGGCGGTCTTCGGGCCGGACAGCGGATGGGCCTGGGGCCTGTCCATCGTGTCCCTGGTGGTCTTGATCCGTATCTGCCTGATCCCGCTCTTCGTGAAGCAGATCAAGGCGACGCGTGGCATGCAGGCGCTCCAGCCGAAGATGAAGGCGATCCAGGAGCGCTACAAGAACGACAAGCAGCGTCAGTCCGAAGAGATGATGAAGCTGTACAAGGAGACGGGTACCAACCCGCTCTCCTCGTGCCTTCCCATCCTGGCGCAGTCGCCGTTCTTCTTCGCGCTGTACCACGTGCTGGCGAACATCGCCGACGGCAAGACCATCGGCGTCCTGAACCAGCAGCTCGTCGACAGCGCCCGTGAGGCCAAGATCTTCGGCGCGCCGATCGCCGCCAAGTTCATGGACAGCTCCGAGAAGGTCGCCGCCCTCGGCGCCTCGCTGACGGACGTCCGGATCGTGACCGCGGTCATGATCGTCCTGATGTCGCTGTCGCAGTTCTACACCCAGCGTCAGCTGATGCAGAAGAACGTCGACCTGTCGGTCAAGACGCCCTTCATGCAGCAGCAGAAGATGCTGATGTACATCTTCCCGGTGATCTTCGCGGTCATGGGTATCAACTTCCCCGTCGGTGTCCTCGTCTACTGGCTGACCACCAACGTCTGGACCATGGGTCAGCAGATGTACGTGATCAACCAGAACCCGACGCCGGGCAGCAAGGCGCAGGACCAGTACCTGACGCGGCTGCTCAAGCACGCCACCTCGCACGGTGAGGTCAAGGGCCGGGGCAAGAAGAAGATCGTCGCTGCCATCGTGGCCAAGGGTCCGGACCGCAACGACATCGAGCGGAAGTTCATCACGTCCCTGTCCAAGCAGGGCCTGGCCGCTCAGGCGGACGGTTCCGTGATCAAGAGTTCCGAGGCCACGGCGGACTCGGATGCTGCGAGCGGCGGTGCCGCGAAGCGGCAGCAGCCGAAGCGGCAGACGAAGTCGCAGCGCCAGACGCCCAGCAAGCCCTCTCCCAAGAAGTAAGAAGGAGTCCCTCCCGTGACGGAAGGCACCACCACCGCCGCCGCTGAGAGTGGCGACACCCTGACCCGCCTCGAGCAGGAGGGTGAGATCGCGGCCGACTACCTCGAGGGTCTGCTGGACATCGCAGACCTGGACGGCGACATCGACATGGACGTCGAGGCCGACCGGGCCGCGGTGTCAATCGTCAGTGACTCCGCCAGCCGCGACCTGCAGAAGCTCGTGGGTCGCGACGGTGAGGTCCTGGAGGCCCTGCAGGAGCTGACGCGTCTGGCCGTCCACCGGGAGACCGGGGACCGCAGCCGGCTGATGCTCGACATTGCCGGGTTCCGTGCGAAGAAGCGCGAGGAACTGGCGGCCCTGGGCGCGAAGGCGGCGGCGGACGTGAAGGCGTCCGGCGAGCCGCTGAAGCTGGCTCCGATGACCCCGTTCGAGCGGAAGGTCGTCCACGACGCCGTGGCGGCCGCCGGTCTGCGGAGCGAGTCGGAGGGCGAGGAGCCGCAGCGCTTCGTCGTTGTGCTCCCGGCCTGATCGCCGGCATGAGTGTTCGGCCCCGTCTGTGTCGCAGGCGGGGCCGAAGTTTGTCAGCCTGGCATGTGAACGACGCGGCATCTTGAATACGTGGTCTGCAGGACCACGAGGTACGGAAGGACGGTCCCGTGACGGAGGCAGCTGAGCTTCCCGAGGCGCCCGAAGAGGCGCGCGCGGTGTTCGGTGAGTTTTTCCCGGAAGCTGTGCGGTATGCGGAGCTGCTCGCGGACGCGGGAGTCAAGCGCGGCCTGATCGGGCCGCGCGAGGTGCCGCGGCTGTGGGAGCGGCACCTGCTGAACTGCGCAGTGCTCTCGGAGGTGGTGCCCCAGGGCGTCACCGTGTGCGACGTGGGCTCGGGTGCGGGCCTGCCCGGCATTCCGCTCGCCCTGGTGCGGCGGGATCTCAAGATCACACTGCTGGAGCCGCTGCTCCGGCGGACGACCTTCCTCCAGGAGGCCGTGGAACTGCTCGGCCTCGACCACGTCACGGTGGTGCGCGGGCGGGCCGAGGAGGTCCTCGGCAAGCTGCAGCCGGTGCACGTGGTGACGGCGCGGGCGGTGGCTCCGCTGGACCGGCTGGCCGGCTGGGGCGTTCCCCTGCTGCGTCCGTACGGAGAGATGCTGGCACTCAAGGGCGACACTGCCGAGGAAGAGCTGGTGTCCGCCAAGACGGCGCTGACGAAGCTGGGTGTGGTGAAGACCTCGGTGCTGCAGGTGGGCGAGGGCCTGGTGGACCCGCTGTCGACGGTGGTCCGGGTCGAGGTCGGAGAAAGCCCCGGTGGGGTGAGGTTCGCGGCCAAGCGGGCTAAGGCCGCCAGGGTCGGACGGTCTCGTCGCCGTCGTTGATTCACTGGCTGTGTGGGGCCCATGCGGAGATTTCGTCTGGGTTGGGCCCTATAGGTATGGATTTCGGAGTGTCGTAGAGGCCTGAAGACTCCGTCCGGGCATCGTGTTTCACGTGAAACGTCGCTCTCTGCTGCACGGAATCATCAGCCGCGGTCGTGCGGCTGCGTCCCCCCTCCAACGCAAGGACGCAAGGGGGACGGAGTTGTCCACATCGGTGGATTCATCCACAGGAGTACGGGCCCCGCTGGTTCGCGACCCCGGTGACATGGCAGGCTCTGTTCATCGCGAGCCTGATGTCGAGGAGAGTGACACCGTGCGGTCCGACGCCAACCTCGCGGGGCCGATGGCCGACCCGGTCCCCGGTCCCCGCTCTGAACAGGTGGGTGAGGATGTTTCACGTGAAACATCGCCCCCACCCCTTGTAGACAATGAGACCCCCCTCGGCAGAGCCGCCCAGCTGGCGGTGGAGGCCATGGGGCGCTCTGGTGCGGTCATGCCGCGCCCGGAGCAGACCCGTGTCATGGTGGTCGCCAACCAGAAGGGCGGCGTGGGCAAGACCACGACGACCGTGAACCTGGCGGCCTCGCTGGCTCTGAACGGAGCTCGGGTCCTCGTGGTCGACCTCGACCCGCAGGGGAACGCGTCCACCGCACTGGGTATCGACCACCACGCCGATGTGCCGTCCATCTACCACGTGCTCGTGGACAGCCGACCGCTCATGGAGGTCGTCCAGCCGGTCGTGGACGTCGAGGGCCTCTTCTGTGCTCCCGCCACGATCGATCTGGCGGGTGCCGAGATCGAGCTGGTGTCGCTGGTGGCGAGGGAGAGCCGCCTCCAGCGGGCGATCCAGGCGTACGATCAGCCGCTCGACTACATCCTGATCGACTGCCCGCCCTCACTCGGACTGCTGACGGTGAACGCCCTGGTGGCCGGCGCCGAGGTGCTGATTCCGATCCAGTGCGAGTACTACGCGCTGGAGGGACTGGGCCAGCTGCTGCGCAACGTCGATCTGGTGCGGGCCCACCTCAACCCTTCTCTCCACGTGTCGACCATCCTGCTGACGATGTACGACGGCAGGACCCGGCTGGCATCGCAGGTGGCGGAGGAGGTGCGCAGCCACTTCGGCAAGGAGGTGCTGCGCACGAGCATCCCCCGCTCGGTGCGCATCTCGGAGGCACCGAGCTATGGGCAGACGGTGCTCACGTATGACCCGGGTTCCAGCGGTTCCCTCTCCTATCTGGAGGCGGCGCGGGAGATCGCGTATCGGGGGGTCGGAATGCAGTACGAGTCCCAGCACGCCCATCTGGGCACGGGCATGAACGGCACGCAGAGTGTGGCGGAGGGGATCCAGTGAGTGAACGACGTAGAGGGCTGGGACGGGGGCTCGCTGCACTGATCCCGCAGGCTCCGCAGGAGAAGACGCTGCCGGCGAGCAGTGCCGGTGCCACCTCCCCGGCGGCGGTACCGGAGCTGACGTCCGAGCGCGGCATCGCGGCGGCGAAGCTCGCGGCTCTGGCCCAGGCCGATGTTTCACGTGAAACATCGCTTGCGGTCCTTCCGGTGGATGAGCCGGGTCCGGAGCCGGAAGCGAACCTGGTGGCGGGAGCGACGTTCGCGGAGCTTCCGATGGACGCGATCACGCCCAACCCGCGGCAGCCGCGGGAGGTGTTCGACGAGGACGCCCTCGCCGAGCTGGTCACCTCTATCCAGGAGGTGGGCCTGCTCCAGCCGGTGGTGGTGCGCCAGGCGTCCCCCGGTCGCTATGAGCTGATCATGGGTGAGCGGCGCTGGCGTGCCTGTCGGGAGGCCGGGCTCGAGGCCATCCCGGCGATCATCCGTGCGACGGACGACGAGAAGCTCCTGCTGGACGCCCTCCTGGAGAACCTGCACCGGGCGCAACTGAACCCGCTGGAAGAGGCCGCGGCCTACGACCAGCTGCTCCAGGACTTCAACTGCACGCACGACCAGCTGGCCGACCGGATCGGTCGTTCACGTCCCCAGGTGTCGAACACCCTGCGGCTGCTGAAGCTGTCGCCGCCGGTGCAGCGCCGGGTGGCTGCCGGGGTGCTGTCGGCAGGGCACGCGCGTGCGCTGCTCTCGGTGGAGGACTCCGCGGAACAGGACCGGCTCGCCCACCGGATCGTCGCCGAGGGACTGTCGGTGCGCGCGGTCGAGGAGATCGTGACGCTGATGGCCTCGGAGTCTTCGAGCGCGGTGAAGCCGAAGGGCCCGCGCGCGGGAGCCCGGGTGTCACCGGCGCTCAGCGAGCTGGCGACGCGACTCTCGGACCGGTTCGAGACCCGGGTGAAGGTTGATCTCGGGCAGAAGAAGGGCAAGATCACCGTCGAGTTCGCTTCGATGGAGGATCTGGAGCGGATCCTGGGCACGTTGGCACCGGGCGAGGGCCGGGTGCTGGATCAGGGTCTCTCCGGGGAGTGACCTCCCGGTCGGCCGAGGGGCGGATCCTGCCGGTGTGAAACGGCGCGATCCGCCCCTTCGCTTGCTGTCGAAGAACGCTGGACCAGTGGATACGATGCCGTCATGGGTCGTCGGCTGGTACCGCTCACGCTGGACAACCTCCAGGATCTGCCCCGACGTTGCCGGTCCTGCGTCTTCTGGGAACTGGACCCGGTCAGCGGTGAGGCCGCCGTGAAGGCGGGCACCTCGGCGACGGAGAAGGAGGCGTGGATCTCCGCTGTCCTGCTGGAGTGGGGATCCTGCGGCCGTGTGGTCTACGTGGACGAGGTCCCGGTCGGCTTCGTGCTGTACGCGCCGCCGGCGTACGTTCCCCGGGCCACGGCCTTCCCGACGAGTCCGGTCTCACCGGACGCCGTACAGCTGATCACCGCATGGATCATGCCCGGATACCAGGGGCAGGGGCTGGGCCGCGTCATGGTGCAGACGGTGGCCAAGGACCTGCTGCGCAGGGGGTTCCGGGCGATCGAGGCGTTCGGGGACGCACGGTGGGAGGGTCCGGCCTGCCTGCTGCCGGCGGACCATCTCCTGGCGGTGGGCTTCAAGACCGTACGGCCTCATCCGGCCCATCCGCGGCTGCGACTGGAGCTGAGGTCGACCCTGTCCTGGAAGGAAGACGTCGAGCTCGCCCTGGACCGGTTGCTGGGAGCCGCGCGCAAGGAGCCGGCACTACGGCCTCTCTGACGAGGCACGTGAGGCTCTGACGGCCTATGCGAAACGGGCCCGCCCCTTGGAGGGGGCGGGCCCGTTTCACGTGAAACATGGCCGCGGTCAGGCGGTCTTGACCTCGACGAAGTCAGCGAGGTCGCGCAGGATGGCGGCCTTCGGCTTGGCGCCGACGATGGTCTTGGCGACCTCGCCACCCTGGTAGACGTTCAGCGTCGGGATGGACATGACGCCGTACTTGGCGGCGGTGGCCGGGTTCTCGTCGATGTTGAGCTTGACGATCTCGATCTGGTCGCCGTACTCGGCGGCGATGGCCTCGAGGGACGGCGCGATCTGGCGGCACGGTCCGCACCAGGCGGCCCAGAAGTCGACCAGTACGGGCTTGTCGCTCCTGAGGACCTCGGCGTCGAAGTCGGCGTCGGTCACGTTCTTGAGGGTGCCGGCCACAGCGGCCTCCTTGTTCTTCCTGCGGGGTGGGGTGTGGGGCTGGTGCGGGGGTGGGACCGGTCAGACCGCTGCGTGCGCCTTCTCGGCGTCCGCGAGGGCGGCGAGGAAGCGCTCGGCGTCGAGGGCGGCGGAGCAACCGGTGCCCGCGGCGGTGATGGCCTGACGGTACGTGTGGTCCACGACGTCGCCGGCGCCGAACACGCCGGTG
Organism: Streptomyces sp. NRRL S-378; assembly: GCF_000720645.1. Lineage (NCBI taxonomy): Bacteria > Bacillati > Actinomycetota > Actinomycetes > Kitasatosporales > Streptomycetaceae > Streptomyces > Streptomyces sp. NRRL S-378. The sequence goes on from NZ_JOBX01000001.1 coordinate 164,148, forward strand.
ACGCTGGTGCGGGTGGAGGGGGCTTCGACCTTGAGGTAGCCCTCGTCGTCGAGGTCCAGCTGGTCCTTGAAGAGCTCGGTGCGCGGGTCGTGGCCGACGGCGATGAAGAGGCCGGTCACGGGCAGCTCGGAGGTCTCACCGGTCTTGGTGTTGCGCAGGGTGAGGCCGGAGAGCTTCTGGTCGCCGTGGATCTCGGAGACCTCGCTGTCCCAGGCGAACTTGATCTTCGGGTCGGCGAACGCGCGGTCCTGCATGGCCTTGGAGGCGCGCAGGCTGTCACGGCGGTGGACGATCGTGACGGACTTGGCGAAGCGGGAGAGGAAGGTGGCTTCCTCGATCGCGGTGTCACCGCCGCCGACGACGGCGATGTCGTGGTCCTTGAAGAAGAAGCCGTCGCAGGTGGCGCACCAGGAGACACCGCGACCGGAGAGCGCGTCCTCGTTGGGCAGGCCGAGCTTGCGGTGCTGCGAACCGGTGGTGACGATGATGGCCTTCGCGCGGTGCACGGTGCCGGCGGTGTCGGTCACGGTCTTGATCTCACCGGTGAGGTCCACGGACACGATGTCGTCCGGAACCAGCTCGGCACCGAAGCGCTCGGCCTGGCCACGCATGTTGTCCATGAGGTCCGGGCCCATGATGCCGTCCTGGAACCCGGGGAAGTTCTCCACCTCGGTGGTGTTCATCAGGGCGCCACCCGCGGTGACGGCACCTTCGAAGACCAGGGGCTTGAGCGAAGCGCGTGCGGTGTACAGGGCGGCGGTGTAACCGGCCGGCCCGGAGCCGATGATGATCACGTTTCGAACGTCGCTCACGGGTTTCTTCCTCGTCTCTGCGGACTGCGTGCTGCCTACCGGGGGCCGGTGCGGACTCTCACCCCACCCAACGGATCCTACGGCGCCCGCATTCCCCACCCGTCGCAGCGGACCTGAACGGGTCAGCTATCGGGGATAGGTGTTCTTCAGGAGGACCTTTCCCGGCGTGCCTGAAGCGGTGCTCTCGCACGTGGTGTCGACGAGGTAGGCGTCCACGCGGGAGGCGTCGTCCGGGTGCGGCAGGACGAGGAGGTAGACGGCAGCGCCCTGGTAGCTGCCGCGTTCGGCGGCGAGCGGGGCCTCGGAGCGGCTGGTGGCGTCCTGGACGCAGGGGGGAACCGCGGACACCGCCCGCTTGTCGCCGGGAGCGACACCGGGGGCGCCGGTGGTTTCCTCCACCCCGTACGTGTTGTTCTGCTCGCCGGGGTCGGTCTTGGCAGCCGCTCCGGAGGCGATGAGCCGCTGCACGCTGCCCTGCAGACCCTGTGCCGTGTAGGTACCGCCGGCAGCCGCGCTGGCGGGCGGGTGGGCTGCCGAGTCCGAAGCCGCGCTGTTGGGGTGGGGGGTGCCGGCGAAGTCGACGAAGAGGAAGACGCCGAGGGCGCATGTGGCGGCGCCGGCCAGGCCGCCGAGGACGGCCATCCGACGGCGGGCGCGGCGTCGCCCGGGACCGGTTGGGCCGGTCGGGTGACCGACGGGCGCTGTTTCACGTGAAACGGCGCGTTCCGTCGTGCGGGGACGGGGGGCCGGCGCGGCTTCGTCCCGCGGCTGGGTCGCGTCGAGCAGGGCCTCGGCGGCTAGGGCCGCGTCGATCCGTCCGGCGATGTCGCCGGGCATGCGGGCAGGCCCGGGCAGGGTGCCGAGGAGGCCGCGGATCTCCTCCAGGGAGGAGCGGACGTCGGCGCACAGGGCGCAGCCGTCGAGATGGCGGCGGATCTCCGCAGTCCGGGACGGGGAGAGCAGCCCTTCGGTCAGGTCGGAGATCTCCGAGACGTCCGGATGCCGGATCGTGCCGGTCGTGCCGGGCGTGCCAGTCGCAGGGCTCACGGTCGTCCACCTCCGCCCTTCACAGCGTCTGGGTCTGATTGCCGGGGTTCTGCTGCCGCTGGTGGGACGGGCGTGCCCGGCGTCCGGTTCCTTCCCCGCTCGGCGGTGGTGTTATCCCCGGCATTCGTGCGCAGATGAGTGAGGAGCGGCAGGAGTTTCGCCCGGCCGCGTGCACACCTGCTCTTCACGGTTCCGGTGGGCACTTCGAGGATGTCGGCGGCCTCGGCGACGGGGTATCCCTGCATGTCGACGAGGACCAGCGCGGCCCGCTGCTCGTCCGGGAGCGTCCTGAGTGCGGCCAGGAGCTGGCGGTGGAGGTCCTGGCGTTCCGCGGGTGCCTCTGCGGACTCATGGGGCTCCAGGAGACGCTCCAAGCGCTCCGTGTCGTCCAGGGGAGCGGTCCTGCGCGAGGCGGCCTTACGGGCTCGGTCGAGGCAGGCGTTGACGGTGATCCGGTGCAGCCAGGTGGTGACGGCGGAATCCCCGCGGAAGGTGTGCGCGGCCCGGTACGCGGAGACCAGGGCGTCCTGCACGGCGTCCGCGGCCTCTTCCCGGTCCCCGAGCGTCCGCAGCGCCACGGCCCACAACCGATCCCGATGCCGCCGCACCAGCTCTCCGAAGGCATCAGGATCCCCGGCCGCGTGCAGCGCCAGGAGATCCTGGTCGCTGGTGCCCTCGGCCTTCGCTTCGTGCATCACACCTCGCCTCCCCGGGGGAGATTACGGCCTGGGCTCGGGAAACACGAGGGTCCGCCGTGCCGGTGGCGCGGCGGACCCTGCGGGAACGGACCGGCTAGGAGGGCTTGCCCAGGACCCTGATCTCGTTGATGCCTCCGCGGTAGCCGCCTTCGCCGTCGGACGGCAGATCGGTGATGTGGATCAGGACGAACCGCGTGCGAACCGGCTTCTCGAGGGTGGCGGCCAGCTTCTTCGGCGCGACCTCCAGCTTGGTGAGCTGCTGGGAGAAGGCGGAGAGGGAGTTCGGGTTGGAGGCATCCTCGGGCGCGGCGAGGACCTGGACCTTCTGTCCCTCGACGTAGAGGTCCACGTCGAGCCCCGTCACGTCCTTGACCTTGCCCAGGTCCACGACGATGCCACTGCCGTCCTTGCGGCCGGGCAGGTTGCCGAGGTTCGAGTACCCGAGGTACTGCGGGGTGACCCAGCCCGGTTCCGCGCTGCCGTCGATGGCTTTCGCGGCGAGTTCGGGCTTCACCTGGTCGTCGCCGCCTATGGCGAGGACCCTGGCGTGTGCCAGCGGCAGCTGCTCGCCGGGCTCGGCCTTCGGGTCGTCGTCGGCCGTGCCGGGCTTGGTGTTGTTGCTCGTGCCGCTGTTGCCCTTCTGGGTGCCGCGTTCCAGGAGGGTGTCGGCCAGCTGCCAGCTGCCCAGGCCGAGGGCGGCAATGAGCAGGGCGGCGACGCCCCACTTCAGCGCGCGGCCGGTACGGCTCTGCAGGGGCGGCGGCGGAGGCGCGACGGGCAGGCTCTGGACGGTGGTCATGCCGACGGGCGTGGTGCGGCCGTAGCTGCCCTGCTGGTAGGTGGTGTGCTGGTATTCCGGCGGGGCCGTGAAGGCGGGCTCCGGCGGCCGGATGCGGGGCATCGCGGCCACGGCCTTGGACAGCTCTTCCGGGGTGGTGCAGGCCGGCTCCTGACGGGAGGCGGTGGCCCCGTCGTTGGCCAGAGCGCGCATGGCGAGCTCGCCCAGGCCCCGGTGGACGCCTGCGCGGACCTGGTCGGGGGCGATCAGGCCGACCCCCTTGGGCAGCCCGGCCAGGCCGTACGCGTCGCTCTCGTAGGGCCAGCGCTGGGTGAGGGCGGCGTACAGCAGGGCACCGATGGCCTCGGTGTCGGCGCGCTGCGGGGTCTCACTGGTGATCCCGCGCAGCGCCGCGTTCACGGCGAGGCCGCGGATGCGCCACTGGCCCGTGGAGGTGCGCAGTATGGCGCTCGGCGTCAGCCGCAGGTGAGCGAGGCCCTCGCGGTGTGCGGCTGCCATCGCCTGGGAGACCTGGCTGACGAGCTGGTAGGCCTCGTGGGCCTCCAGCGGGCCGGCGGCGAGCAGGGCGGTGAGCTCGGTGGCGTCGGGCAGCCACTCGTGGACGACGTAGACGAGGTCGTTCTCCTCCACGGCATCGAGCACCTGCACGAAGCGCGGGTCGCCGAGGAGCGCGGACGAGCGGGCGGCGGCCAGGACCGAGCGCGCCCGCGAGTGGTCGGAGGGCATGAGGTGCACACCCACGGCCCGGCGCAGCTTCTCGTCCATTGCGCGCCAACTGCTGAATCCGTCCACACGGGTGACGCACTCTTCCAGCCGGTAGCGTCTGGCGAGCTTGTGGCCGCTGTGGAGTTCGGGTGCGGCCGTGGAGGCCGTGTTCGTGCGTTCGCCGTCCTTGTCGGGCATGGGTCCGTCCGCGGCTCGTCCGTTCTGGGTGTCCACCCCGTCGGACGTGGCCCTCGCCGCCTGAGCGGCAGACGGCTCGTCACCGTCGTTGTCGGCCACGTCGACGGCAGCCGTGCTACGTTCCGCCACCGTCGTTCCTGCCTCCCCATCCGTTGCGCGCTGTAGGCCAGTCTGCGAAGCCATGCCAATTGTGCCCACAGTCCGACGCTATGCACGACACACGAAAGGGGGCGACGGTTGTGCGCATCAGCGCCCCAAACGTCCGCGGACCATTCCGACCATCGCGTTGAGCTCTTCGATCCGCATCCGCTTGGCGGCGATGAGGAAGACGGCAGCCAGGGCGATACCGCCGGCGACCAGGGCCGTGGCGGAACCGAGAACTCCGCTGCCGAGCCACTGGGTGACCCCGTAGGCGGCGGCGCCGGCCACCACGGCCGCCGGGACGCAGGCCCCGGTGAGGCGGGCGTAGGTCCGCATCACGTGGGCTCCGTCGAGGTCGCCGCCGAGCCGGGTACGCAGGCGGCGCCAGGCCACGCCGACACCCACGGCGTAGCCGAGACCGTAGGAGGCGGCCATGCCGACGACGGCCCAGCGGGAGGGGAGGACGAAGAAGGAGATCGCCGAGCCCGCCGCGTTGACGGCGGCGACGATGACGGTGTTGTAGAAGGGCGTCCGGGTGTCCTCGTAGGCGTAGAAGCCGCGCAGGACGACGTACTGGACGGAGTACGGGATCAGTCCGAGGCCGAAGGCCATCAGGACGTAGCCGATGTTCTGGGCGCCGGCGCCGGAGCCCGCGTACAGCAGGGTGGCCATCGGGACGCCGAGCGCGAGGAACGCGAAGGCGCAGGGCACGATCGCGACGGCCGAGGTGCGCAGTCCGTAGGAGATGTCGTCGCGGACCGCGGCGGCGTCCCCGTCGTGCGCGGAGCGGGAGATACGGGGCAGGACGGCCGTCATGACGGAGACGGTGATGATCGCCTGCGGCATCTGCCACAGCAGCAGTGCGTAGTTGTAGGCGGTGATACCGGTGCCGGGGTGGCCCTGCTTCTCGGCGACCGCACCGGCCCAGGTGGCGAGCTGGGTGACGATGACGAGGCCGACCTGGTTGGCGAGGACGAAGAAGAACGTCCACTTGGCCAGGCGGGCGGCCTTGCCGAGGCCGTGGCCCTTCCAGTCGAAGCGCAGGCGTGGCTTGAAGCCGGCGTCGCGCAGGTACGGGAGCATTGCGAGGGCCTGGACGGTCAGGCCGAGCAGAGTGCCCAGACCCAGCAGGCGGATGCCTTCCGGGGTGACCGTGGTGGCGTTGACGCCGGAGGTGGTGAAGCCGCCGAAGGCCCAGATGAAGGCGCCGAAGGTGGCGATGACCACGATGTTGTTGAGGACCGGGGTCCACATCATCGCGCCGAACCGGCCGCGGGCGTTCAGGATCTGACCGAGCACCACGTGCACGCCCATGAAGAACATGGTGGGCAGGCAGTAGCGCGCGAAGGCGACGGCCACGTCCATCTGCTGCGGGTCGGAGGCGATCTTCGGCGACATCATCGTGATGAACACCGGGGCGGCCAGGACGCAGATGGTGGTGATGCCGGCCAGCAGGACCACGACGAGGGTCAGCAGCCGGTTGGCGTATGCCTCTCCCCCGTCGTCGTCGTTCTTCATCGCGCGGACCAGCTGCGGGATGAAGACCGCGTTGAGGGCGCCGCCGCCGACCAGGACGTAGATCATCGTGGGCAGCGTGTTGGCGATCTGGTACGTGTCGTTGAAGGTGCCGACGCCGATCGCCGCGGCGATGACCAGGGTTCTGAGGAATCCGGTGATGCGGGAGACGATCGTGCCCGCGGCCATGAGTGCGCTGGACTTCAGCAGGCTCGCGGCGCGGCCGGCCGGCTTGCTCGGAGCCGGTGCCGCGACGGGGGCGTCCTCGGTGGGGGTACGGGGCGCCGCCTCCTGGTCCCGGTAGAGGTGGGCGAAGGCATCCGGTTCGGGCTGCTCCTCCGAGGCCCGTGTGACGAGGGAGTCCACGCCCACGAACTCGGTGGTGGCGGCACGGTCGCCGTACGGCAGGTGCCGTGAGGGGCCGTCCGGCTCCGGCGGCGGGGTCTGGGCCCAGACGCGCGGGTCGGGGGAGTACATGGGTGCGGTCGGGGCCGCGTAGAGCGGACCGGGCTCCTGGAAGGTGCCGGGGGGCGGCGGCGGGTGCGCGGCACGGTCGTAGAGGACCTCGCCGACGGGGTCCTGGGCGGAGAGGTCCTGGGACCGGTACGGGTCGTAGTCGTAGGCATCCTGGACATACGGGTCACGGTCAGGCGCGGGCGCGGGCAGGGGAACCTGCCCGGGCACCGGGGCGCCCGGGGCAGTGCCCTGGGAGGGCGCAGGCCCGCCAGTGCCCTGCGCGCGGTCACCGTCGTACGGCGCGTTCATCGAAACCCCACCTCATCGTCCCCAGGCCGACCGGCCACGGCATCGCTCAACGGTCCACTGTCTCACTCGTGCCGGACCCCTCGGTGCTTTGCGGTTCGGTGTCCGGGGACTCGTCACTCGGCTGCGTGCTCTCCTCGGCGGCGGCGCGGGCCGCGACACGCTTGCGACTGGCGTACATCTTGATGCCTGCCAGGACCAGGAGGAGCACGCCGCCGGCGATCACGAGCATCACGGTGGGAGTGATCTCGGTGGCCTCCACGGTGAACCGGCGTTCCTTGCCGTAAGGAATGCCGTCCTTGGTGAAGAGCTGCGCGGTGACCTCGACAGGTCCGCTCGCGGTGGCGTTGGCGGGGAACTTCACCGTCTGGGTGTGGTCTCCCTGCACGGTGACCTGCTGCTCCGCCTGGCCGCTGTCGCCGAACATCAGGCGGGACGGGTTGGCGGACTTCACCCGCAGGACCAGGTCGTGCACGTCCTGCACGAGGCTGTTCTGGACGCTGACCGGGATGGTGGCGCTGTGTCCGGACAGGGTGGCGTCGGACTTGGGGATGACCTTGACCTTCTCGGTGAGACCGATCAGGTATTCCTGCACCTGGTCCCGGTAGAGGCGGGCCTCGTCGGGGCGTCCTCGCCAGGAGGCCGACATCTCCCGGTTGATGGTGTTGCCGAAGGGGATCTCCACGCGGTCGGGTGCGGCGAGGATCACCTTGAAATGGTCGAGCGTGTTCTGGGTGGTGCGGATCTTCTCGAAGGCCGACACCGGCAGCTCCTGCTTGCGCAGGTCCTCCGGGTACTGGCCGGCGCCCGGCACCTGGGTGGCGGCGCCGGGGTCGGGCTTGGCGGCGGCGGCCGCCTCGAGGTCCGCCGGCTGCGTCCAGCGGCCCCCCTGGAGGCCGCGCACGGCGGCGGCCATCGTCTGCGCCTGGCTGACGGTCGGCGTCCGCTGCGGGGCCACGACGAAGCTGCGCTGCTCGTCGGTCTTCTGCAGGTTGAGCGCGAGGCTGTGGGCGAGGAACCGCTGTACGGCGAGCGTGGAGCTGCCGGCGTTCAGCATGTCGCCCTCGAAGGCGGTGGACAGCTCGGCGTCCGCCACGACGGCGGTGGTGCCGGCCCCGATGGGGCGGGCGGCCGACGGGGTGTAGCCGAGGGCGCCGCTCTCCACGAGGCTGTCGCTGCGGGTCAGGACGTTGTGGGCGCCGGCCGAGGTGGCCACGTTGACGATGGCCGGGTCGATGGCGCCGTTCACGGGCCAGGAGAAGTCGGTGGACGCGGGGACGTGCAGGACGGTCTGGACGGCGGCCTTGGCCTTGTCGGTGGCAGGGCGCAGCTGTCCGAGGGTGCCGGAGACGTCCTTGCCGTGGTGTGCCAGGGAGGCGAGGTCGGGGTCGGCGAAGGGCAGGGCGACGACCTTCTTGCCCTGGACGGCCGCCTCCAGTGAGCTCAGCCACTGTTCGGCGACGGCCTTGTTCTTGCCCTGGACGGACTTCCCGTTGGCGGTGCGGACCCGGTAGCCCTTGGTCATCGCGTCGACCGTGTACAGCAGGTCGGGATCGATGACCCAGGTGATCGGCAGGTCCTTGCCGAGCGTCACCATCTGTTCCAGGCGGCCGCCGGGCTTGATCTCCTCGGAGAGGGAGTCGTCGAGGAAGACCGGCGTCTGGAGCTCGTCCGACCCGGTCTCGGCCGTGACGCGGGTGGTGGAGATCAGCGGCCACACGTAGGTGAGCTGCGAGCGCTTGGCGGCCGCCTCGGGCTGCCAGGGCAGGAAGGTCCGCTTGATGCCCAGCACCTGCTCGGACGGCCGGCTGTCGGTCACCCCGGACAGGGAGACCCCGAGCTGGTAGACGCCGTCCTTGTCGAGCTCGAGCTTGTTCACCGGGACGGTGAGGGTGAAGTTCTGGGTGACCTTGGACGGCAGGGAGGCGATCTTCACGGCGTAGGCCGAGTCGATCTCGCCCGGGTCGGTGCCGGCCCGGAAGCCGTTGCGGTCCGCCGTCTCGTCGATGGACGAACGGTCCGTGAGCGCGGGTCCGACCCGCAGCCCGACGTGGGCGTCGGTGATCGTCTCGGAGCCGGTGTTGACCACCGTGCCCTGGATGGTGAGGGTGTCGCCCTTCACCGGGGCGGTGGGGGCCATGGAGACCAGCTGGACGTCGACGGAGGAGGTCTGCGCGGCCTCGGCCTGTGGAGCGGGGGCGTAGACGAGAGCGGCCAGCACGGGGGTCCCGGCGAGCAGGACGATCGCGCGCCGCAGCCATCGGCGCCGGACAGGGGCGGGGGAGGCCCCTTGGATGTCTGCCGCCTCGGCCACGCGCTAGCCCGTCCCTAGAAGTGTCAGTGGTCGTCTTTTGTGCGTCCACGAATGGTAACGAGGTGCGCTGTGTGCGAGTGCCGCCCCTTGCTCCACATGATCGGCACAGCCCCACCGCGGCCGGGTACCGGGGTCGCCGATAAACGGGGCGGTCCCGGGTGGGCCGGGCACGTACCCTTTTCTGTTGTGCCGAACGCCAACGAAGACAATCCCAGTGCCCTGAGTCAGGTGCAGCGCCGCGCGGTCAGTGAACTGCTGCGGGTCGCTCCTGTCGCCGACGAGCTCGGCCGCCGGTTCCAGGAGGCGGGCTTCCGCCTCGCCCTGGTCGGCGGGTCCGTCCGCGATGCGCTGCTCGGGCGTCTCGGCAACGATCTCGACTTCACCACCGACGCCCGCCCCGAGGACGTCCTGAAGATCGTCCGGCCGTGGGCCGACTCGGTCTGGGACGTCGGCATCGCCTTCGGCACCGTCGGGGCCCAGAAGAACGCGCGCGTCGGAGACGTCGTGCGGAACTTCCAGATCGAGGTGACGACGTACCGCTCGGAGGCCTACGACCGCACGTCGCGCAAGCCGGAGGTCTCCTACGGCAACTCGATCGACGAGGACCTCGTGCGCCGTGACTTCACGGTCAACGCGATGGCCCTGGCCCTGCCCGAGCAGGAGTTCATCGACCCGCACGGTGGCCTGGACGACCTGGCCGCGGGTGTGCTGCGCACCCCGGGAACCCCTGAGGACTCCTTCTCCGACGATCCCCTGCGAATGCTGCGGGCGGCGCGCTTCTCGGCCCAGCTGGACTTCGAGGTCGCCCCGGAGGTCGTGGCGGCGATGACGGCGATGTCCGACCGGATCGAGATCGTCTCGGCCGAGCGGGTCCAGGGCGAGCTGAACAAGCTGATCCTCTCCGCCAACCCGCGCCGGGGTCTGGGACTGCTGGTGGACACCGGGCTGGCCGACCGGGTGCTGCCCGAACTGCCCGCCCTGCGGCTGGAGAGTGACGAGCACCACCGGCACAAGGACGTCTACGACCACTCGCTGATCGTGCTGGAGCAGGCGATCGCGCTGGAGGAGGACGGCCCGGACCTCGTGCTGCGGCTGGCCGCCCTGCTGCACGATATCGGCAAGCCCCGCACCCGCCGTTTCGAGAGCGACGGCCGGGTCTCCTTCCACCACCACGAGGTGGTGGGCGCGAAGATGACCAAGAAGCGGCTGACCGCGCTGAAGTACTCCAACGACATGGTCAAGGACGTGTCCCGGCTGGTCGAGCTGCACCTGCGCTTCCACGGCTACGGAGACGGGGAGTGGACGGACTCCGCGGTGCGGCGCTACGTCCGTGACGCCGGCCCGCTGCTGGACCGCCTGCACAAGCTGACCCGGTCCGACTGCACCACGCGCAACAAGCGCAAGGCCAACGCGCTCTCCCGCACCTACGACGGGCTGGAGGAGCGAATCGCACAGCTGCAGGAGCAGGAGGAGCTGGACGCGATCCGGCCCGACCTGGACGGCAACGAGATCATGCGCGTCCTGGACGTGGGCCCGGGGCCGGTGATCGGCAAGGCCTACGCCTTCCTGCTGGAGATGCGCCTGGAGAACGGCCCGATGGGCCATGACGCCGCCGTCGCCGCGCTCAAGGAGTGGTGGGCGGCCCAGGCCTGACCCGCGGGAGGCGGTGCCGATGTTCACGTGAAACATCGGCACCGGCGGTCCCGGCTTCGCCGATGTTTCACGTGAAACATCGGCTGCGTCGGCCGAGGAGCACCGCGGTCAGGGCATAGAGGACGGACACGCAGGCGAGCAGGACCACGGACCGCCCGTCCGCGGGGAGCATCAGGGCGGCCACCGCTGCCGCCCCGACGAAGGCGACGTTGAACAGCACGTCGTAGACGGAGAACACCCGGCCCCGGTAGTCGTCGTCCACCCGGGACTGCAGTTCGGTGTCGGTGGAGATCTTGGCGCCCTGGGTGGCGAGGCCCAGGACGAACGCGGCGACCAGCATCGGACCCGGGGCGAAGAACAGGCCCAGGGCCGGCACCAGGACGGCGGAGCCCGCGGCGCAGGCGGTGATCCAGCCGAGGGTCCCCAGCCGCCCCACCAGCCACGGGGTCACGACGGCGGCTGCGAAGAATCCCGCTCCGGAGGCGCCGACCGCGATGCCCAGGAGGGCGAGCCCGTCGGCCTCGTTGTCCGACCAGGCGTAGCGGCAGAGCATCAGCAGCATGACGAACAGGGCCCCGTAGCAGAACCTCATCATGGTCATCGCGGTGAGTGCCCGGGCCGCCCGGCGCCGGGAGGCGAGGTGGCGGAGGCCTTCGGTCATGCCCCGCACGGTGAGGGCGATGCCCTGGGCCACCGAGGGGTGGGCCTGCCCAGCGGAGTGGTCGGGACCGAGCAGCCCGATGGCCAGTCGCAGGGAGACGAGGGCCGCACACAGATAGAGGCAGGCCCCGAGCAGTACGACGAGGGCATTGGAGCCGGATGCGAGCAGCCGGACGAGGAAGGCCAGTCCTCCGCCGGCCACGGCCGCGAGGGTCCCCGCGGTGGGGGAGAGTGCGTTCGCGGTGACCAGCTGATCGGCTCCGACGACGCGGGGCAGCGAGGCGGCCAGCCCGGCCAGCACGAAGCGGTTGACTGCGGTCACGGACAGCGCCGAGGCGTAGAACAGCCAGTCGGGAACGTGGGCGACGATCAGCACCGCGGTGATGCAGGCGAGGAAGGCCCGCAGCAGATTGCCGTAGAGGAAGACCTGGCGGCGCCGCCAGCGGTCGAGCAGCACCCCGGCGAAGGGGCCGATCACCGAGTAGGGGAGCAGCAGGACCGCCATGGCCGAGGCGATGGCCGCGGGCGAGGTCTGCTTCTCGGGGGAGAAGACGACATAGGTGGCGAGCGCGACCTGGTACACGCCGTCCGCCGCCTGGGAGAGCAGCCGTACGGCGAGCAGGTTGCGGAAGTCCCTCAGGCGCAGGAGTACGCGCAGATCACGTACGACAGGCATGAGGGAAAGGGTCACATACGCGGAGGGTCCCCGGGCACATTGCCCGGGGACCCTCCGCGGAAGAACAACCGAAGTCCAGGTGTCGACAGGACTCTCGGGGCTTCGACTAGCGCTCGACCTCGCCCTTGATGAACTTCTCGACATTGGCCAGGGCCTCGTCGTCGAAGTACTGGACCGGCGGGGACTTCATGAAGTAGCTGGACGCCGACAGGATCGGGCCGCCGATGCCGCGGTCCTTGGCGATCTTCGCGGCGCGCAGGGCGTCGATGATGACACCGGCGGAGTTCGGGGAGTCCCACACCTCGAGCTTGTACTCGAGGTTCAGCGGGACGTCGCCGAAGGCGCGGCCCTCGAGGCGGACGTAGGCCCACTTGCGGTCGTCGAGCCACGCGACGTAGTCGGACGGGCCGATGTGGACGTTCTTCTCGCCCAGCTCGCGGTCGGGGATCTGCGAGGTGACGGCCTGCGTCTTGGAGATCTTCTTCGACTCGAGGCGGTCGCGCTCGAGCATGTTCTTGAAGTCCATGTTGCCGCCGACGTTGAGCTGCATGGTGCGCTCAAGACGGACACCGCGGTCCTCGAACAGCTTCGCCATCACGCGGTGTGTGATGGTGGCACCGACCTGGGACTTGATGTCGTCGCCGACGATCGGGACACCGGCCTCGGTGAACTTGTCGGCCCACTCCTTGGTGCCGGCGATGAAGACCGGGAGGGCGTTGACGAAGGCGACCTTGGCGTCGATGGCGCACTGCGCGTAGAACTTCGCCGCGTCCTCGGAGCCGACCGGCAGGTAGCAGATCAGGACGTCGACCTCACGGTCCTTGAGGACCTGGACGACGTCGACCGGGGCCTCGGCGGACTCCTCGATCGTCTGGCGGTAGTACTTGCCCAGACCGTCGTAGGTGTGGCCGCGCTGAACGGTCACACCGGCGTTCGGGACGTCGCAGATCTTGATGGTGTTGTTCTCGCTGGCGCCGATGGCGTCCGAAAGGTCGAGGCCGACCTTCTTCGCGTCGACGTCGAACGCGGCGACGAACTCGATGTCACGCACGTGGTAGTCGCCGAACTGGACGTGCATCAGCCCGGGGACCTTGGACGCCGGGTCGGCGTCCTTGTAGTACTCGACGCCCTGCACCAGCGAGGCGGCGCAGTTGCCCACGCCGACGATGGCTACGCGAACCGAACCCATTCCGGTTGCTCCCTGTTTGTTCTCGGACGAGGTCTGCAAGATGCAGTCCTCATTTTTCGGTTTCGTCGGACGGACCTGATCGTCGCCGATCCCGTCCCGCCCGCTCACTCTCGATGAGCTCGTTCAACCAGCGCACTTCGCGCTCCACGGACTCCATGCCGTGCCGCTGCAGCTCAAGCGTGTAGTCGTCGAGGCGCTCCCGCGTTCTGGCGAGGGAGGCGCGCATCTTTTCCAGGCGCTCCTCCAGCCGGCTGCGGCGGCCCTCCAGCACCCGCATGCGCACGTCTCGTTCGGTCTGGCCGAAGAAGGCGAAGCGGGCGGCGAAGGACTCGTCCTCCCAGGTCTCGGGGCCCGTGTGGGAGAGGAGCTCCTCGAAGCGCTCCTTACCCGCGGCCGTCAACCGGTAGACGATCTTGGCGCGGCGCCCTGCGAGTGAAGCGGCGAGAGCGTCTTCCGGGGCGTTGCCCGGTTCTTCGATCAACCAGCCGTTGGCGACGAGCGTCTTGAGGCAGGGGTAGAGCGTCCCGTAGCTGAAGGCCCTGAACACTCCCAGCGAGGTGTTGAGCCGCTTGCGCAGCTCGTAGCCGTGCATGGGGGATTCGCGGAGCAGCCCGAGGACGGCGAACTCGAGGATGCCGGAGCGTCTGCTCATCCGCCTGCCTCTCCTCCACCCCTGAGTCCTTATGTCGAGCTGATGTATCGACTCGATACATCCAGACGATAGAACGGGCTGCCTTCATCGACAAGGGGAGACATGGTGACCGGCATCACATCACCGATTCGCACCAGGCAGGTTGCCTGATTTGGGGTGAACTTCGGCACTGGGCGGGTTTTGAGCGTGCGTAGTCTGTGCGCCATGACACCGGGGGGAACCGGAATTGATCTGCCGCTTCCAGGCCACTCGCCTGCCCGAGGAGTAGTCGTTCGATGAGCGAGCACCGCCGCAAACCGCCGCAGCCCCAGGGCGGGGGGCGGGCCTCTGCCCGCCGCGCCGCCCCGCCGCGCCCCGGCAGGGGTGCCCCGGCCGGACGTGACGTCCCCACCGCGTCACACAGCGGCCCCTACGCACAGCAGCCCGCGCAGGGCAGTCGCGCCGATGCCCGCCGGGCCGCGCAGAGAGGATCCTCGGGCCGTGGCAGAGGAAGCGCCGGCAGCGCACGCGGTGCGGGCCGTCCGGACAAGCGGCTGATCAACTACCCGCGCTCCGACCGGGACGGCTGGAAGCGCTTCGTGCCCTCCTGGAAGCTGGTGTCCGGCACCGCCCTGGGCTTCTTCGCGGTCATCATCGCCGGTACCGGCATCGGCATCGCCATGGTGAGCACGCCCGACCCCAACAAGGCGGCCCAGGCGCAGAACAACGTCTTCTACTGGGCCGACGGCAGCCAGATGGTGGCGACGGGCGGTTCGATGAACCGGCAGATCGTCCCCATCTCGAGCATCCCCCGGTCGATGAGGGACGCCGTGATCGCGGCGGAGAACGAATCCTTCGAGACCGACAAGGGCGTGGACCCGATGGGCATCGCCCGCGCCGTATGGAACATGGGCACGGGCGGCTCCACCCAGGGCGGCTCGACCATCACCCAGCAGTACGTGAAGAACACGTACCTGGACTCCGACCAGACGCTCAAGCGCAAGGTCACCGAGCTCTTCATCGCGATAAGGCTTGGCGTCACGGAGGAGAAGGACACGGTCCTCGCGGGCTACCTCAACACCGCCTACTACGGGCGGGACGCCTACGGCATCCAGGCTGCGGCCCGCGCCTACTTCGGCAAGGACAGCCAGGACCTGAACCCCTCCGAGTGCGCCTTCCTCGCCGCCGTGCTCAAGGGACCCAACCTCTACAACCCGGACGGCGGCATCGGTGCCGCCGCCACCCCCGTCCTCAACGAGGACCGGGCCCGCAAGCGCTGGGCCTGGGTGCTGGACCGCGAGGTCGAAGTGGGCCGCATGGACCCCGCGGAGCGGGCGAAGTACACGGAGTTCCCGGCGCGCGTCGAGTCGGAGCAGGCCCGCGGCATGACCGGTCAGATCGGCTACCTGGTCGACACGGCCAAGGCGTACGTGATGAAGACCAAGGGCATCACCGCCGAACAGATGGCCATGGGCGGCTACCGGATCAAGACCACCTTCGACAAGCCCAAGGTGGACGCCATGACGAAGGCGGTCGAGGACATCCGCGCCGGGCTGATCGACGAGAAGAAGCGCCCGGAGACCGACACCTTCGTACAGTTCGGCGCCGCCTCCGTGGACGTGAAGACCGGCGCGCTCGTGGCCCTGTACGGCGGCCCGGGCTGGGACAAGAAGTACTTCAGCAACAACGCCAACACCAGCGGCGTCCCGGTCGGCTCGACCTGGAAACCGTACGTGCTGGCGGCGGCCATGGAGTACGGCACCCAGAACTCCAACGGCAAGGGCATCTCGGTCGACAGCAAGTACCAGGCGAACGACCTCACGGTGATCAACAACCGTGACGGCAAGCCGCTGCGCGACTCCTCGGGCAATCCGTTCAGGCAGAAGAACGAGAGCCCGACCGCCTTCGGGTACGTGACCCTCAACGAGGCGATGGAGAAGTCCATCAACGTCCCGTTCGCCCAGCTCGTCTTCGACGTCGGCCACGACAAGGTCAAGAACGTGGCGAAGTCCACGGGCATCCTCGAGGAGTCGATCAACCCGAACAACGACGCCTCCTTCGCCCTGGGCACCTCCACCCCCAGCGCCATCCGCATGGCCGACTCGTACGCGACCTTCGCCGCCTCCGGCATGCACCGCGAGCCGTACTCCGTGACCGCGGTCGAGAAGAACGGCGAGAAGCTGACCGGCTTCGAGGCCCCCAAGGACCAGCGGGCCATGGACAACGCGGTCGCGGACAACATCACCAAGGTGCTGCAGAACGTCGTCGAGAACGGCACCGGCAAGAAGGCCAAGAAGCTGGGCCGGCCCGCCGCGGGCAAGACCGGCACCACGGACGAGAACAAGTCGGCGTGGTTCGTCGGCTACACCCCGGAACTGTCCACTTCCGTGGTCCTCTTCCGCACCGACCCCAACTCGGCCGAGAAGAAGTTGATCTCCATGAAGGGCGTGGGCGACATCCCCTCCCTGCACGGTGGTGACATCCCGGCCGAGATCTGGACCGAGTACATGGGCGAGGCCCTCAAGGGCGCCCCGGTCAAGGACTTCCCGGAGGCGGAGGACATCGGTGTCACAGCCGACTCCGCCGGCGCCCCCTCCCCGACGCCCGCGGCACCCGTGACGCCGTCCCAGTCCCCGTCCTCGCTCCCGCCGAGCAGCCCGCCGCCGTCCCCGACGCCGTCCAAGGGCGGCCGGCCGTGCAAGCCGTGGGAGCTGTACTGCGACCCGGACACCACGCGCGGGACCACCGACGGAGGCACGAACAGCGGCAGCACGAGCGGGATCATCGGCGGACCCAGCGGATCGCCGTCCCCGTCGCCCAGCGGCAGACCGGGCCGCCCGGGCGGCCTGACCGGAGGGTCCACCACCACCGGCAGCACGCAGGACTGATCCACCCCACCGCCCCGTGGACCGAGGAAGGCCGTCGCACCCGTCCGTGCGGCGGCCTTCCCCCGTGCCGGTCCCCGTACGGCAGGATGACCCCCATGACGAAGGTGCACGAGGACCGCCCCGTACGGCCCACGCAGCAGGACGAGGTCGCCGCAGCCGGCAGCGAGCTCATCGGCGGCCCCATCGGCCGCTACGCCCGCCTCGGCGGACACTGGCTGGGACCGGTGCGCGTCGTGGCCCTCATCGCCATCGGCATGTTCGCGCTCGGCATGGTGCAGAAATTGCCCTGCTACGACTGGGCGTGGTTCCAGGGCGCGACCTCGCAGTACACCCACGCGTGCTACTCCGACATCCCGCACCTGTACGCGGTCCGCGGCTTCGCCGACAACCTCACGCCCTACTTCGACCGGCTCCCCGGGGACATGGAGTACCTGGAGTACCCGGTGCTCACCGGTCTCTTCATGGAGATCGCCTCCTGGCTGACCCCCGGCAGCGGCTCCATGCAGCACCGCGAGCAGATGTACTGGATGGTCAACGCGGGCATGCTGATGGCCTGTACCGCCGTCATCGCCGTGTGCGTCGCCCGCACCCACCGCCGCCGGCCCTGGGACGCCCTGCTCTTCGCCCTCGCGCCCGCCTTCGCCCTCACGGCGACGATCAACTGGGACCTGCTGGCCATCGCCCTGACCGCGACCGGGATGCTCATGTGGTCCCGGGGGCGGACGGTCCTCTTCGGGGTCTTCATCGGTCTGGCGACCGCGGCGAAGCTCTACCCCGTCCTGCTCCTCGGGGTCCTGTTCGTCCTGTGCTGGCGGGCCGGCACGTGGCGTGCCTTCGGCGGGGCGGCCCTGGGCGCGGCCGGTGCCTGGCTCGTGGCGAACCTGCCCGTCATGCTGTTCGCCTGGGAGGGCTGGACGAAGTTCTACACCTTCAGCCAGGAGCGGCCCATCGACTTCGGCTCCGTCTGGCTGCTGATCTCCCAGCGCTCGGGCAACCCGCTGCACGACGCCAACACCTACGCGACCGGGCTGACGCTCCTGCTGTGCGGGGCCATCGGACTGCTCACCCTGACCGCCCCCCGCCGCCCCCGCTTCGCCCAGCTGGCCTTCCTGGTCGTCGCGGCCTTCATCCTCTGCAACAAGGTCTACTCACCGCAGTACGTGCTGTGGCTGATCCCGCTCGCCGCGCTGGCCCGGCCGCGCTGGCGGGACTTCCTCATCTGGCAGGCCGGCGAGGTCGTCTACTTCCTCGGCATCTGGTTCTACCTCGCCTACATCAACAGCGGGGACAAGCACCAGGGGCTGCCCGTGGAGGGCTACCAGCTGGCGATCGCCGCCCACCTGCTGGCCACGCTGTACCTCTGCGCCGTCGTCGTCCGCGACATCCTCCTCCCGGAGCACGACGTCGTACGCCGGGACGGCTCGGACGACCCCTCCGGCGGCGTCCTGGACGGCGCCGAGGACGTGTTCGTGCTGTCGGACGCAGCGAGGGCGCCGCGGTACGCGACGCCCTCGGAGGGACAGCGGGTCGACTGGGGCACCGGCCCCGGGAACTGACCGGGACGGCTCAGGAGTCGAGCATCCGGTCGAACTGCGTGGTCGTGTGGCGCAGGTGGGCGACCAGCTCGTCGCCGACCTTCGGCTCGGCCGCGTCGGCCGGCACGAAGAGGATCGACACCTGCATGTGCGGCGGCTCGGCGAACCAGCGCTGCTTGCCCGCCCACACGAACGGCGACAGGTTCCTGTTGACCGTGGCGAGGCCCGCCCGGGCGACACCCTTGGCGCGCGGCATCACACCGTGCAGCGCCTTCGGGGCCTCCAGACCGACACCGTGCGAGGTACCGCCGGCGACCACGACCAGCCAGCCGTCCGAGGCGGCCTTCTGCTGGCGGTAGCCGAACCGGTCCCCCTTGGCCACGCGGGTGACGTCGAGCACCGATCCGCGGTACTCGGTCGCCTCGTGGTCGCCCAGCCACAGCCGGGTGCCGATCCGGGCCCGGAAGCGGGTCTGGGGGAACTGCTGCTGGAGCCGTGCCAGCTCCTCGGCCCGCAAGTGGCTGACGAACATGGTGTGCAGCGGCAGGCGGGCCGCGCGCAGCCGGTCCATCCAGCCGATGACCTCCTCCACGGCGTCCGAGCCGTCCGGGCGGTCCAGCGGCAGGTGCAGGGCGAAGCCCTCCAGCCGCACGTCCTCGATCGCACCGTGCAGCTGGCCCAGGTCCTGCTCGGAGATGCCGTGGCGGCGCATCGAGCTCATGCACTCGATGACCACGCGGGCGCCGACCAGGCTGCGGACGCCTTCCAGCGAGGACACCGAGCGGATGACCCGGTCCGGCAGCGGCACCGGCTCCTCACCCCGGCGGAACGGGGTGAGGACGAGCAGGTCGCCGCCGAACCAGTCCTTGATGCTGGCGGCCTCGTACGTCGTGCCGACCGCGAGCACGTCGGCGCCCATCCGGGTCGCCTCCTCGCACAGCCGCTCGTGGCCGAAGCCGTAGCCGTTGCCCTTGCAGACCGGGATCATCCCGGGGAACTGGTCCTGGACCTGCTTCTGGTGCGCACGCCAGCGCGCGGTGTCGACGTAGAGCGTGAGCGCCATGCCCGTCCGGAACCTCTCCGATGAAGCTGCGCGGTGCAGCGGGACTGTGTGGGGAAAGCGGGGTGGATCTGGGTCAGCGACGCGACATGTAGATGTCGAGCGCCTTGTGCAGCACCTTGTTCAGCGGGAAGTCCCACTCGCCGACGTACTCCACGGCTTCGCCGCCGGTACCGACCTTGAACTGGATCAAACCGAACAGGTGGTCGTTCTCGTCCAGCGTGTCAGAGATTCCGCGCAGGTCGTAGACGCTGGCACCGAGTGCGTAGGCGTCGCGCAGCATCCGCCACTGCATCGCGTTCGAGGGCCGGACCTCACGCTTGTGGTTGGCGGAGGCGCCGTACGAGTACCAGACGTGCTGGCCGACGGTGAGCATCGTGGCGGCGGCCAGCGGCTCTCCCTCGTGCGTGGCGATGTACAGGCGCATCCGGTTGGGGTCCTCGGAGTTGAGGGCCGTCCACTGGCGCTGGAAGTAGCTGAGGGGGCGCGGGCGGAACTTGTCGCGCTCGGCCGTGATCTCGTAGAGGTGCTGCCAGGTCGGCAGGTCGTCGTAACCGCCCTGGACGACCTCGACGCCGGCCTTCTCCGCCTTCTTGATGTTGCGGCGCCACAGCTGGTTGAAGCCCTTGAGGACGTCGTCCAGGGAACGGTTGGCGAGCGGTACCTGGAAGACGTAGCGCGGCTGGACGTCGCCGAACCCGGCGCCGCCGTCCTCAGCCTGCTGCCAGCCCATGCGGCGCAGCTTGTCCGACACCTCGAAGGCGCGCGGCTCGATGACCGAGGCCTCCACGTCGCGCAGGCGCTTGACGTTCGGGTCCTGGATGCCGGCCTTGATGGCCGCCGAGTTCCAGCGGCGGATGACGACGGGCGGGCCCATCTTCACCGTGAAGGCGCCCTGCTGCTTGAGGTGGGCCAGCATCGGCTGGAGCCACTCCTCCAGGTTCGGGGCGTACCAGTTGATGACCGGGCCCTCGGGGAGGTACGCGAGGTAGCGCTTCACCTTGGGCAACTGCCGGTACAGCACGAGTGCGGCTCCGACGAGTTCATCGGACTCGTTGAACCAACCGAGGTTCTCGGAACGCCACTCGTTCTTGACGTCGGCCCACGCCGGGACCTGGCAGTGGCTCGCCGAGGGCAGGCTCTGGAGGTAACCCAGATGCTGCTCTCGGCTGATGGTCCTCAGGGACAGGCTCATGTCGGGGCGTCTCCTCGGCGGCTTCGCTGGCTATGGCGCGAAGCCTACTGCGACAGGGGCGCCACCCTTCTGGGGGACGGGCCGTGGTCCCGGGCCGGAGTGCGGCCGGCGCCCTGCCGCGGAGGTGCCGCGGGCAGCAGGGTCAGCCCCCGAAGAGGCCGCCGTGGAACATGCCGAGGTAGAAGCCGATGGCAGATGCGCCAAGGCCGATGATCAGCGCGAAGCGCTCGCGTGTCGTGACGGAGACGAACTGTCCGTACGCGCCGGTCAGGATTCCGATCAACCCGGCCCACGAGCTGATCAGGTGCAGGTTGTGGAAGAAGGCCGTGACGAACGCCACGACGCCGAGGGTCAGAGTGACCGCCATCAGGGCGTCCTGCAGCGGATGGGGCTTTCCGTCGGTCGAGAGCAGGGAGATCTGAGGGGACCGCATTGCCTGTGCCATCGGAAGGCACCTCCTGGCTGAAGCTGGCGGTGCTGCGGGCTGCCTCCGGCAGGGGGCCGGGGGCATAGCACCGAGCACACCCGATGGATACAGATTGTGGCCCTCTCCTGCCGGATTTCAACCGGAAGGACGCGAGCAGGTAGTCTGTACAGCTGCGCGGTGTCTGCTCTGCGGACGCCGTGCTCACGCATCACGACCCTCCTGCCACGGAACGACCGTGGCCGCTGAGTCCAAAGGAGGTGGGTTCCACATGCGTCACTACGAAGTGATGGTCATCCTCGACCCCGATCTCGAGGAGCGCGCTGTCTCCCCGCTGATCGAGAACTTCCTCTCCGTCGTCCGTGAGGGCAACGGAAAGGTCGAGAAGGTCGACACCTGGGGCCGTCGTCGTCTCGCTTACGAGATCAAGAAGAAGCCCGAGGGCATCTACTCGGTCATCGACCTCCAGGCCGAGCCTGCGGTCGTCAAGGAGCTTGACCGACAGATGAACCTGAACGAGTCGGTTCTCCGGACCAAGGTCCTTCGCCCCGAGACCCACTGAACTTCGGTTCAGCGGTAATCGGGATCGAGTAGCACAGCAGCCCAGCAGCAATCCCCGCCGAGAGGTTCACCCATGGCAGGCGAGACCGTCATCACGGTCGTCGGCAATCTCGTCGACGACCCCGAGCTGCGCTTCACCCCCTCGGGTGCGGCGGTCGCGAAGTTCCGTGTCGCGTCCACCCCCCGCACCTTCGACCGTCAGACCAATGAGTGGAAGGACGGCGAGAGCCTGTTCCTGACCTGCTCGGTGTGGCGGCAGGCGGCGGAGAACGTCGCCGAGTCCCTCCAGCGAGGCATGCGCGTCATCGTGCAGGGCCGGCTGAGGCAGCGGTCGTACGAGGACCGTGAGGGTGTCAAGCGCACGGTCTACGAGCTGGACGTCGAGGAAGTCGGCCCCAGCCTGAAGAACGCCACGGCCAAGGTCACCAAGACCACCGGTCGCGGTGGCCAGGGTGGATACGGCGGCGGCGGTCAGCAGCAGGGCGGCGGCGGCTGGGGCGGAGCCCCCAGCGGCGGCCAGCAGGGCGGCGGAGCTCCCTCCGACGACCCGTGGGCGTCCAGCGCGCCGGCCGGTGGCCAGCAGCAGGGCGGCGGCGGGGGCGGTTGGGGCGGAAGCTCCGGCGGCTCCGGCGGTGGCTACTCGGACGAGCCGCCCTTCTAGGGCAGCTCCATCCAAACTTCTTGATCACACAGGAGAGACACAATGGCGAAGCCGCCTGTGCGCAAGCCTAAGAAGAAGGTCTGCGCGTTCTGCAAGGACAAGACCGCGTACGTGGACTACAAGGACACGAACATGCTGCGGAAGTTCATTTCCGACCGCGGCAAGATCCGTGCCCGCCGCGTCACCGGCAACTGCACGCAGCACCAGCGTGACGTCGCCACGGCCGTGAAGAACAGCCGTGAGATGGCGCTGCTGCCCTACACGTCCACCGCGCGATAAGGAAAGGGTGACCGACCAATGAAGATCATCCTTACCCACGAGGTCTCTGGCCTCGGTGCCGCCGGCGATGTCGTCGACGTCAAGGACGGTTACGCTCGCAACTACCTGGTCCCGCGCGGTTTCGCGATCCGCTGGACCAAGGGTGGCGAGAAGGACGTGGCGCAGATCCGCCGCGCCCGCAAGATCCACGAGATCGCGACCATCGAGCAGGCCAACGAGGTCAAGGCCAAGCTCGAGGGCGTGAAGGTCCGTCTGGCCACCCGCGCGGGTGACGCCGGTCGTCTCTTCGGCTCCGTGACCCCGGCCGACATCGCCACGGCGATCGAGGCTTCGGGTGGCCCGAAGGTCGACAAGCGCCGCGTGGAGCTGGGCTCCCCGATCAAGACCCTCGGTTCGTACCAGGTCTCCGTGCGTCTGCACAGCGACGTGGCCGCGAACGTGGGCATCGAGGTCGTCGCCGCCTAAGGGCTGCACGCGAAGGGCCGCACCCCGCTGGGGTGCGGCCCTTCGCCGTTTCGTGAGCTCCTCCGCGCGGGCCCATGCCTCGCCCAGGTGTTTCACGTGAAACATGACCACGGCCCGGCGTTGTTTCACGTGAAACACCTACCGGGAGGCGCCCGCGATCGCCCATCGGCCGGAGCGGGCCCGCAACTGCAGGGTGACCATCCGGACCAGCATCATCAGGGTCATGGCCCACCAGAGCGTCGTCAGACCGCCCCCCAGGGCCGGCACGAGCAGCGCGACCGGAGCGAAGACGGCGAGCGTCACGAGCATGGCCCGGGCCAGGTAGGGGCCGTCCCCCGCGCCCATCAGGACCCCGTCCAACACGAAGACGATGCCGGACACGGGCTGGGAGAGGGCCACGACCAGCAGGGCGGGCAGCAGGGCGTTTTCGACCGCCGGGTCGCTGGTGAACAGCGGAATGAAGACGGGGCGGGCCAGCACCACCAGCAGGCCGAGCACGATGCCCGTGGCAATGCCCCACTGCACCATCCGGCGGCAGACGGCCTTCGCGCCCTCCGTGTCCCCCGCTCCCAGGTAGCGGCCGATGATCGCCTGCCCGGCGATCGCGATGGCGTCGAGCGCGAAGGCGAGCAGGCTCCACAGGGAGAGCAGGATCTGGTGGGCCGCGATGTCGGCGTCGCCGAGCCGGGCGGCCACCGCGGTGGCGATCATCAGGATGGCGCGCAACGACAGCGTGCGGACCAGGAGCGGAGCCCCCGCCTGGGCACAGGCGCGGATGCCGACGGCGTCGGGACGCAGGGAGGCTCCGTGCCGACGGGCTCCGCGTACGACCACGAAGAGGTAGGCGGCCGCCATGGCGCACTGGGCGAGGACGGTGCCCCAGGCGGAGCCGGCGATACCGAGACCTGCACCGTAGACGAGCGCGACGTTCAGTCCCGCGTTGAGGGCGAAGCCGCCGATGGCGACGTAGAGGGGTGTGCGGGTGTCCTGAAGGCCGCGGATGACACCGGTCGCGGCCAGGACCACGAGCATCGCCGGGATCCCGAGGGCGGAGATGCGCAGATAGGTGATCGCGTGCGGGGCGACGCTGTCCGAGGCGCCGAAAAGGGAGATCAGCGAGGGAGCGGCGGGAAGGACCACGGCGATGACGGCCATACCGAGCAGGAGGGCCAGCCAGATGCCGTCCATGCCCTGCCGGATGGCCGCCTGGAGGTCTCCGGCGCCGACCCGGCGGGAAACGGCGGCCGTGGTGGCGTAGGCGAGGAAGACGAAGACGCTCACGGCAGTGGTGAGCAGGGCGGCGGCGATGCCGAGGCCGGCCAGCTGGGGGGTGCCGAGATGTCCCACGATGGCGCTGTCGGCCATCACGAAGAGGGGCTCGGCGACGAGGGCGCCGAAGGCGGGGACGGCGAGTGCGAAGATCTCTCGGTCGTGCCGTCTCGGCCCGGCCGTGGGTGCTGCGAGGGCCTGGGTCATGCGCCCAAATCTAATCTTCCACAGGTAATGGACGCAACCTTGCAGGGATCCTTACTAGCGCGCTGACCCGGGCGTTCTTCCCGACCCGTTGGAGGCGTTCTCGAGAGTGCGCCGAAGAAATTTCCCCCACACTCCCGGTGGAAGACGAAATCCCAGGTCAGGTGGGGTAATGGGGTGCCCCAGGTGATTTTGTCCACAGCGTCGTCCCCCGGTCCGTGCACAGCTTCGGGGGAGTTACCCACAGCATTGGCGCCGTCGTCCACATCTCATCCACAGAGCCTGTGGATAACAAGATTGGCTGACGCCGCTCGCGGCCCTACCGTGGTGCGTTGCCCGACTCGCCGACAGCCGATTCGGGTGCCCCAAATGTCAGAGCCGTGTCGTAGAAAGAGTCGCACGGCGAGGTCCGCTCTGCGGACGGGAGGAGGCGGCCCGGTGAGCATGCCCGAGCCCATGGACGACCCCTGGGCCGACAGCGGTCCGAGCGACCGTCTGCCCGCCCGTCCGCGCCGTAACAGCGAAGGCCGGGGCCGCGGTGACGAGCAGCACGACCGGGGCCGCGAGGGCGGCTCCTGGGACGGTGGCGGTGGCGGCTTCGAGCGCGTCCCCCCGCAGGACCTCGACGCCGAGCAGTCGGTGCTGGGCGGCATGCTCCTCTCCAAGGACGCCATCGCCGACGTGGTCGAGGTCATCAAGGGCCACGACTTCTACCGGCCCTCGCACGAGACGATCTACCAGGCCATCCTCGACCTGTACGCCAAGGGCGAGCCGGCCGACCCGATCACCGTCGGCGCCGAACTGACCCGTAGGGGCGAGATCAGCAAGGTCGGCGGGGCCTCGTACCTGCACACGCTGGTCCAGTCCGTGCCGACGGCGGCGAACGCGGAGTACTACGCGGAGATCGTCCACGAGCGGGCCGTCCTGCGCCGCCTCGTCGCCGCCGGTACGAAGATCACGCAGATGGGGTACGCCGCCGACGGCGATGTCGACGAGATCGTCAACAGCGCCCAGGCCGAGATCTACGCCGTCACCGAGCAGCGGACCTCCGAGGACTACCTGCCGCTCGGCGACATCATGGAAGGCGCCCTCGACGAGATCGAGGCCATCGGTTCGCGCAGCGGGCAGATGTCTGGCGTGCCCACCGGCTTCACCGACCTGGACTCGCTGACCAACGGACTGCACCCGGGTCAGATGATCGTCATTGCCGCACGTCCGGCCATGGGCAAGTCCACACTCGCGCTCGACTTCGCCCGGGCCTGCTCCATCAAGAGCAACCTGCCCAGCGTGATCTTCTCCCTGGAAATGGGGCGCAACGAGATCGCCATGCGCCTCCTGTCGGCCGAGGCCAGGGTGGCGCTGCACCACATGCGTTCGGGCACGATGACGGACGACGACTGGACCCGGCTGGCCCGCCGGATGCCCGACGTCTCCGCCGCCCCGCTCTACATCGACGATTCCCCCAACCTGTCGATGATGGAGATCCGGGCCAAGTGCCGTCGGCTCAAGCAGCGCAACGACCTCTCGCTCGTGGTCATCGACTACCTCCAGCTGATGCAGTCGGGTGGCTCGCGCCGGCCCGAGAGCCGTCAGCAGGAGGTCTCGGACATGTCCCGAAACCTGAAGCTGCTGGCGAAGGAGCTCGAGGTCCCGGTGATCGCGCTCTCCCAGCTGAACCGTGGTCCGGAGCAGCGGACCGACAAGAAGCCGATGGTCTCCGACCTGCGTGAGTCGGGCTCCATCGAGCAGGACGCCGACATGGTGATCCTGCTGCACCGAGAGGACGCCTACGAGAAGGAGTCGCCTCGTGCCGGTGAGGCC
The DNA here is from genome assembly GCF_000720645.1 of Streptomyces sp. NRRL S-378. NCBI lineage: Bacteria > Bacillati > Actinomycetota > Actinomycetes > Kitasatosporales > Streptomycetaceae > Streptomyces > Streptomyces sp. NRRL S-378. The sequence continues at coordinate 190,310 of NZ_JOBX01000001.1, forward strand.
GACCTGATCGTGGCCAAGCACCGTAACGGCCCCACCGCGACGATCACGGTCGCCTTCCAGGGCCACTACTCGCGCTTCGTGGACATGGCCAACACGTAGCATCCGATCATGGATGAGCTTGCCGAGGACCGTGAACTGCTCCCCGCCACCCGGCGTGCGCTGAGGCACCGGATCGCCGTCGCCCAGAGCACGGGACGGGCCCCGTCGGTCGTCGCGGCCGTGCTGCGCGGCGGGGAGGTGGTCTGGGAGGGTTCCCGGACCTCCGTCGAGGGCCACGGCCCGGACGGGAACGTCCAGTACCGGATCGGGTCGATCAGCAAGACCTTCACCGCCGTCCTCGTCATGCGCCTGCGTGACGAAGGGCTGTTGAGGCTCGACGACCCGCTGGAGAAGCACCTCCCGGGGACCGCCGCCGGCCACGTGACCATCGCCCAACTGCTGTCCCACACCGCGGGGCTGGCGGCGGAGACCCCCGGCGAGTGGTGGGAGCGCACGCCCGGCTCGCAGCGGCCCGACCTCGCCGACGTTCTGGGCGAGGAGCCCTTCAAGCTCGCCCCGGGCCGCAGGCACCACTACTCCAACCCCGGTTACACCCTGCTGGGTTCGCTGGTGGAGGCGCTGCGCGGCAGGACCTGGGAAGAGGTCCTGCGGGCCGAGGTGCTGGAGCCCCTCGGCCTGGACCGTACGAGCGGACTGCCGCAGGCGCCGCACGCCGGCGGCTGGGCGGTGCATCCGTGGGCCGACGTGATGATGCCCGAACCGCTGGAGGACCTGGGGCTGATGGCCGCGGCCGGTCAGCTGTGGTCCACGACCCGTGACCTCGCACGGTTCGCCGCCTTCCTGCTGCGCGGTGACGAGCGGGTCCTGAGCGTGGAGTCCGTACGGGAGATGAGCCGGCCGGCGGCGCCCCCGGAGCCCGGCCTCGCCGACCTCGGCTACGGGCTGGGGATGCAGCTGGCGGCCCAGGGCGCGCGCAGGCTGGCGGGCCACAGCGGTTCGCTGCCCGGGTTCGTCGCGGGGCTGTGGATGAGCGAGGCGGACGACGTGGCCGCGGTGGTGCTGGCCAACTGCACGTCGGGGGTGCCGGCCTCGGCCGTGGCGGTTGATCTCGTCGGGATCGTGGCGGACGCGGAGCCCCCGTTCCCCCGCCCGTGGCGGCCGTCCACGGCTGCGGATCAGGTGCCCCTCGAACTGTGCGGCCCCTGGTACTGGGGGACTTCGGCCCAGGTGGTGCGGCTGCTCGCGGACGGGTCCCTGGAGCTGGGGCCGGTCGCGGGGGCGGGGCGTACTGCGCGGTTCCGCTCCGAGGCCGACGGCAGCTGGACCGGGCTGTCCGGGTATTACGCCGGTGAGACGCTGCGGGCGGTCCGCCGCGAGGACGGCTCGGTGAGCCATCTCGATCTGGCGTCGTTCGTGTTCACGAGGGAGCCGTACGACGCCGCTGCTCCGGTGCCCGGCGGCGTCGACCCACAGGGCTGGCGCGGGATCGGCTGAGGGCCCCGGAAGCCCCTCTCAGGCGACGAGTTCACGCTCCAGCGGAGTGCGGAAGCGGGGGGTGACACGGGCGTCGCCCACCCAGGCGGCGAGGCGCGCGGCCTCGGCGGCGATCGCCTCCTCGGCGGTGCGGCCGGGGTCGCCCAGCAGCCGCCAGACGATCTCTCCGGCCGGGCGCTGGGCCCAGCCCCCGACGATCTCGCCGTTCCACCACACGGTGGGACCGATGTTGCCCGCGTAGTCGAAGAGGGCGGGCCTGTGGGCGGCATCGAGGTGGAACCCCCGGTCGGCCCAGCCCATGCCCGCGGGATCGAGCGCGGGCAGCAGCGCTGCCCAGGGCTCGGGAGTCGGTTCGGGCGCGGTGTCCCCGGGGCTGACCAGGGCGGTACGGCCGTCTTCGAGGCACACCTGGTCGGGGCCGACGGCGGCGAGGGCCTTGCGGACGTCGGTGAGGGTCCAGCCCGTCCACCACTTGAGGTCGGCCTCGGTGGCCGGGCCGTACGCGTCCAGCCAGCGGCGGGCGATCTCCGCGCGGGCCTCCGCGGCCGGGACGGCGGGCGAGGGTGCGCTGTGGACCCACCGGAACTGGCTGGAGGTCCACGACCCGCGCGGCCGGTCGCGGCGGATCCTGCCGTCGGCGGCCAGTAGGCGGATGACGCGGGTGGCGACGCCCTGCTCCGTCTCGTACTTCTTGCCCCGGCTGATGGTGATCTTCCGGCGCAGGGCGGGCACGGCTGCGGAGAGCTGACTGCCGGTGAGGGGTCCGCTGGTGTCCAGGGTGTCCAGAGCGGCGGCCTCCACCCCGGCCAGCCATGCGGCGTCGAGCCCCTGTCCGTCCTCGGCGAGGTGCTTGAGGAGGGTGCGGCGCTCCTTGACGGCGATGGCGCGGGCGGTCGACGCGTCGACGTACGGGGCGAGGTGCGTCGACACCGCGAAGAGGGTGTTGCGCATGCTGAGCAGCCGTACGAGGCGGACGTCCTCGTAGAGCGCGTGCTCGATCGCTCCGGGGCCGCCCTCGGCCAGCCGGGCCCGGGCGGAGAGGAAGACGGTCGCGGCGTCGGTGGCGTGCAGGGCGACGACGGAGTCCGCGGCCTCCGCGACCGTCGCGGCGTGGGCCGACGGGGCCAGACGGTGGCGCCGGCCGAGGCGGTTCCGGCGTTCGATGGTGCCGAGGAGGGGGAGACGGGCGCTCATCCTCCCGATCGTAGGCCGGGCCACCGACGCCGCGGTGCGGCCCGGCCCACGATCCTGCCGGTCAGAGCTGGAGCTTGAACCCGACGTGCGAGGCGGTGAACCCGAGCCGTTCGTAGAAGCGGTGGGCGTCGGTCCGGGTCACGTCCGACGTGAGCTGGACGAGTGCGCAGTTCTCGGCGCGGGACTTCTCGACCGCCCACTCGATGAACCGGGTGCCCAGTCCGCTGCCACGCTCGTCCGCGTGGACGCGGACGCCTTCGACGATGGCGCGGGTGGTTCCCTTGCGGGAGAGGCCGGGGACGATCGTCAGCTGGAGGGTGCCCACGACACGGCCGGCCCGCACGGCGACGACCACATGCTGGTTCGGGTCGCCGACGAGGCGTTCCAGGGCTGTGCGGTACGGGGTGAGGTCGTCCGGGGACTCGCGGGTCGCGCCCAGCGGGTCGTCGGCGAGCATGGCGACGATGGCGGGCAGATCGGCCTCGGTGGCCGGCCGGATCTCCAACGCAGGAGAGTCGGTCATATCGGAAGCCCCTTCTCAGCCGGCGGCCACGGTCAGCGGTGCCCAACGGCGGGTCCAGTCACCGGGCAGCTCGGGCATGTCCCGTGTCATCACGGCGTTGAAGGCGACGGACTCCAGGCCGCGTTCCTTGAGCCACGCGAGCAGTTCCTCGTGCCGTACGTCGACATCGGTGCGCAGCACACGGTCCGTGCCCCTGGCGAGAGAGGTGACCAGGGACATGGCGGTCTCGGTGTCCCGGGCGATCAGGGGGCCGATGACATGGGTGTGCATGTTGGGCCAGGCCGCCGCGTATCCCGTGAGCGTGCCGTCTCCGGTCTGGTTCTCAGCGACGAGCAACTGGTCGGCGAAGGCGGGCAGTCGCGTGATCATGTGCGTGCGGTCGGCGCCGAAGACCTCGGCGTCCAGGCTCAGGATGCGCGGGAGGTCCTCTGCGACCGCCCGTCGGACCCGAGCGGTACCGGGCGCGCCGGAGCCGTCCTCCTGGAAGGCCCCCACCAGCATTTCGGCGCGGCCTGTGGTCTTGAACCCGAGCTCCTCGTAGAGCGGGCGCCCATAAGGAGTGGCGTGCAGGGTGAGCGGGACTCCCTTGAGCACGTCGTTGCAGACGTGGGTCATCAGGGTGCGTCCGAGCCCCTGGCGTGCGTAGCGGTCGGCCACGAGGACCATGCCGATGGCGGCGAGGCCGGGGTCGGTGGAGGTGCTGCCGTAGCGGGTGACGACGCAGGCGGCGGCGAGGCCCCGGCCGTCCGGGGCATCGATGCCGTAGCCGTTTCCGGCGGCGAGCAGCAGTCCCCACTTGTGGTCCTCGCGGAGCCAGCCACGATCTTCGGACAGGTCGGCGCAGTGGTGGAGATCGTCCACGGTCAGCGCTCGGATCGGCAGATCGGTGATGTGTGGTGGTGTCACCGGCCCAGACTGGATCATGGGCCCGGAGTCGTCCAGGGGATTTGGTCGATGTTTCACGTGAAACATGAGCTGGGCGGGCGGTCGCTCCGGCCGGGTGTTTCACGTGAAACACGGTGTTTCACGTGAAACCGAGCCACTAGCCTCGACAGCCATGACGCGCCTGCACCTCTTCGATCTCGACGGCACACTGATGTACGGCTCGGCGGCTCCGGTGGAAATTTCCCGCCAGCTCGGCGTGAGTGCCGAAATCGCCGCGCTGGAGCGGTCCTTCGCCGCGCGGGACATCGGGCCGCACCAGTTCTCGGTGGCGGTGCACGCGCTGTGGGCCGAGCTGACGCCGGGGCACGTCCGGGCGGCCTTCGACGCGGCTCCCTGGCTCGCGGGCATCCGGGACGTCTGGCAGGAGATCCGCCGACGCGGGGAGTACTGCGCGGTGGTCTCCCTGTCCCCGTCCTTCTTCGTGGAACTGCTGCTGGAGTGGGGCGCTCATGCCGCCCACGGCTCGGTCTTCCCCGAGGTGCCGTTCACCCGGCCCGTGGAGGAGGCCGGGATCCTGACCCCCGAGGGCAAGGTCATGGTGGCCGACCGGCTGTGCGAGCAGTTCGGTGTGACCCGGGGCGACTGCGTGGCGTACGGGGATTCGGGGACGGACATCCACCTCTTCGAGGCGGTGTCCGTTTCGGTGGCGGTCAACGCGCGACCGTATCTGGCCGCCCGCGCGACCCATGTCTACGAGGGGCGGGATCTGCGGGAGGTATACCAGCTCGTGGCCGTGGCACGCCCGGGAGTTGACGCATCTTAGGAGGAAAGTGGGTTCGAATCGCGGATTTTCCGCGTTTCCCCGCAGGCCTCTGGGGCGGCTGGCACGCTGTGAAACCGGGAACCACGGATTTATGACCGTGGCGTGTGCAGACCGACCGAGATGCTCGAAGCGAGGCACCGCATGGACGCTCCGCCCACCAGATCGGCCAGACGCGAAGCGGCCCGGATACCTTCCGAGGGCGGTGCCGCCGAGCCCTCTCCGGATGCCGTACTCATCCGCCGCACCCTCGCGGAGATCGCCCCGGTCGCCGACAAGGTGACCTCGTACTTCTACGCTCTGGTCTTCACCGGGCACCCGGAAGTACGGGGCATGTTCCCGGCGGCCATGGACACGCAGCGCGACCGCCTCCTGAAGGCGCTCCTGACCGCCGCCGAACACATCGACAATCCCGCCGTGCTCGCCCCCTACCTCTGCCGACTCGGCACCGGACACCGCAAGTACGGCACCATGGCCTACCACTATCCCGCGATCGGCGAAGCCCTCGTGGGAGCCCTGGCCCGGTTCGCGACGCAGAGCTGGGGGCCCGAGACCGAGGCCGCGTGGGTGAGGGCGTACACCGCGATTTCCCAGATCATGATCGACGCGGCGGCGGAAGACGAGGCGAAGGCCCCGGCCTGGTGGCACGCGGAGGTGGTCTCCCACGACCTGCGCACTCCGGACATCGCGGTGCTGACCGTCCGTCCCGATCAGCCGTACGCCTTCGTGGCCGGTCAGTACGCGAGTCTGGAGACCCCGTGGTGGCCGCGGGTCTGGAGGCACTACTCCTTCGCCTCGGCCCCCCGTGCCGACGGGCTGCTCTCCTTCCATGTCAAGGCCGTCCCGGCGGGCTGGGTCTCCAACGCCCTGGTACGCCACGCCCGCCCCGGGGACGTGCTGCGTCTGGGACCGCCGGCCGGGTCGATGGTGGTGGACCACACCACCGACAACGGAATGCTCTGCCTGGGCGGGGGCACCGGCATCGCCCCGATCAAGGCGCTGATCGAGGATGTGGCCGAACACGGGGAGCGGCGGCCCGTCGAGGTGTTCTTCGGCGCGCGCAGCGACAACGACCTGTACGACAAGGACACGCTTCTGGGGCTGCAACGCTCGCACCCGTGGCTGTCGGTGCGGCCGGTGGTGGGTGACGGGCTGGCGGGCCAGCTGCCGCACGCCGTGGGTGAACACGGGCCGTGGAGCTCGTACGACGCGTTCATCTCGGGACCGCCCGCGATGATCCGCAGCGGGGTCGACGAGCTCCTGCGCATCGGTATTCCCGGCGAGCGGATCCGGCACGACGCCGTCGAGGAACTGGTGGGCATCGCCGGATGAGACCGGCGGGCACAGCCGGTCCGTGGACCGGCGGCGGCCCACCGGCCCCCGGAGGGCCTAGCCCAGGTCGGGCGCGTGCATGGCGCGCACGCCCTCGATGTTCCCGTCCAGGTAGTGCCGTAGGGACAGCGGGACGAGATGGACCGCGGCGATGCCCACCCGGCTGAAGGGCACCCGGACGATCTCGTACTCGCCCGCGGGTTCGTCGACCTCGGGGCCGTGCCGCAGGCTCGGGTCCATCGATTCGAGGCGGCAGACGAAGAAGTGCTGCACCTTCACGCCGGTCACCCCGCCGCCGGCGATGTGCTCGACGGTGTCGACGAAGCAGGGCACGACATCGGTGATCTTTGCGCCGAGTTCTTCGTGGACCTCTCGGTGGAGGGCGTCGACGACGGTGGCATCCGAGGGCTCCACTCCCCCGCCGGGGGTGAGCCAGTACGGGTCGACGCCGGGCTTGGTGCGTTTGATGAGGATCAGATCGTCACCGTCGAGCAGGATCGCGCGGGCGGTGCGTTTGACCACGGGACGTTCGGTCATGGGAGAAGAGTGGCCCGCCGCTCCGCTTCTGAAACGCGCCAGGGGCCGGAAACAGGGGGCTCACCAGTGCACGGCGGCGTCCAGGAGCCGCTCGCGGGCCCGGGCGAGGTGGGCGAGGGAGAGGCTCCCCGTCCGCAGAACCAGGAACCAGGTGCGCAGCGGTGGTACGGCAGGCTCCGCCACCGCCGCGATCCGGCCACTGTCGAGGGCGTCCTGGCACAGGTAGCGGGGCAGCACGGCGAGCCCCGCGCCCGCGAGGACGCATTCCAGTACGGCACGCAGATCGGGTACGACCACGGTGGCGGCCAGGGACCTCGCGTCCGGCAGGGTGTCGAAGACGGCGCTCCAGTACCGGGTGACGAGCGGCAGGGTCTCGTGGACCTCGACGAGCGGGATGCCCTCCAGCGCCCCCGGACCGTCGTCCCGCAGCCGGTCGGTGTCGACGAGGGCGGCCCAGTAGGGCGCGGCGACCAGAACGTGCTCCTCGTCGCACAGGGCGGTGGCGGTGAAGGGGCCGCCGCGGGGGCGGGCGGTGGTGACGACGAGGTCGTGGTGGCCGGCGGCGAGCCCGTCGAGAACGGTCCCGGCGTCGCCCTGCAGGGTGGCGCGGAGGGTGTGGCCCTGGCCGACCAGGGGTGCGAGGGCGGGGAGCACCCTCAGGGACAGGAACTCCGGCGGCCCGGCGACGTGGAGGGACCGCAGCCCGCCCGCGTCCTCCCGCTCCGCCTCGGTGATCCGGAGCAGGGCGTCGAGGTGCGGGGCGGCCTTGTGGGCGAGTTCGTCGCCGACGGCGGTGGGCGTGACACCGCGGGCCCGGCGGTGGAAGAGCGGCCGGCCCAACTGGCGCTCCAGCGTGCGGATCTGCGAGGTCACGGCGGGCTGGGACAGTCCGAGGAGGGCGGCGGCGCGCGTGAACGAGCCCGCCCGGTGAACGGTGACGAAGGTGCGCAGCAGGGCCAGATCCATCGCGACACCTCTCGGTGGGGGCCTACAACTATAAATATGCAGATAGGCCCCTGTCGCTACCGTGATTGGACTCTGACGCAGAGTCAACTAGCCTTGTCGCGTGGTTCTTCGCGCGCGGAACCCGGGGCGGTCCGAGCCACTAGGGGGGAGGCTCGGACCGCCCTTTCACAACGTGTTCAGCCGTCCTGACCGGCCGGGTCGAGGGCTCGGTCGAGGGCCCGCAGGACGTCCGCGACCAGGTCCTCGGTGTCCTCGGCCCCGGCGGAGAAGCGGATGAAGCCCTCGGGCACGGCGTCTCCGCCCCACCGCCCGCGCCGCTCGGCGGTGGAGCGCACGCCGCCGAAACTCGTGGCGTCCTCGACCAGGTGCAGGGCGGCCATGAAGCGCTGTGCGTGGGCCCGGTCGGGCAGGGTGAAGGAGACCACCGAGCCGAAGCCCCGCATCTGACGGGCGGCCGTCTTGTGGGAGCGATCGGTGGTCAGCCCCGGGTAGCGGACCCCGCTCACCTCACGGCGGTCGCTCAGGGCCTCCGCGACGGCCAGGGCGTTGGTCCACTGGCGCTGCGCGCGCAGCTGGATGGTGGCCAGCGAACGGTGGGCCAGCCAGGCCTCCATGGGACCCGGGATCGCACCGACGATCTTGCGCCATCCCCGGACGCGGGCCGCGAGTTCCGGGTCGCGGCACACGACGTATCCGAGCAGCAGGTCGCCGTGGCCGGTGAGGCCCTTGGTGCCGCTGGCCACGGAGAAGTCCGCCCCGAGCTCCAGGGGCCGCTGTCCGAGCGGGGTGGCGAGGGTGTTGTCGACGGCGACCAGGGTGCCGCCAGCATGCGCGGCCTCCGCGAGGCGTCGTACGTCGCACACGTCGAGCCCGGGATTGGACGGGGTCTCGATCCACAGCATCCGGGCCCCGTCGAGGACCTCGAGCTGGGCGTCCCCTCCGGTGGGCGCGGTGCGCACGTGGATCCCGTACGCCTCCAGCTGCTCGCGCAGCAGGGGCAGGGCCTGGTATCCGTCGTCGGGCAGGACGACGGTGTCGCCGGTGCGCGCCTGGGAGAGGAGGACGCCGGAGACCGCCGCCATGCCGGAGGCGAAGACGATGGTGTGCACGTCCTGGCCGGGGGCCTCCAGCTCTCCGATCGCCCGTTCCAGCAGGGTCCACGTCGGATTGGTGTCGCGGCCGTAGGCGTACGGGCCCTCGACGTCTCCGGGGAGGTGGAAGTGGGCGGCGAAGACCGGCCCGGGCAGGGGCGGTTCGTTCTTGACGACCTCGGGCAGACCGGCGCGCACGGCTCGGGTGCCGTCGCCGATCGACTCACCGGGTCCTTGGGGGGCGTGCTCGTTCACGCGGTGTGCTCCTTCATCGCCTCGCGTACGGCGTCCAGCAGACCGGGGCCCGCCGCCTCGATCAGCTCCAGGCATTCCTCGAACCCCTCCAGCGACCCGTAGTAGGGGTCCGGTACGTCGACCTGCCCGGCCGTCGCCGCCGGATCGTAGGACCGCAGCAGCCGGACCTTGGCGGCGTCCTGCGCGGTGGGCGCGAGTGCCCGCAGGTCCCGCAGGTGTCCGGAGTCGAGCGCGATGACCAGGTCCAGGCGGGAGAACCAGGAGGCACGGAACTGCCGGGCCCGGTGGTCCTGTGCGTAGCCGGCGGCCTCCAGGACGGAGACGGTGCGCGGGTCGGCGCCGTCGCCCTCGTGCCAGCCACCGGTTCCGGCGCTGTCCACCTCGACGAGGGCGTCCAGTCCGGCCCGCTCCACATGGGCGCGGAAGACGGACTCGGCCATGGGCGAGCGGCATATGTTGCCCGTGCAGACGAAGCAGACGCGGTACATGTGCGGCCGCGCTCAGTCGTTGTCGGGCAGGAGCATGTTCACGGCCCAGGAGACGACGGAGATGATCAGGCCGCCGATCAGCGCCGACCAGAAATTGTCCACATGGAAGCTCAGGTCGAACTGGTCGGCCAGCCACGAGGTCAGCATCAGCATCAGCGCGTTCACGACGAGCGTGAACAGGCCGAGCGTGAGGATGAAGAGCGGCAGCGAGAGCAGCTTCACCACGGGCTTGACGATGAGGTTGACCAGGCCGAAGAGCAGGGCGACCAGGATCAGGGTCAGCGTCCGGCGGCCCATCGTGCTGCCGTCGTCCAGGGTGATGCCGGCGACCAGCCAGATGGCGACGGCCAGGGCGGCCGCATTGGCGAGCGTCTTGACTACGAAATTCGTCATGTGTCTGATCGTGGCAGAGAAGATCCCGGTGGGACATCCGCAGATCAGCGGATGTGAGGGAACGATCGAGGCAAGGGGCACAACGAGGATGAAAGCCTTTCGGCTTGACGAGCTCGAAGCGGAACGGGCCGCCAACGACGGCGCTTATCTGCAGTTCCTGCGTGAGCGGAACATGTCCGTCGGGCTGTACGCGCTCGACGCCGGCCAGACCGATCCGCAGCGGCCGCACGGTCAGGACGAGGTGTACTTCGTCGTCAGCGGGAGGGCCTCGATCACGGTCGGGGAGGAGACCACCACCGTGGCGCGCGGCAGTGTCGTCTACGTTCCGGCGGGCGTCCCGCACAAGTTCCACCACATCACCGAGGACCTGAAGGTGATGGTGGTGTTCTCCCCGCCGGAGGGCTGAGCCGGCCCTCGGATGAGGGCTGCGTCCCTGATCCCCCTAAGGGGCGGATCAGGGGACTCCGGGGGCTCGCGGGCCCCGATCGGAGCCCGCGGCCTCCTAGCATCGAGAGCAGGAAGTCACAGACGGGAAGACCAGGAAGAGGTCGAGGACATGAACGGCATCCGAGAGATATTCGCAGGCATGCCCTGGTGGGTTAAGTGGGTCGCCGTTCCGCTGCTGGCCCTGTTCGTCTTCGGCGGTGTCATCACGAGCGTCCTGGGCGCACTGATCTCGTTCGCCTTCAAGCTGCTTCTCTTCGTCGGCCTCGTCGCCGGTCTGATCTTCGTCGTGAAGAGGCTCGGCGGTGGGCGTTCGAAGTCCTCCTCCGGCGAGTGGTAGGTGACCTCGGGGGGCGGTTCCCCCGTTAACCCAGCTGAGGGAACGTGACGCCCTAAACCGCTCACGGCCCCGGAACCGGTGGATAGAGTCGCGACCTGTGCCGATCCCTGGGTACCGAGAGCCGCCCTCACCGCCTGACCTGTGGTGATGGCGACGAACCGCCGAGCGCGACCCCCAGGACCCGGCATGCGCGGGGGCGGCCCCCGCAGGGCGGGCCACCCCTGAAGGCCCGCAGCCACGCCTGGGGGTGAGCTTTGTCTCCGGTCCACAATGCCGGTGTGCCGACACTGATCGGTTCGGTGCAGAGGGCGCTGAGGCTGCTCGAAGCCGCGGGATCCCACAGCGGGGGAGCCCCGGCGAAGCAGCTGGCGCGGGAGGCCGGGCTCCCGCTCCCCACCGCCTACCACCTGTTGCGCACCCTGACGCACGAGGGCTATCTGCGCAGACAGGGCGGAGTCTTCGTACTCGGTGACGCAGCCGGCAGGCTGGCCGTCGGGGGACTCCAGCAGAAACGTCGCAGCATGATCCTCGACTCGCTCGCGCACTTCCGCGACGTGGTCGGGGCGCCCGTCTACTTCGCGGTCTACCGCGAGGGTGAAATCGAGGTCGTGGGGGTCTCGGACACCCCGGGCCGTCCGGCGTGCGAGGAGTGGGCCGACTTCCGGGAGACCGGATACGCGCACGCCATCGGGCAGTGCCTGCTCGGCCAGCTCGACGAGAGCGAGCGCAAGGACTATTACGACCGCCATCCGGTAGAGGCCATCACCCCTTATACAGTGCGCGATCTGCGCTCCCTGGAGAACCGGATCGGGGCCCTCGGGCGAATGCAGCCTGTGATCGAAAGGCAGGAATATGCCCTCGGCACGGTCTGCGCCGCCATCCCCATCACGGCCGGGGACGCGGCGGCGACCATGGCCATTTCTTTGCCCCTGCACCAGGAGGATCGATTGCTGTATGTAGTCGATCGGCTACGGAGTGAAGTAGGCGCGCTGTTGAGCACCCTCTCCTTCTCTATCAGTATCTGAAAACTCACTCCTTGTGATCTGCGAGCGCTTCCACCACTCTTGTCAAGAGGGCCCTGGGGGATCATTCCTGGCCACTTCCACTACAGCGGGGTAGGCAATGCGCGAGTCGGTACAGGCAGAGGTCATGATGAGCTTCCTCGTTTCCGAGGAGCTCTCGTTCCGGATCCCGGTGGAACTCCGGTACGACGCCCGTGATCCCTACGCAGTCCGCCTGACCTTCCACCTTCCCGGAGACGCGCCCGTGACCTGGGCGTTCGGCCGGGAGCTGCTCCTCGACGGCATCAACAAGCCGTGCGGTGACGGCGATGTGCACATCGCTCCCACCAGCCCCGAGGAGCTGTCCGACGTCCACATCCGGCTCCAGGTCGGCGGCGACCGGGCCCTGTTCAGGGCCGGCGCGGCACCGCTCGTCGCGTTCCTCGACCGCACCGACCGGATCGTTCCGCTGGGACAGGAGCGCAACACCGGGGACTTCGAGGAGCACCTGGACGAGGCGCTCGGCCGGATCCTCGCCGAGTCGAAGCACAACGAGCAGAACGCCGGCTGAACAGCCGTTCAGCGCTTGCGCCGCCGGCCCCGGCCGCCGCGCACCGGTCCCGAGCCCGGTGCGACGGCCGGGGGTTCCGGCCGGTCGGCCGAAACCACCAGCGCGGCCAGCGCCGTCGTCACGGGCACCGAGGCGACCAGCCCGATCGAGCCGACGAGGGTGCGCACGATCTCCACCGCGACCAGCTCGCTGTTCGCGACCGATCCCACGCTGCTGTTGGCGATGGAGAACAGCAGGAGCAGGGGGAGCGCGGCGCCCGCGTAGGCCAGCACCAGGGTGTTGACCACCGACGCGATGTGGTCGCGGCCGATCCGGATGGCGGCCCGGTAGAGGGCCCGCGGCCCCATCGACGGGTCGGCCTGGTGGAGCTCCCAGACCGCCGAGGTCTGGGTGACCGTCACGTCGTCGAGCACGCCCAGCGATCCGATGATGATGCCGGCGAGCAGCAGACCGCTCATGTCGATGTCCGGGTACAGCCCGTGGATCAGCCCGGTGTTGTCGTCGGTGTTGCCGCTGAGGAACGCCCAGTCGATGAACACCGAGCCGAGCAGGCCGATCAGCAGCAGCGACACGAGCGTGCCGAGGACCGCCACCGAGGTGCGGGCGGTCAGGCCGTGGCACATGTAGAGCGCGATCAGCATGATCGCGCTCGCCCCGACCACCGCGACCACCAGGGGGTTCGATCCCTGGAGGATGGCGGGCAGGATGAACAGCGTCAGCACGCCGAAGCTGACGACCAGTGCGATCAGCGCGAACAGCCCGCGCATCCGCCCGACGAGGACGACCGCGAGCGCGAAGATGCCGGCCAGCACCGCCAGCGGGAGTTTGCGGTTCACGTCGATCACCGAGTACTGCAGGTCGCGGGGCGCGTCCGGGGCGTAGGCCACCACCACCTCCTGGCCGTCCGCCAACTGCCGTGGCGCGCCCGGCTGGACGATCTCGACGAAGGTGCGTCCCTTGTCCGGGCCGGTGCCGATCTCGACGGTGGCCTTCTTGCAGTCCCCGGTCTGCGCGGCCCGCGCCGCGCCGCCCGACGGCGACCCGCCGGGCGGCGCTGCCTGAGAGGCGTTCACGGACTTGCAGTCGACCTCTTCCAGCGAGACGACCCTGGCCTGCTGGGTCTGCCGGTCGAAGCCCACCCCGGTCCGCTCGTGGCCGGGCGTGCCGCCCGGCCACAGCACCACCAGGCCGACGAGGACGGCGGCGGCGAAGGGGATCAGCACGGCCGCGATGACCTTGCGCAGGTGCTTCGAGACAGGGGCCGCCGGCCCGTGTCCATGGCTGTGCGCATGGCCGTGGGAATGGCCGGACGAGTGACCATGGCCGTCGTGCGCGTGGCCGGAGTGGGCACTGGGCTCATTGGGCTCGGTGGGGGGCTGCGGCGATGACGTCACCAACAGATCATCGCAAGAGATGAGGGGGCCCACTGTTCAGCACGCCATGGATGACGCTAGCGTGGGGGCTACTTTGCACAACGCGGGAGCTCGGAGCACCGGGCTGAGAGGACGCTGATCACCGTACGCGCATCACGGATGCGCACGGGAGGAGGCTGCGTCGACCGCCGAACCTGTTACCGGGTAATGCCGGCGTAGGGAGATAGGTCTCATGACCATTCAGGACGCACGCACGCCTGCCGTCAGCCAGGACGCCGACGGCTCGACCGAGCGCAAGCCGGGCTGGCACAAGGGCTACGTGGCGGGCTCCCGCCCCGACATCCGGGTGCCGGTCCGCCAGGTCCACCTCACCAACGGCAAGGACGTGACGCTCTACGACACGTCCGGTCCGTACACCGACCCGCAGATCGACACCGATGTGCGACGGGGCCTCGCGCCGCTGCGCGAGAACTGGATCATCAGCCGCGGCGACACCGAGGAGTACGCCGGGCGCCCGGTCCGCCCCGAGGACGACGGCATCAAGCACACCTCACCGCGCGGTGGCCTCAAGAACCTCGACGCGGTCTTCCCGGGCCGTCCCCGCCAGCCCCGCCGGGGCCGTGACGGCGCCGCCGTCACGCAGCTCGCGTACGCCCGCCGCGGCGAGATCACCCCGGAGATGGAGTACGTCGCGATCCGCGAGAACGTCTCCCCCGAGGTCGTCCGCGAGGAGATCGCCGCAGGCCGCGCGGTGCTCCCCGCGAACGTGAACCACCCCGAGATCGAGCCGATGATCATCGGCAAGAAGTTCCTGGTGAAGGTCAACGCCAACATCGGCAACTCCGCCGTCACCTCCTCCATCGAGGAGGAGGTGGAGAAGATGACCTGGGCGACCCGATGGGGCGCGGACACGGTCATGGACCTCTCGACGGGCCGCAACATCCACACCACCCGCGAGTGGGTGCTGCGCAACTCCCCCGTCCCGATCGGCACCGTGCCGCTGTACCAGGCGCTGGAGAAGGTCGACGGCCGTGCCGAGGACCTGACCTGGGAGATCTACAAGGACACGGTCATCGAGCAGGCCGAGCAGGGCGTCGACTACATGACGGTCCACGCCGGCGTGCTGCTGCCGTACGTGCCGCTGACCGCCCGCCGCAAGACCGGCATCGTCTCGCGCGGCGGCTCGATCATGGCCGCGTGGTGCCTCGCGCACCACAAGGAGAACTTCCTCTACACGAACTTCGAGGAGCTCTGCGAGATCCTGGCGACGTACGACGTCACGTACTCGCTGGGCGACGGCCTGCGCCCCGGTTCCATCGCGGACGCCAACGACGCGGCGCAGTTCGCCGAGCTGAAGACGTTGGGCGAGCTCAACACCATCGCCAAGCGCCACAACGTGCAGACGATGATCGAGGGTCCGGGCCATGTCCCGATGCACAAGATCAAGGAGAACATCGACCTCCAGCAGGAGATCTGCGAGGAGGCGCCGTTCTACACGCTCGGCCCGCTGACCACCGACGTCGCGCCCGCCTACGACCACATCACGTCGGGCATCGGCGCCGCGATGATCGCCTGGTGGGGCACGGCAATGCTCTGCTACGTCACGCCCAAGGAGCACCTGGGCCTGCCCAACCGGGACGACGTCAAGACCGGCGTCATCACGTACAAGATCTCGGCGCACGCCGCGGACCTCGCCAAGGGGCACCCGGGCGCCCAGGAGTGGGACGACGCCCTGTCCGACGCGCGGTTCGAGTTCCGCTGGGAGGACCAGTTCAACCTGGCGCTGGACCCGGACACGGCCCGTGAGTTCCACGACGAGACCCTGCCCGCCGAGCCGGCCAAGACCGCGCACTTCTGCTCCATGTGCGGTCCGAAGTTCTGCTCGATGAAGATCTCGCAGGACATCCGCCGTGAACACGGCGGGGACCTGAAGGCCGATGAGATCGAGGCCGGCATGGCGGAGAAGTCCGCCGAGTTCGCGGCCTCGGGCAACCGCGTCTACCTGCCGCTGGCCGACTGAGGCCGGCCGGCAGGACCCGACTGCGGACGGGCGGACCCGCGACCCATGGGGGGAGTCGCGGGTCCGCCCGTTTTCGTGCCGTCGGACGGAGGGGGCCGGGCCGTGGTCCGGCAGGGGAGGCCATTGGTGTCGCATCAATAGTCCGATAAGTGGACTTTTCTGCGAGGTGTCCCGCCTGCTCATGGCGGCGGTTCACACGCTACCGATGTGGCCGGAGAGGCCCGCCACCATCGTTCGACCGGTTTCGAGAAGGAGTGGTATGCGCCCCGAGAACAGGACCAGGTCGCCCCTTGGCCCCCTGCCGAGGAGTACGTGGCGCAAGGCCGGCACGCTGGCGTCGCTCGCCCTGGTGATGATGGGAGTGGCCGGCCCTTCCATCGCCGTGGCGCAGGGCGTCCGGGCGGCCGAGCGGGTCGACGCGGCGAGCCGCGCGGGCGGGGACGGCTGCGAACCGGACGGGCACCACCACCGGGACCGGGAGCCGGACCCGTGGGCGGACCTCGAGCCGGACCGGGGCCCGGACTCCGCCCCGGACGACGGCCGGACGGCGTTGGACCTCCTCCTGGCCGGCCCCCGCGGCGGCGACCGGTGCGAGCCGGGCAGGCCCGGACCGACAGGACCGACCGGAGCCACGGGGGCGGACGGCGCGGACGGTGCCGATGGCGCGGACGGCGCGACGGGCCCGACCGGCCCGACGGGCGCCACGGGTGCCGACGGTGCGACTGGGGCTACGGGTGCGGATGGTGCCACCGGGGCTACAGGTGCCACTGGTGCCACTGGTGCGACGGGTATGGCTGGTGCCGACGGTGCTACCGGGGCCACGGGTGCAGATGGCGCGACCGGTGCTACGGGCGCCACGGGTGCAGATGGTGCGGTCGGTCCTACGGGTGCTACCGGTGCTGATGGGGCTGCCGGTGCTACGGGCCCCACTGGACCGACCGGGGCCACCGGTTCCACCGGTGCGACGGGGGCCACGGGCGGGGTCGGTGCGACCGGGGCCACGGGTGCCACTCTTCGCTGCCGGGACATCGATTCCGTCGCAACCTCGAACAGCGAGTCGTTCGGTGTCGTCCTCGTGAACGGCGCCGCCTACGCCGGCCGCGCGGCCACGGCCGGAGGCGTGCCCGTCTGGCAGAACGTCTCGGACGGCGACAACCCCGGCTTTCCCGCCGCCACGGCCTGCGGAATCGCCCTCGTCAACCAGGGAACGAACACCTACATCAGGGTCCTGACCACGGACAACCGGGTCTACCAGACACACGGTGACACCAACGGCACCACCTTCGTCTGGGACGAGGGGTGGACCGAACTGACCCCCGGTCCGGTCGTGGCCCTCCGCGGCAAGGGCTTCCCGAACCGCACCGGACGGTAGGGACAGGGCCGAGGGGCCGGACGCATCCCCCGCCATGGACGCGTCCGGCCCCTCGGCCGTGCCGGAACAGTGGCCCTCAGGCCACCACCTGGTACTCCGGTCCCAGCTTGCCCAGGGCGAACGCGCGGTTCTCAACGACCCGTTCACGCTGGCTCTCCGGCAGCCTGCCCTCCCGCAGGAGCCGCTCGCAGCACTGCAGCGACTCCTCGTACGCCCCGACCCAGTAGGCGGACACGGCGAGCTCGTCGAGCGCGCGCCATTCGTACCAGTCGAACTCGACGAACAGGATGTCGTCCGGCCTCGGGATCCGCGCCGCCTGACGGGCGAACAGGTACGCCAGCGGGAAACGTCCGTCGAGACGGCACAGGCGTGCCAGATCGCCGAGCGCTTCGGCCCGCCCGGGACGGCTCTCGTGGGCGCGGAGGTAGCGGTCCATCACCTCGGCCGGCGGACGCCGGAGGCCCGCCGCGAGGCGTGCCGCGTAGAGCCGGGCGCAGTAGGCCTCCTCGGCGAAGCCGCCCATGGAGGCCCGGTGGTCGTAGGCGGCCAGGGACTTCTCCGGCTCGCCCGCGTCGCGCCAGCTCTGGGCCAGGTAGAAGGCGTAGCGGGCGTTCCCGGGTTCTTCGCGCAGGCCCTTTTCGAGGATCCCGGCGTCGCGGAGGTACTTCTCCCGGTCGCCCCCTTCGCCCTGGCGGGCTCCGCCGCCGACGATGCGGATATGGAAGCCTTCGAGTTCTCCTCGGGTGAAGGACTCCTCGCAATCGAGGTACTCGTGCAGCACACCGACGTATTTCCAGGGCAGTCGGGTCGAGACCAGAGCCGGCCGCCAGTGAATGACGGGCTGGTGGTGCACGGCGACGCCGTACGCGTCGAAAGTGAGCTCCGGCATCCGGAATCCGGGCTCCACCTCGATCACGTCGTCCGCGTCGATGAACAGCAGGTAGTCCGCGCTGGAGCGGGCCAGGTCGATCGCCTCGCTGCGGCTGCCGTCGAAACCCTTCCAGGGGCGTTCGTGCAGGACACCGGGGAGATCACTGAAGAATTCCCGGATGATCTCCTGGGTGCCGTCGGTCGACCCGGTGTCGACGATCACCCAGGTGTCGATCAAAGGGCGTACGGATTCGAGACAGCGCCTGATCACCGCGGCCTCGTTCTTCACGATCATGTTCAGGCAGATTTTTGCTTTCAAGGATCCCGTCCACGGTGGTGGTGAAGACGATCGTGAGGCGACCGTAGGGATCCGGCCAATGGGGTGCAAGGAAGGCGCGATGAGAGCCGCCATTGGGGGTCTGTCGCTGGTCCGATGAGATGACTGCGGTGCGGGGCGCCTCATTTCTGCAATCCGATTTACCGACTATGAGCGAGGCGGCCCGTCCGGGCCGATCGCCCATCGTTCGTTTCGGTTTCGAGAAGGAGCGGCGTATATGAGCCCCGTGAACAGGACCAGGTCACCCCTCGGCCCGGTGGCCCGGCGGAGTGCTGTGGTGAAGGGAGGCACGCTGGCGTCACTGGCCCTGGTGATGGCGGGCATCGCCAGTCCGGCGTTCGCCACCGCGCAGACCGTCCAGGCGGCCGCCACGGTCCGGTCGGCAACTCCCACCGGCGGTGGTGACTGCACGACGAAGAAGAGCTCGAACCACGATCCGAGAGCGGTGGACGTCCAGGCCGGCCCACGCGGCGGCGGCGACAAGTGCGAGGGCCAGCGCGGTCCGACGGGTCCGACCGGCCCCACGGGTCCGCGCGGCGAGCCGGGTGCCACGGGCGCGACGGGTGCCACGGGCGCGACCGGTGCCACCGGCGCGACGGGTGCGACCGGCACGGGCGCCTGCGTGGACGTCGACGGGGTCCGGGACAACAGCGACCGCGAGTTCAAGGCGGCACTCACCCCCGACGGCATCACCTACGCCGGCGTCCGCGAGATCCAGAACACCACCGTGGGCCCCTGGATCTGGTACGACCTCACCACCAACGAAGAGGGAAACTATCCGGAAGGCGCCTGCGGGGTATCCATCTCCCACCAGGCCAACCGGCTGGAGATCGAAGTGATCACCGAAGAGGGAGAGATCTGGGAGACGTTCTGCACCGTGGTCCCGGGCACTCCCGACGCGCTCACGTGTGACGGAGTGTGGAACGACGCGGTACCGCAGCCCAACCCGGGCGACCCGCCGCCGCCGCTGCGGGCCAACGCGCAGCCGGTTCTCCCCATGGACCCCAACCACCTGCCGAAGGCGCTGAAGTAGGCCGCGGAGCCGGCCGGAGCCGTTACTCCGGCCTCTGCTCCTGACCGCCGAAGTCCGGACTCGTGAAGTCCGGTGACGTGTAGCCGGGCGGGGACCCCTGCGAAGGGGTTCCCGGACTGGTGAAGTCGGGCCGGGTGTACCCCAGACTGGGGATGCGCCCGGCCCCTGGCGTGCGGGGGGTCGGGAACCCCGGGCCCGCGCTCGGATCGGCCAGCGCGTCCCGCAGGAACGGGATGATGCCGCGCTCCAGAAGGGCGTGCCGCCAGGCCTCGCGGGCCCGCGCCACCTCGTCGGGTATGGCCTCGGTCTCGTCCGCGGCCACCTCGGTCGCGCTGTTGCGGACAGCCGTGACCAGCAGACCGATCACGGCGAAGAGGAGGGCGGCCGCGGTGAGCGCCCCGAAGAGCCAACCCGCCGTCAGCATGGTCTGCGCGAAGGCCGGTTCGGGCTCGATCATCTTCAGGATGTAGCCGACGAGCAGGAAGATCAGCATGGCGGTGCCCGCCAGGACCGGTGCGAGGACCGCGACCACGGCGCTGACGCCCGCGCCGCCGCCGCTGCTCCCGTCGCCGTCCTCGTCCCCCGTCGTTGCGGGGCCGGAGAGCGTCTCGTCGCGTCGTTCCTCGCGGACCTTCACGTAGTGGCCGTACTCGGCGGCCGCTGCGGCCGCCAGCAGGGCGCTGGCGCCCTGGGCCATGGTGCGCAGCTGTTCGGCGTTCAGCCGTTCGCCGAGAGTGGCGAGCTCGGGCCGTTCGCTCGCGGCGCGCAGTGCTTCGTCGATGAGCCGGTCGAACTCGGGCCGGTCCTCGGTCAGCAGGTGCGGAGCGCTGGTCATGTGCATCCCCCGATGCTCCGTAGAAGCCGGTTTGCCGCGCGTAGACCCGGGTGCCGGCTGAAACGGAGGAGAGCCTGCTACGGATAGTGCGATGGTAGAGCGACCACACCGCGCCGTGACAGGGGCTTTCCGGAAATACCCCTCTGCGTAAGCTCTCAGTCGCTCAGCGGAAGCCGTACGACGAGCAGCTTGCCCGCCATCGTCACCCCGCCGTCCATCGCGATGGCGAGCCCGTCCGCGTAGACGTGCGGGCCGTCCACGGCTTCCGGTCCGCGTGACTCGTCGCCGTCCTCGGTGCCCACTTCGCCCAGCAGGTACGGGATCGGGCTGTGGCCGTGCACGACGCGGCTGCCGCCGTAGGTGTCGAGCAGTTCGCGGACCGCCTGCGGGCCGGTCTCCTCGTCGCGGAAGGCGAAGCGCTTGGTGAACTTCCGGAAGAGGTCCCAGGTGATGTCGACGTCGCCCCGGTTGAGGAGCTCGTGGATCGTGTCGTTGACGTCCTCGATGGAGTCGCCGTAATCGAGGTAGGCCGTGGTGTCGGAGTGCAGCAGCAGGTGGTCCTCCTCCAGCACGGCCGCGTCCAGTCTCGACATCCACTGGATGTGCACGTCCTGCAGGCGCTCCATGTCGGTGCGCTGGCCGCCGTTGAGCAGCCAGGCGGCCTGGAAGGTGGCGGTGCCGGCGCCGGAGACGACGGGGGTGTCGCCGAACCGCTTGGCGCCGATGAGCAGCAGTTCGTGGTTGCCCATCAGGGCCTTGCAGTAGCCGCCGGCCGCGGCCGCCTCGGCGGACAGCCGCATGACGAGGTCGATGACGCCGATGCCGTCGGGGCCGCGGTCGGTGAAGTCGCCGAGGAACCAGAGCCGGGCGTTGCCCGCGGACCAGCGGCCCTCCGCGTCGATCAGGCCCTGGGCGCGCAGCTCGGTGACGAGCTCGTCGAGGTAGCCGTGGACGTCGCCGACGACGTACAGCGGGCCGGGGCCGGAGGCGTCCTGCGGGACGTACTGGACCTGGACGGTATCGCCGGGGCCGCCGAGCGGGGTGCGGCCGATGACGGGGAGATCCCGGTAGGTCGGGGTGTAGCCCTCGGGCTCGTCCTCCTCGGGGCCCTTGGTCATCGAGTGCACCGGTTCGGCGTCGGTGTGCGCGTGGGGGTGCGGGTGACCCTGGGGGCGGCCGTGCGGGTGCTCCTCGTGGCGCGGGTCCTGCCGCGGGTCGTGACGCGGATCGCGGTGCTGCTCGCGGTGCGGTTCGGGCTGCGGGACCGGCGTCGCGGGCGGCTGCGGCGCGTACCCGGGCTGGGGCGGCACGGCGGCCCGCGCGCCGTCCTCGTAGTACGCGGGGTACTCGCCGTACACGGGGGCCTCGTCGGGCAGACCGGTGGATACGGCGTACGGGGCGGCGGGTTCGGTGACTGGCACCCGGAAGTCCCGCAGCGTTTCCGTCCGCATCGCGGGTCCCTGACCGGCCCCCTGAGTCATCGACCCCTCCACCACCGTCGCGCTGCCGTACACCTGCGGACCCTCCTGACCTCCTGGGAGGAGGGTCCGTGATGTCGTGCGCCCATCATAGGAATGCGGCTCGCGCTGTGTGACGCACCAGGGGTGGTGAATCCTTTGCGGAGCGTATCGTTCCTACCGTTTTTGCCCGATATTGCCGGTTGTTGAAATTCCGGACGGCCGCCGATCAGGCCGACCGGACGGTCCGGCCGTCAGTCCTGGGCCGGAGTCCGGGGCGGGCTGACCGTCGTTCGGGGCTGCCTGCGCTGGGACGAGGTACGGATGATCAGCTCGGTCGGGACGACCTGTTCGACCGGGCGTCCGGTGTCCACGCCCTCGATCGCGTCGATGAGCAGCTGCACGACGGCGGTGCCGATGCGGCGCGGCTTGAGGGACAGCGTGGTGATGGGCGGCTCGGTGTTGGCGTACACGGTGGACTCGCTGCAGCAGACGAGCAGCAGGTCCTCGGGGACGCGCAGGCCGTAGCGGCGCGCGGCGGCGAGCAGGTCGGTGCCGTTGGGGTCGAAAAGACCGTAGACGGCGTCGGGGCGGTCGGGGCGGGCGAGGAGCCGGTCGGCGGCGACGGCGCCCGCGCACGGATCGTGGGCCGGGTAGGACTCGTACACGGGGTCCTGGCCGACGCGCTCGCACCAGTTGAGGTAGGCCGTGGTGGACAGGCGGGTGTACGTGTCGGTGGTGGTGCCGGTCAGCAGCCCGATCCGGCGGGCGCCGGCGGCGGCGAGGTGGTCGAGGAGGCCGAGCACGGCGGCCTCGTGGTCGTTGTCGACCCATGCGGTGACGGGGAGGGAGCCGGCGGGCCGGCCGTCGGAGACCACCGGCAGGCCCTGGCGGACCAGCTCGGTGACGACGGGATCGTGGTCGGAGGGATCGATGACGACGGTGCCGTCGAGGGCGACGTTGGACCACACGTCGTGGCGGGAGGTGGCGGGGAGGATGACGAGGGCGTACCCGCGGGCCAGCGCCGCCGAGGTGGCGGCCCTGGCCATCTCGGCGAAGTAGGCGAATTCGGTGAAGGTGAAAGGTTCATCCCCGTACGTCGTGACGGTCAGGCCGATGAGGCCCGACTTGCCCGTACGGAGGGTGCGGGCGGCGGCCGACGGGCGGTAGCCCAGCCGGTCGGCTACTTCGCGAACGTGGCGGCGGGTGGCATCGGGCAGCCGTCCCTTGCCATTGAGCGCGTCGGAGACGGTCGTGATGGAGACGCCCGCCGCGGCGGCCACGTCCCTGATGCCGGCCCGGCCCTGTCGGCCGGCGGCCCGCCGGGTGGTCTCGGTCCGGCTCACCTGATGCTTCCCTGCTGCTGTCATGGCGAGCCGATAGTAGGGCTCGGTGGGGTGGGCGGTCCGGGTGCATATGCACGCGTTGACAGGCACGTTTCTGCATGGTTCGCCACCCCCAATGACCTTGGAAATAAAGGCTTTTGGTCGCCCATGCTGACGGTGGAGCTTGTCGGCGGGACCGGGCATGCCAAAACGGCGCGCTTTCGTGTCGCCCGCAACTCACCTGCACGAGGGATGCGCGCCACGGCGCAGGCCACCGGCGCGCGCATATATGCGCGCGCTCCCCCACAATCCAGGCGCCCCCATTCTCGGGAGGGCGGAATCCTCATAAGGTGAGCAGTATTGAGTCGACGGCGACGTCGGACGGGACGGTCGAGGAGGACCTGCGGTGAGCGAGAAGAGCCCGAAGCTGCGCGCCGAGCTGGACGGCATTCCGACGTACAAGCCCGGAAAGCCGGCTGCCGCGGGCGGGCCCGTCGCGTACAAGCTGTCCTCGAACGAGAACCCGTACCCGCCGCTGCCCGGGGTGCTGGAGAGCGCCGTCACGGCGGCGGGTGCCTTCAACCGTTACCCGGACATGGCCTGCACCGGCCTGGTGAACGAGATCGCCGAGCGGTTCGGTGTGCCGGTCGAGCACGTGGCCACGGGCACCGGCTCGGTGGGTGTGGCCCAGTCGCTGATCCAGTCCACGGCGGGCCCGGGCGACGAGGTCATGTACGCCTGGCGGTCCTTCGAGGCGTACCCGATCATCACGCAGATCTCGGGCGCGACCTCGGTGCAGGTCCCGCTGACCGAGGGCGACGTGCACGACCTGGACGCCATGGCCGCGGCGATCACCGAGCGGACCCGGCTGATCTTCGTCTGCAACCCGAACAACCCCACCGGCACCGCCGTGCGCCGGGCCGAGCTGGAGCGCTTCCTGGACCAGGTGCCCTCGGACGTCCTGGTGGTCCTGGACGAGGCGTACCGCGAATTCGTGCGCGACACGGACGTCCCGGACGGCATCGAGCTGTACCGCGACCGCCCCAACGTCGCCGTGCTGCGTACGTTCTCCAAGGCGTACGGGCTCGCCGGCCTGCGGGTCGGATTCGCGGTCGCGCACGAGCGGGTGGCGGCGGCGCTGCGCAAGACCGCGGTGCCCTTCGGCGTCAGCCAGCTCGCCCAGGATGCGGCGGTTGCCTCGCTGCGCGCCGAGGACGAGCTGATGGGCCGGGTCGGTGCGCTGGTGGGCGAGCGTGCGCGGGTCCACGCGACGCTGCTGGCGCAGGGCTGGGCCGTGCCGGACACGCAGGCGAACTTCGTGTGGCTGCGCCTGGGCGAGCGGACCGTCGATTTCGCGGCGGCCTGCGAGAAGGCCGGTGTGGTGGTCCGGCCCTTCGCGGGCGAGGGCCTTCGGGTCACGATCGGTGAGCCCGAGGCGAACGACCTCTTCCTGCACACGGCGGAGGCGTTCTTCAAGGAGCTCTAGGTTCCGCGGCGCGGGTTCCGGCAGCGGCGCGGGCCGCGTCCCGTCCGGCCGGCCGGCGGGAGCGCCGTGAGGACGGGTGGGGCGGGGGTCTAGGCCAGTTCCACGCGAACGGGATCGCCGTCGCGAACGGTGGAGAGCAGGCGGGGGTCGCCGTCGAACGAGCCGAGCACGTTGCACGGGCTCGCCAGGCGGCTCTCGCCCGCGCGCGATATCGGCGTCGGACCGTAGGGCAGCGCGAGGGCGTCGCCCTCGGTCCAGAACGCGACCGTGCCGGGTTCGACGACCTGCCGGGCGTCGTGCTCCAGGGCCACGGAGACGCCGGTGTCGAAGTAGACCTCCTCGCCCCACGTGTGCGCGGAGGCGGAGATCGGAAGGGCCTCGGTCAGCGCCTTGCTGGTCGGGGTCTCGTCGAGGGTTGCGGTGAGCTGGCCCGCGGGCCAGGAGATTCGAATCTGCATGAGCCAGATTCAACAATCTGTTGAATCGATTGGCTAGAGGGGTACCCCGCTGGAAGGTGGCCGAATGCGATGCGCCATAATGCTTGTGAATGTGAACGCGTTCACAAGCGTGTCTGCTTCCTCCCGGAATGGGCGGGCTCGGAAGGCAGGCTGCCGCTGTGATCACGGCGACGCGAAGGAGACGACGTGGACCTGGCTCTGGCGCCAGAAACCCTGGCGCGATGGCAGTTCGGCATCACCACCGTCTATCACTTCCTCTTCGTACCCCTGACGATCTCGCTCGCCGCCCTCACGGCCGGCCTGCAGACCGCCTGGGTGCGCACCGAGAAGGAGAAGTACCTCAGGGCCACGAAGTTCTGGGGAAAGCTTTTCTTGATCAATATCGCGATGGGTGTCGTCACCGGCATCGTCCAGGAGTTCCAGTTCGGCATGAACTGGTCCGACTACTCGCGGTTCGTCGGTGACATCTTCGGCGCGCCCCTCGCCTTCGAAGCACTGATCGCCTTCTTCTTCGAGTCCACCTTCATCGGACTGTGGATCTTCGGCTGGGACAAGCTGCCCAAGAAGATCCACCTGGCGTGCATCTGGATGGTGTCCATCGGCACCGTCCTGTCCGCCTACTTCATCCTGGCGGCCAATTCCTGGATGCAGCACCCGGTCGGCTACCGGATCAACGAGGAGCGGGGCCGGGCCGAGCTCACCGACTTCTGGCTGGTGCTCACCCAGAACACCGCGCTCACGCAGTTCTTCCACACCATCACGGCCGCCTTCCTCGTCGGCGGTGCGTTCATGGTCGGCATCTCCGCCTACCACCTGGCGCGCAAGAAGCACGTCCCGGTGATGCGCAGCTCGCTGCGCCTGGGCCTGGTCGTCCTGATCATCGCCGGCCTGGGCACGGCGATCAGCGGTGACCTGCTCGGCAAGGTCATGTTCAAGCAGCAGCCCATGAAGATGGCCGCCGCCGAGGCCCTCTGGGACGGCGAGGCCCCCGCGCCCTTCTCCGTCTTCGCCTACGGCGACGTCGAAAAGGGCCACAACAAGGTGGCCATCGAGATCCCGGGTCTGCTGTCCTTCCTGGCCAACGACGACTTCACCTCCTTCGTCCCGGGCATCAACGACGTCAACAAGGCCGAGCAGGAGAAGTTCGGCCCGGGCGACTACCGGCCCAACATCCCGGTCGCCTACTGGGGCTTCCGCTGGATGATCGGCTTCGGCATGGCCTCGGTCGGTATCGGCATGCTGGGGCTCTGGCTCACCCGCAGGAAGTTCCTGCTCCCGACGGGGCTGCGCACCGGGGAGGACGAGGTCCCCCACCTGGTGCTCTTCAAGAAGGCGTTGAGCCCCAAGATCGGCAACCTTTACTGGATCGTCGCCCTCTGGACCATGGGCTTCCCGCTCATCGCCAGCTCCTGGGGCTGGATCTTCACCGAGATGGGCCGTCAGCCGTGGGTGGTCTACGGGGTCCTGCGCACCCGGGACGCGGTCTCGCCGAACGTCTCCCAGGCCGAGGTCCTCACCTCGATGATCGGCTTCACCCTGCTCTACGCCGTGCTCGCCGTGATCGAGGTCCGGCTCCTCGTCAAGTACGTCAAGCTCGGCCCGCCGGAGCTCACCGAGGCCGACCTCAACCCGCCCACCAAGATCGGCGGGGACGACAAGAACCCCGACCGGCCGATGGCCTTCTCGTACTGAGGCTGAGGAGAACGCACCATGGAGCTCCACGACGTCTGGTTCGTGCTGATCGCCGTCCTGTGGACCGGCTACTTCTTCCTGGAGGGCTTCGACTTCGGCATCGGCGTGCTGACCAAGCTGCTCGCCCGCGACCGTACGGAGAAGCGGGTCCTGATCAACACGATCGGGCCCGTGTGGGACGGCAACGAGGTCTGGCTGCTCACGGCGGGCGGTGCGACCTTCGCCGCTTTCCCCGACTGGTACGCCACCCTCTTCTCCGGCTTCTACCTGCCGCTGCTGCTCATCCTGGTCTGCCTGATCATCCGCGGGGTGGCCTTCGAATACCGGCACAAGCGCCCCGAGGACAGCTGGCAGACCAACTGGGAACACGCGATCTTCTGGACCTCGCTGATCCCGGCCTTCCTGTGGGGCGTGGCCTTCGCCAACATCGTGCGCGGAGTGAAGATCGACCAGAACAAGGAGTACGTCGGCAGCTTCCTCGACCTGCTCAACGTCTACTCGCTCCTCGGCGGGCTGGTCACCCTCACCCTGTTCACCTTCCACGGCGCGGTCTTCGCCTCGCTCAAGACCGTCGGTGACATCCGGGAGCGGGCACGCAGGACGGCGACCGTGCTGGGCCTCGTCGCCGCCGTGCTCGCCCTGGTCTTCCTCATCTGGACCCAGGTCTCGCGCGGCGACGGCAAGAGCCTGGTCGCGATGGCCGTCGCGGTGCTGGCCCTGCTCGGGGCGCTCGGCTTCAACCTGGCGGGGCGCGAGGGCTGGTCGTTCGCACTGTCCGGGATCACCATCGCGGCGGCCGTCGCCATGCTCTTCCTGACGCTCTTCCCGAACGTGATGCCGTCCTCGCTCGACGCGGCCTGGAGCCTCACCGTCACCAACGCCTCGTCCAGCCCCTACACGCTGAAGATCATGACCTGGTGCGCCGCCGTTGCCACCCCGCTCGTACTGCTCTACCAGGGCTGGACGTACTGGGTGTTCCGCAAGCGGATCGGGACGCAGCACATCGTCGACGCGCACTGATTCCGTGCCCGTGGACGCGACCGTCTTCTCGCGCCGCCCGACCCGCCGGCCCGGCCGGCCCTCCCCCGGAGGATGTTTCACGTGAAACCGATCGACCCGCGCCTGCTCCGGTACGCCCGTTCCACCCGCCTCTTCCTGGGGGCGGTGGTGGCTCTCGGGCTGGCCGGGGCGGGGCTGGTCGTCGGCCAGGCGATGCTCATCGCCGAGATCGTGGTGGGAGCCTTCGAGCAGGGCCTCGGCGGCGCTGCGCTCCGCACGCCGCTGTTGCTGCTCGCAGCGGTGGCGCTCGGTCGCGCTCTGATCGCATGGCTGACGGAGCTGGCCGCGCACCGCGCCAGTGCGGCGGTCAAGTCGGAACTGCGGGGCCGGCTGCTGGACCGGGCCGCGGAGATCGGGCCCGGACGTCCGGGCGGACAGCGGACCGGGGCGCTGGTGTCGCTGGCGACCCGGGGCGTGGACGCGCTCGACGACTACTTCTCCCGCTACCTGCCCCAGCTGGGCCTCGCGGTCGTGGTGCCGGTGGCGGTGCTCGCCCGTATCGTCACCGAGGACTGGGTGTCGGCGGCCATCATCGTGGTCACCCTCCCCCTGATCCCGGTGTTCATGGTCCTCATCGGCATGGCCACCCAGTCCCGGATGGACCGCCAGTGGCGCCTGCTGTCGCGGCTGTCCGGGCACTTCCTCGACGTGGTGGCTGGGCTTCCCACGCTGAAGGTCTTCGGCCGGGCCAAGGCGCAGGCCGAGTCGATCCGCAAGATCACCGACGACTACCGGCGGGCGACCATGCGGACGCTGCGCATCGCCTTCCTCTCGTCCTTCGCCCTGGAACTCCTGGCGACCCTCTCGGTCGCGCTGGTCGCCGTGACGATCGGCATGCGACTGGTCCACGGCGAACTGGACCTCTACACCGGGCTGGTCATCCTGATCCTGGCGCCCGAGGCCTACCTGCCGCTGCGGCAGGTAGGGGCGCAGTACCACGCGGCCGCGGAAGGGCTGGCGGCCGCCGAGGAGATCTTCGAGATCCTGGAAGCCCCCGCCGCCGGTCCGGCCGGCACGGCGGAACTGACGGTCGGCACCCCCCTGCGGATCGAGATCGACGGGGTCGCCGTCCGCTACGAGGGCCGGGACGAGGACTCGCCCCGGCCGGTCTCGCTGACCGTCGCACCGGGGGAGTGCGTGGCCGTCACCGGGCCGAGCGGCGCCGGCAAGTCCACGCTGCTGCAGGTGCTGCTGGGATTCGTGCGGCCGACCGCCGGGCGGGTCCGCATCGCGGGTGTGGACCTGGCCGAGCTGTCGCCGGAGCACTGGCGGGAGCGGATCGCGTGGGTGCCCCAGCGGCCGCACCTGTTCGCCGGGACCGTCGCCGAGAACGTACGGCTGGCCCGGCCCGCGGCAGGTGACGGCGACGTGACCGCCGCACTGAAGGACGCCGGGGCCTGGGAGTTCGTGTCCGCACTGCCGCGTGGCGCCGAAACCCTCCTGGGCGAGGGCGGCGTGGGCCTGTCCGCCGGGCAGCGGCAGCGGCTGGCGCTGGCGCGGGCCTTCCTGGCCGACCGGCCGGTCCTGCTGCTGGACGAGCCGACGGCGGCGCTGGACGGCGAGACCGAGGCGGGGATCGTGGACGCGGTCCGGCGGCTCTCCGCGGGACGGACGGTGCTGCTGGTCGTGCACCGGCCGGCCCTGCTCGCCGTCGCGGACCGGGTGGTCCGCATGACGGCCGGTCCCGTTCCCGCCGAGCCCCTCTCCGGACCCGCGCTGCCCGAAGGACCGCTCCCCCGTCCCGGAGGGACCGGGACACGAGCCGAGGAGCCCCTCCCCGACGGTCTGGGCCCGGACGCCGGGGAGTGGATCCTCGGCGCCGCCCCCGAGCGGGTGAGGACCCGCGGCGCCACGTCCGACACCGGGGGCGCGGATCCGCTGCGCCGGGTGCGGGCGGTGGCGAAGGCATGGCAAGGACGGTTCAGGCTGGGACTGCTGCTCGGAGCGCTGGCCGTCGGCTGCAGCGTCGGCCTGATGGCCGTGTCGGGCTGGCTGATCTCCAGGGCCTCCGAACAGCCCCCCGTCCTCTACCTGATGGTGGCGGTCACCGCGACCCGGGCGTTCGGAATGGGCCGCGCCGTCTTCCGGTACGCCGAGCGGCTCGTCTCGCACGACGCCGTCCTGCGCATGCTCGCCGACCTCAGGGTGTCGGTGTACCGGCGGCTGGAGCGCATCGCGCCCGCCGGACTGCGCGAACACCGGCGCGGGGACCTGCTGGCCCGGCTGGTCGCCGACGCCGACGCCCTGCAGGACTACTGGCTGCGCTGGCTGCTGCCCGTCGGTACCGCGGTGCTCGTCGGCACGGGCTCCGTCGCCTTCACCACGTGGCTGCTGCCCGAGGCCGGGGCCGTGCTCGCCGTCGGGCTGCTCGCCGCGGGCGTCGGGGTACCGCTGGTCAGCGGTGCCTGCGCACGCCGTGCGGAGCGCAGGCTCGCGCCCGCCCGGGGCGAACTCGCCACCCGGGTGGCCGACCTGCTGACCGGCACCGCGGAGCTGACGGTGGCCGGGGCGCTGGCGGACCGCAAGGACCGGGCGCGGGAGAGCGACGGCGTGCTGACGCGCATCGCCGCGCGGGGCGCCGCCGCGGGCGGGCTGGGCGGCGGACTGTCCGCCCTGGTCTGCGGGCTCACGGTCGTCGCCGCCGCGGCCGTCGCCGCGAACGCGGTCCACGACGGACGGCTGTCCGGGGTCGCGATGGCCGTCGCTGTCCTGACGCCGCTCGCCGCCTTCGAGGCGGTGAGCGGACTGCCCCTCGCCGTCCAGTACCGCCAGCGGGTACGCCGCAGCGCCGAACGGGTCTACGAGGTCATCGACGCGCCCGTTCCCGTGGCCGAGCCCGAGCAGCCCGCCGCCGCTCCCGCCTCGCCCTTCCCGCTCCGGCTGGCCGGACTCACCGCCCGCCACCCGGGCCAGGAGCGCGACGCGCTGCGCGGGCTGGACCTCACCCTGGAGGCCGGCCGCCGCATCGCGGTCGTCGGCCCCTCGGGCTCCGGCAAGACCACGCTGGCCCAGGTCGTGCTCCGGTTCCTGGACCCGGCCGAGGGCTCCTACAGCCTGGCCGGTGTGGACGCGCGCACGCTCGACAGCGATGACGTACGGGCGCTCGTCGGTCTGTGCGCCCAGGACGCGCACCTCTTCGACAGCTCGGTCCGGGAGAACCTCCGGCTGGCCCGGACCGGCGCGAGCGAGGAGCAGCTGAGGGAAGCGCTGGCCGCGGCCCGGCTGTTGGAGTGGGCGGACGGCCTTCCGGACGGGCTGGACACGCTGGTCGGCGAGCACGGCGAGCGGATCTCGGGCGGCCAGCGCCAGCGCCTGGCCCTGGCCCGGGCGCTGCTGGCGGACTTCCCCGTACTGGTCCTGGACGAGCCGGCCGAGCACCTGGACCTGGCCACGGCGGACGCCCTGACCGCGGACCTGCTGGCCGCCACGGAGGGCAGGACCACCGTGCTGATCACGCACCGGCTGGCCGGCCTGGCGGCGGTCGACGAGGTGCTCGTGCTGGACCGCGGCGAGGTCGTGCAGCGCGGGGAGTACGCGGAGCTGGCCGCCGTCGAAGGGCCGCTGCGCCGGATGCTGGAGCGGGAACGGGAAACCGACCGGACTTTGGCCAACTTTCCCGTCTAATGGGGACTAACTAGGCTCAAGGACATGTCAGCGCAGTCGTCGCAGCACTCATCGGATCCGCTGCCGGATCCCTCGCAGGGGACACCGGATTCCCTGGCCGCCGCCACCGAGGCCACCAAGAGCCTGCACGGACTGTCGACCGAGCTCACGGCCCGGGTGCCGCAGCTGCTGGAGGCCATGCGGTCGGTCGGTACCGGGCTGGAGCTGCACTCGACGCTCGACCGCATCTGCGAGACCGCGGCCGAGCTCGCGGACGCCCGCTACGCGGCGCTCGGTGTCGTCGACAGGGAGGGCCGTGGGCTCTCCGATTTCGTCACGTACGGGATCAGCCCGGAGGTGGCCCGAAAGATCGGCCACCGTCCGGACGGGAAGCGGGGCCTGCTGGGAGCGTTGATCTCGCACTCGGACACCGTCCGGCTCGCCGACCTGACGAAGGACCCGCGCTCGGCGGGCTTCCCGGCGCACCACCCGCCCATGAAGACCTTCCTCGGTGTCCCGATCCGGGTGCAGGGGGAGATCTTCGGCAACCTGTACCTCGCCGAGAAGCACGGCGGCGTCGAGTTCAGCGACTACGACGTCCACATGGTCCGGGTGCTGGCCACCGAGGCGGGCATCGCCATCGGCAACGCCCGGCTGTACGAGGCGGCCACCCAGCGCGAGCGCTGGATCGACGGCTCGGTCGCCGTCACCACCGCCCTGCTGTCCGGCGGGGACGCCGACGACGCCCTCTCGGTGGTGGCCGAACAGGCCCGCCGCCTGGCCGACTCCGCCGCCGGGATCGTCCTGCTGCCGGCCGAGGATGGCGGGATGGAGATCGTCGCCGTATCGGCGGAGAGCGCGGCCACCTCGCTCGGCGTGGTGATCCCGGCCGAGAGCCCTGTGGTCGACCATCTGCTGTGCGGCGAGCCGGTCTTCACGGACGACGCCTCGTCCGACCCCCGCATGGCCAGTCCGCTCACCAGCGAGTTCGGTCCCTGCATGATGCTCCCCCTGCACAGCGGCGGGCGGGTCCTGGGCGCCCTGGTCACCCCGCGGGCCCGCGGCGGACGGCCCTTCAGCGAGTCCGAGCGGACCCTGGCCACTCAGTTCGCCTCACAGGCGGCCCTCGCGCTGATGATGGCCGAGGCACAACGCGACCGGGAGCGGCTGGCGGTCTTCGAGGACCGCGACCGGATCGCACGTGACCTGCACGACCTGGTCATCCAGCGGCTGTTCGCCACCGGGATGATGCTGGAGGGCGCCCAGCGCAGGTCGATCGTGCCCGAGGTCCGCGACGGCGTGGGCAAGGCCGTGGACGAACTGGACGTGACGATCCAGGAGATCCGGACGGCGATCTTCGCCCTCCAGCAGGGCCCCTCGGAAGCACCGTCCGGGCTGCGCACCCGCGTCCTGCGGGAGATCAACATGGCGGCCGTCCCGCTGGGCTTCAAACCGGCGCACCGCTTCCTCGGACCGGTCGACACGGTCGTCGGCGAGCTCGTGGGCAAGAACCTGATCGCCGCGCTGCGCGAGGCGCTGTCCAACGCCTTCCGGCACGCCGACGCTTCCCGGATCGAGGTGGTCCTGGACTGCACCGTCACGTTGACCGACGGCCGGCCCGGAGTCCGGCTGGAAGTCGCCGACGACGGGGTGGGCATCCCCGAGAGCGGGCGGCGCAGCGGCCTGCGCAACTTGCGGCGGCGGGCGGAGTCCCTCGGCGGTACGAGCTCCTACGGGCCGGGACTCGGGGAGGACGGCGGGGGGACCACCCTGGTGTGGGAGGCCCCGCTCCAGTAGCGCCAGTCGGCCGGCGGGCGCCTGCCCTGCCTGTGTCCGCCCGGCCTGCCCTGCCTGCGCCTGCCCTGCCTATGCGTCGTGCCGCGCGAGCCGTTCGGCCAGGATGCGTTCGATGACGAGGGCGACCCCGTCCTCGTTGTTGGCGACCGTACGGCCGGACGCGGCAGCGATCACATCGGGGTGGGCGTTGCCCATCGCGTAGGAGGTGCCGGCCCAGCTGAGCATCTCCACGTCGTTCGGCATGTCCCCGAAGGCGACCACCTGGTCCGGGGAGATGCCCCGTTCGGCGCAGCACAGCGCCAGCGTGCTCGCCTTGGACACGCCGTGCCCACTGATCTCCAGCAGGGCGGTGGGGCTGGACCGGGTGATCGACGCGTACGCGCCGGCGGCGGAGCGGGCCAGTGCGAGGAACTCGTCCGGGGCGATCTCGGAGTGGTGTGCCAGCAGCTTGAGTACGGGCGCTGCCCCTTCGTCCGTGTTCTCGTCGAGCAGTTGCTCGGCGGCTGCGAGCCTGGCGCCCGGATCCTTGAAGAAGGGCGGGTAGGCGGGCTCGTAGTTGATGCCGGTGGTCAGCTCGACCGCGAAGGACGTGCCGGGTGCTGCCGCGCGCAGGGCTTCGACGACGGAGAGTGCGGCCGCCCTGGGGAGAGCTCTGACCTGTACGAACTCCCGTCCGGAGTGCAGGTCGACCACCGCCGCGCCATTGGCGCAGATCGCGAGGCCGTGACCGTGGACGTGGTCGGCGACCACGTCCATCCACCGCGCGGGGCGGCCCGTGACGAAGAAGACCTCGATTCCCGCCTCCTCGGCTGCGGCGAGTGCGGCGACGGTACGCGGCGATACGGACTGGTCGTCGCGCAGCAGGGTGCCGTCGAGGTCGGTGGCGATGAGCCGGGGAGTGGGGGTGGGCCCGTCCGGGCACTGAGGAGCCGAGGTCACGGCTCCATCTTCGCCCATGGGCCGGGAGGACCGGACCATGATCAAGCCAGGCTGCCGCCGAGGGCGCTGTTTCACGTGAAACATTGAGTGGGCCGATGTTTCACGTGAAACATCGGCCCGCCGTAGGCTCGATGCATGAGTCTGCGTCTGAGCACGGTGATCCTTCCGGTACGTCGATGGCATGAGGGGGGCCGGGACCAGTGGCTGCGGGCCGAGCAGCTCGGGTTCCACACCGCCTACACCTACGACCACCTGTCGTGGCGGACCTTCCGCGACGGCCCCTGGTTCGGTGCGGTGCCCACCCTGACCGCCGCGGCCGCCGCCACCGAGCGGCTGCGTCTGGGCACGCTCGTGACCTCGCCGAACTTCCGTCACCCGGTGACCCTCGCCAAGGACCTCATCACCCTGGACGATGTCTCGGGCGGCCGTATCACCCTGGGCATCGGCGCCGGCGGAAACGGGTTCGACGCGACGGCCCTGGGCCAGGAGGCCTGGTCCCCGCGTGAGCGTGCCGATCGCTTCGCCGAGTTCGTGTCGCTCCTGGACCGGCTGCTGACCGAGGGCTCCGTGAGCCACGAGGGCACCTTCTACTCCGCCGAGGAGGCCCGCAACCTCCCCGGCTGTGTGCAGGCGCCGCGGCTGCCGTTCGCGGTCGCCGCGACCGGACCGCGCGGTCTTCGCCTCGCCGCCCGGTACGGGCAGGCGTGGGTGACCACGGGTGACCCGAAGCTCTTCGAGGACGGCACGCCCGAGCAGTCGCTGGAGGCCCTGCGCGGGCAGCTCGAACGGCTCGACAAGGCCTGCGCGGAGATCGGCCGGGATTCCGAGCCCATGGAAAAGATCCTGCTGACCGGCTTCACGCCAGAGGCCAACACCGTGCTGGCGTCCGTGGACGCGTTCGTCGACTTCGCGGGCCGGCACCGCGAGCTGGGCTTCACGGAGCTGGTGATCCACGCGCCCATCCCGGACTCCGACTTCGCCGCGGACGAGACCGTCTTCGAGAAGATCGCCACCGAGGCCGTGGCGCAGCTCGACAGCTGATCGCAAGGTCATCGCCGCTCCGCGCGGGAGCGGCGATGACCGTGCGGACTCCGGACCGTCAGCCGCCCTGGCGGTGGCTCCCCCGGCCGTTCCGGCTGTTCCGGCTGTTCAGCGGTTCCGGCTGTTCAGCTGTTCCAGCAGCCGCTCCGCGGAGGGCAGGAGCCAGTCCGGCGCTTCGTCCTCGGGAAGCCCCCGTGCCTCCTCGATCAGTGCGGAGACGCGGGCCGCAGCCGCCTCGGCGTCATCGCGTTCCTGCTCCGTCCAGGCCGCGTTGTTC
Organism: Streptomyces sp. NRRL S-378; assembly: GCF_000720645.1. Classification (NCBI taxonomy): domain Bacteria; kingdom Bacillati; phylum Actinomycetota; class Actinomycetes; order Kitasatosporales; family Streptomycetaceae; genus Streptomyces; species Streptomyces sp. NRRL S-378. The sequence continues at coordinate 225,618 of NZ_JOBX01000001.1, forward strand.
AGGCACTGGAACCGGTCCCGCAGGTGGCCGGGGCTGAGCTCCGCATAGGTCCGGCCGGCCCGGTCCCACAGCTCGATCTCCTCCAGGCGCAGTGCGTCGACCTCTGCCGGGCTCAGCGGGGCCGGTCCCGTGCTCGCGTCCCCGGCGGCGGGCAGGGCGGTGGAGACGTACCGGTCGAGCACCTGCGCCAGCTGGTGCCAGGTCTGGGCGAGTTCGGACCGCAGGGCGGGGGCTCCGGGATCGGCGGCGAGGGCCGCCTCCAGTACCGCGGCGGCCTCTCCCATGCGGCCCCGGGCACCGTCCACCGTCGCGGCGGTGATCTCCTCGCGCAGACCCAGCCAGGCCAGGGAGCGCAGCACCCGGACCTCGGCGACGGGGTCCGCGCCCGTCCTGCGGTGCAGCTCCAGGGCCCGCTCGTAGGCGGCGACCGACTCCTCGGCCAAACCCGCGTCGTTCAGGACGTCTGCGGCCGACTGCGCGAGACTCGCCTGTGGGCGGGGGTCCTCCCACCCCTTGGTCACCTCCGCCGCCAGCAGGTACTGCTCCGCCGCCGGGCGCAGCTCGCCCAGCCGCCGCAGCAGGTCGCCCAGGAACTCCCGTACGGACACGGTCTGCCCGTCGCCGTGCTCCAGCAGGTCCGGCAGGGCGGACTGCAGCACCTCGGCCGCCTCGGCGGCGCGCTCGTCCCGCGCGTACGCCCTGGCCAGTACCAGCCGGGCCTGCGCACCGCCGTCGGCCCCGAGACCGGCCCGGTCGAACCAGTGGGCCGCCGTCAGCGCGTGCGCCGCCGCCTCGGCCCCCGTTCCGCCCCGCCGCAGCAGGACGTCCGCGAGGGTCAGCCGTACGACGGCCTGCGCCTCGGCGTCGGTCAGTTCGGAGGCATGTTCCAGTGCGGTGCGCGCCGCCTATTCCGCCTCATCGGTGCGGTCCAGCGACATCAGCACCCCGGCCCGCAGCACCAGCGGGTCCACCGCCTGCCAGGGGCGTCCCGCAGCGACGGCCCGCTCGGCGCTCGTTGCCAGCAGGGGCACGGCCCGTTCCGGGTCGCCCTGTGCCAGGGCCACCCGGCCCAGCATCTCCTCCGCCTCCGCCACCAGGTCGGGCGCCGCTTCCCGCCGGGCGGCGGCGAATGCGGTCAGTTCGGCGGCGAGCTCGGCGTGACCGTGCTCCTGGTCCCCGGCGTGGTGATGGCCGTGGTCGTGGTGCCCGTCCGGGCCGGTGGTCTCCACCGTGCGCAGGTACGACTCCAGGCGGATTGCGGACAGTTCCGCGAGGGCGATCCGGCGCGCACGCAGCGGCTCGGTGTGGTCCAGCGCCTCGGCGGACCGCAGGGCGGCCCGCAGCAGCGCGCGGATCTCGGCGGGTGCGGCCGCCGACTGAGCGGCCGCACCCGCCAGGCGAAGCTCCGCGAGCGCCGCCCGTTCCGCCCGGCCGAGCGCCCGGTACTCGTCCCGGACCGCGGTCAGCAGCTCGCGCGCGTCCTGCGCCCCGTGCCGCGCGGCGGCCAGCGCCTGCTGGTCCGCGAGGTCGGCGCGGACCAGCGGATCCGCCTCCGGCTGCGCCTCCAGCCGTACGGCCACTTCGGCCCACAGGGCGTCCGTACCCGGATGGCTCAGGTCCCGCGCCCGGCGGGCCCGCGCCACCAGCTCGGTGAACACGACGGGCGTTGCCGCGGTCGTGCCGGGTCCGGCGGGCGCGGAGACGGCGTCGACGAGGGCCGCCCCGGCGCCGGGCGTGGCCGGCCGGGGCAGCCCCGCGGTGCGCACCCCCAGCGGTAGGTCAGCCGCCAGCGGCTCCCGGACGACCCGCGCGAGGAACCGGTCCGAGACCCGGGTGGTGCCGTTGCGCGCGTCGAACTGTCCGGCGATGTCGACGCAGCCCGCGTACAGCACCTCGTACAGCTCGGAGACGGTGCGGGGGGTGCCCTCGTAGGAGACGGCCGGGAGATCCCCGTGCCCCAGGTCCCGCAGTCGGTGCAGCAGGACGAGGATGCCGCCGTGGAAGGCCAGCCGGTCGTCGAGGTTCGAGAGCGGGGCCACGTGGGAGGCGTGCTCGGCCAGGATCTCCAGGCCGCGCGCGGTGTTACCGGTGAGCGCGCAGAACTCGATGTGCCTGCCGACCGAGGGCAGCAGGCTGTCGTTGCCGCGGGCCATGCGGTAGCCGCGCAGGTGGTGCGAGCGTGCCTCGTCGGTCCGGCCGAGCCGAAGCAGCGGCAGCAGCGAGGCGGCGAGGACACGGTGCGGCTCCTCGGCGCAGACCAGCTCGCCCTCGAGGACCGGCTGCCACAGCTCCAGGGCACCGGCGTCGTCGCCCTGCAGGATGGCGTAGTGGCCCTGCCCCCCGAGCTCGCAGGCCTCGCAGTCGCTCATGTCGTCGCGCTCCGCCGCGAGCCAGCTGCGGAAGGCGCGTTCCGCGCGCTCGTCGTCGCCGGTGGCGTGGGCCAGCCACAGCTCGGCGTCGCGCACGGGCCGTTCGCTGTATCCGGCGAGCCGGTAGCGGCGCTCCATCTCGTCCAGCCAGCCGGTCGCCGAGTCCAGCGGAATGCCGGGGGAGTCGGCGATGGCCGTTGCCACCCACTTGAACTGCCAGAACAGCGAGTGGGTCTCCCACTCGGAGAACGCCGCCGGGTCCTTGTCGTACTCCTGGAGCAGCCGCGCGAAGGGGACGAGGATCTTCGGCGACTCGGAGCTGTAGAGGTATGCGTTGATCAGGTTGTCCAGGGCCTCGCGGAACAGGGCCCGGTCGCCGTGCGCCTCGGCCGCGCCCGCCAGGGCCTCCGCGTGCGCGTTGCGCGCGGCGCCGTTGGGCGCCTGGCGGTTCTCCGCCAGTCCCCGCACGATCTCTTCGTGCGTCAGGGTCGTCACTTCTGGTTCTCCTCGCCGTCGCGGGCGTCGGTGGGATGCGTGGTGGAGTGTGTCGCCCACTCCAGGAGCCCGAGGAAGGCCCGGTTCAGCAGGGCGGAGTCGGCGGGGCGCAGGGGGCGCTGGGACATCAGCAGGGCCTGTCCGTACAGCGATTCGACGGCGGTGCCGGTCAGCGCCTCGTCCTGCAGGCCCGAGATCCGGCGGATCAGCGGGTTGTCGTGGTTGAGGACCAGGCGTGCGCGGGGTGCGGATCCCCGCAGCGCCCCGAGGATGCCGCTCCACAGGGAGTCGGCGCTCTCCATCGCGGCGGTGCGGTCGCGTTCCTGGCGGGCCTGGCGGTCGTCCAGGTAGAGGGCGGGGACGGTGACGGGCTGGAAAGCGCGCAGCACCACGTCGCAGCTCTGGGGTTCGAGGCGGGTGCGTGCGGTGGCCAGGAAGGGCGCGAGCGCCAGCTCGGCGGCGGTGGGCACCGGATCGAGCCGTTCGGTGACGGCTCCGGCATCCAGCTCGGTCACCTTGAGCTCCGGCCGTACGGCGGGCAGCAGGGCGAGCAGATCCGCGTCGTAGGTGTAGCCGGCGTTGACGACACCGAGGCCGTGGGCCGCGGCGATCGGTGCGATCTGCCGGAACTCCTCGACGGTGCGCGTGAAGTGGATGTCGGTGTGGGCGGCCGCGAACTCCTGCAGGCTCATCGAACCGGCGCTGGTCTCGAACGGCAGCCACGGCAGCATCAGTCCGAGGAGTTCGGAGTCGTGCCGGGCCATGGACTTCACGCCGAGGTGGTGGACGCGCAGGAAAGCGGCCAGGCGGTCGGGGTCGCTCGCGGCGAGTTCGGCCAGCCACCCGCGGATGCGGGCGCCGAGGGCTTCCCGAACGGCGGAGAGGGTCTCGTCGTCGTACAGGTTCTCGCGGGAGGCGGTGGGCCGCAGGGTGTCCGTGTCGATGACGGCGCGGACGAAGAACGCCCAGTCCGGCAGCAGGTTGTCGGCCCGCTGGGTCAGCAGCATGCCCTTGAGGTGAACGCGGTGTCCGGCCCGGTGGGCCGGGCTGGTCGGGTCGGGCAGGACGTACGCCACTCCGCGCACACCGGCGACCGGGAGGTCGAGGTCGATGGTGTCGAGCGGGGTGAAGGCGAAGAGCTCCGCGCAGTGCCCGGCCAGTGCGACGCGGCGGGCGGTGGGTGTGGGGAAGGTGCGCTCCCACACGGCGGGCCGGTCGGTGACGGGGCGCGGATCGCCTCCTTCGCCGTCGTCGAAGGTGATGTCGTAGGGGAGCAGGGAGCCGTAGTCGCGGGCGAGTTCCTCGACCTTGGCCGCGGAGGTCCATTCCGCTGCTCCTGGACGGGTTTCCAGGACGACGGTGGTGCCGGGCTCGGGGCGGGCCGCGTGCGGCAGTTCGCGCACCGTGTAGGAGCCGTCGTCGGTGGCCAGCCATTCCACGGGGGCCGCGTGGGGGTCGCGGGCGGAGCGGGTGACGACGCGGATCTGGCGGGCCACGACGAAACAGGCGAGCAGTCCGATGCCGAACTGGCCCAGGAAGTCGCGACGGGTGGCCTCCAGGGCCTGGTCGTGGAAGGCGTCGTCGCCGCTCCGCTTGGAGCTGCGGCCGATGGTCGCCAGGAAGGAGTGTGCCTCGGCAGCGGTCAGGCCGATGCCGCTGTCCTCGATGGTCACGCGGCCGCCGGAGGCCGACAGCCGGATGTGGGCCTGCGCCTCCGGGTCGACGGCCCGGCGCGCGGTGACGGCGTCCACCGCGTTCTGCAGGAGCTCGCGGACGTAGACGCGCGGGCTGGAGTAGAGGTGGTGGGAGAGGAGGTCCACCAGACCGCGCAGATCGACCTGGAAGCTGTGGGGCGTGGACGTGGGTTCGGACAGGGGTCCGGACGTCATGGGGCGTCACCTCGCGTGCGTGCGTGAAGGGTTCGGCGATCGCGAGGTCCCCCCTCACTGATCCCGGAGTGGGAGACACATTAGGGGGCTGGTCAGACAATCTCTGAGCGATTTCGGGCGGGCGTGGAGGGGGTTCGGCTGCCGGCTACTGGAAGCGCAGGAACTGCGGCGGCACGGCGTCCACCAGCCATACTCCGTTGGCGCTGATCCGGAAGACGTGCCCTGCCGCACGCATCGCCGCAGCGTCCACGCTGAGCACGACGGGCCGGCCGCGGCGCGCGCCCACCCGGGTCGCGGTCTCCCGGTCGGGGGACAGGTGCACGTGGTGACGGGCCATCGGGCGCAGGCCCTCGGCGCGGATCGGGTCGAGGACGGCGGCCACGGTGCCGTGGTAGAGGTACGCCGGCGGTTCGGCCTCCGGAAGGTCCAGGTCCACGGCGACGGTGTGTCCCTGGCTGGCCCGGATGCGGGTTCCGTCGACGGCGAACCGCTGCTTGTCGTTGGCGGCCACGACGTGGTCGAGCTCGGCACGGCTGAAGGGGAAGCCGTGCGCGGCGGCGGCGCGCAGCAGGTCGTCGATCTCCACCCAGCCCTGGGGATCGAGCGCCAGTCCGATCCGATCCGGCTGGTGCCGCAGGTGTTTCGAGACGTACTTGGACACCTTCACGGTGCGTCTTTCATCCATGAACCCCAGCGTGCCCGCTCAGGGGACGCTCCGGCAGGGATTTTCCGGGGCGTGCGGTGCCGGACGACGGTGGACGCCCTCTTTTGTCATTCCAGGATGCGGAATATACTTTCCATTATCACTCTGCCCTGGGGGAGGACCCATGACAGCCCGTACCTCTCTGCCACGCCGTGCGGCTGCCGAGCTGATCGGAACCGCCGGCCTGCTCGTGGTCGTGATCGGCTCCGGGCTCAAGGCCACGGAGCTCAGCGCCGACACCGGTGTCGCCCTCATCGCCAACTCGTTCGTGTCGGCCATCGGCCTCGGGCTGATCATCACCCTCTTCGGGCCGCTGTCCGGCGCCCACCTCAACCCGGTGGTGACCCTCACCTCCTGGTGGACCCGCCGCACCGGCGGCGAGGGGGTCGGCGGTCGCGAGGTGCCCGTCTACGTCGCGGCCCAGACCGCCGGGGCCATCGGCGGCGCCGTCCTCGCGGAGGCCATGTTCGGCCGGACCCCGGGCGCCTTCGCCACGCAGGTCCTCGACGGGGGCCACCTGCTCGTCGGTGAGGTGATCGCCACCGCCGGTCTCGTCCTCGTGATCCAGGGGCTGGGGCGCATCGGGCGCGCCCGTCTCATCCCGGCGGCGGTGGCGGCGTACATCGCGGCCGCGATCTGGTTCACCTCCTCCGGTTCCTTCGCCAACCCGGCCGGCACCATCGGGCGCAGCTTCAGCGATTCCTTCACCGGTATCGCGCCCGGTTCGCTGCCGGGCTTCGTCGCCGCCCAGCTGTGCGGCGGGATCCTCGGGCTGGCCCTGGCCGCGTTCCTCTACGGATCCGGCGCGAAGAGCGGCGCGGGCCGTACGGGCGGCCATGGGGCCCGCGAGGCCGAACCGGCGCCGGGCGCAACGGCCGTACCGGCCGCGCTCGCCGCGACCGGGCCGGCGGACGGTGCGAGCCCCGACCCGGACTCCTACCAAACCGTAGGGTGAGACGCCGCCCCGGTTGCCCACAGGAAAGACCACTTGTCCACAGCCCTTTGGGTGGGTTTTGACGGCAAACGCGTGATCCGCCCTGTGGAACATGTGGACGTGTGGACCGATCCGCTCAGGTGCTGCCGGCCACCTCGCCACGGTCACCTCGGGACCGGTCACCCGTCACCGGTCCCACCGTCACCGATCCGCCCGCCGCGCCAGATCGTTCATCGTCCGGGCCTGGATCTCCCGCTCCGTCGCGGCCCGCACGAACTCCGCCACGTGTTCGGCGCCGACCAGCTCCTGCACCGCCCGTACCGTCCCGGCGGGCAGCGCCACCGGCGAGGGTCCAGTCGGCTGCGGCGTCCCCGCCGCTCCCAGGTGCCGCTGGAGGTGCCGGGTCGCGAAGAGCCGCATCGCCCGGGCCAGCTCCGCGTCCACGGTCTGCTGCGCCAGCGGCCGCAGCCGCCGCACCATCGTCGCCGCCTCCGCCGCGTCCGCGTCGGTGGGAGGCACCTGCCCGAGGTAGCGCGCGAAGACGTGCTCGGTGGTGAACTCCAGGAACCGCGAGGCGATGTGCTCCACCTGACCCCGCAGTTCCCGGAGGTGCCCGGTGATCGCCGCGAGCGGCACCCCGGCCGCGTACAGCTCGGCCGCCACTGCCAGTTCCTGCGGGGACGGCACCAGGAACTGGTCCGGGCGCCCCGGGATCCGCTCCAGCACACCCAGGGCGCAGGCCTCGCTCACCGCTTCGTCGTCGGGCAGCCCGCCGAACCGTGCGTTCAGCTCGTCCCGGCTGATCCGGGCCGCCTCCTCATCGGTCCACGGCCCGTGCACCTCGGCGACCAGCCCCAGGACGCCGCCCAGTCCGCGTCCCGCGTCCCACGCCTCCAACAGCTCCTTGATAGAGGCCAGGGTGTAGCCGCGGTCCAGCAGGTCGGCGATCTGACGCAGCCGCGCCAGGTGCGTGTCCCGGTACACATTGGAGCGGCCCCGCCGCTCCGGCTTGGGCAGCAGACCGCGGTCCTGGTACGCGCGGATCGTGCGCACCGTCGCTCCGCTGTGGTGCGCCAGATCCTCGATCCGGTACTCGGCTACGGCCTGATCGGACAATCCCGGCTCCCTACGACATGGCGGCTCGGCGGCCCGCGCCTGCTGCGGCCCGGGCGGCAGGTGAAGCCGCGAGGTACTCGACCGCCCTGCGCAGCGAGCCCTCCTGCGAGGGATGGTACGACCGCCGGAAGGAGCCGGGTATGGCCGTGCCGGGCTCTCTGCACGGGGGCACCGGTCCCTCGGCCCCCGCGCGGCCGTGCCCGCGCGACGGATCCACGGACCCGGTCACAGCCGGGGCTCCAGCCGGGCGATGCGCCGCAGGGCGCGCGGGGCGAAGCGGGACATCCACAGGGCGCCCTTGGACTCGGGCGTGACCGGCACGACCGCCTCGTTGCGGACGACGGCGCGCAGGATCGCGTCGGCGACCTTCTCCGGCGGGAAGTTGCGCAGACCGTAAAGTCGCGAGGAGCGCTCCTGGCGGCGCTTCTCCTCGGCCTCGTCCACCCCGGCGAAGCGCGAGGTCGCGGTGATGTTGGTGTTGACGATGCCGGGGCAGATCGCGGAGACGCCGATGGACTTCGAGGCGAGTTCCGCGCGCAGGCACTCCGACAGCATCAGCACCGCAGCCTTCGAGGTGCTGTAGGCGGGCAGGGTGCGGGAGGGCAGATAGGCCGCGGCCGAAGCGGTGTTGACGATGTGCCCGCCCTGGCCGCGCTCGGCCATCTGCTTCCCGAAGATCCGGCAGCCGTGGATGACGCCCCACAGATTGACGTCCAGGACCTTCTTCCAGTCCTCGGCCGTGGTGTCGAGGAAGGCCCCGGACAGGCCGATCCCGGCGTTGTTGACCAGGACGTCGACGAACCCGTACTCGGCGGCGACCTTCGCCGCCAGCTTCTCCATCGCCTGCTCGTCGCTGACGTCCACGCACTCCGCCCACGCCTCGGGGGCGCCGACGAGGCGGGCCATGTCGGCCGTGCGCGCCGCGCCCTCGGCGTCGCGGTCGACGGCCACCACCCGTGCTCCCGCCTCCGCGAACGCGAAGGCGGTGGCCCGGCCGATCCCGCTGGCCGCGCCCGTGACCAGGACGAGCTGGCCGCCGAAGCGGTCGGCGTACTTGCCCGGGGCCTTCTGCTCCGGTCCCCGCGCCGCCGGATCCTCCCGGGCCGTGACGAACTCGGTGATCCAGGAGGCCAGCTGGTCGGGCCGGGTCCGGGGTATCCAGTGCTTGGCGGGCAGGGTCCGCCGCAGCAGGTCCGGGGCCCACCGCTCCAGGCCGTCGTAGAGCCGCTCGGACAGGAACGCGTCCCCGGTCGGAGTGATCAGCTGCACCGGTACGTGGGCGTACGCGTCGGAGCGCGGCCGGCGCAGCCTCGGGCGTACGTTGTCGCGGTAGAGCCAGGCCCCGTGCGCCGCGTCCGAGGGCAGCGAGGCCGTCGGGTAGGAGCCGGCCGGCACCTTCTCGACGCGCTGCAGCATCTGGGGCCACCGCTTGCCGAGAGGTCCGCGCCAGGCGAGCTCCGGCAGCACGGGGGTGTGCAGCAAGTAGACGTACCAGGACTTGGCGCCCTGGCCCAGGAGCTGCGCCGCCGCCCGCGGGGTCGGCCGCGACATGCGCTTCTTGATCCAGTGTCCGAAGTGGTCCAGGGAGGGCCCCGACATCGACGTGAAGGACGCGATCCGCCCCTCCGTACGGCCGACCGTCGCGAACTCCCAGCCCTGTACGGAACCCCAGTCGTGGCCGACGAGGTGTACCGGCCGGTCCGGACTGACCGCGTCCGCCACCGCCAGGAAGTCGTCGGTCAGCTTCTCCAGGGTGAATCCGCCGCGCAGCGGCTGCGGCGCGGTGGAGCGCCCGTGGCCGCGCACGTCGTAGAGCACCACGTGGAAGCGGGTCGCGAGCCGCTCGGCGACCTCGGTCCAGACCTCCTTGCTGTCCGGGTAGCCGTGCACCAGCAGCACCGTCGGACGGCCCCGCTCGCCGAGCTCGACCACGCACAACTCGACCCCGCCGGTGCGCACCCAGTGCTCCCGCGCGCCCGTCGGCTCCACCGATCCCGCTCCGCTCATGCCGCTCATGCTGCCCTCTCCTCCTCGGCCCAGCGCCGCACGTGCGGCAGGTCGTCGTCCAGCCAGAACGCGCTCTCCTCGGGGTCCCGCGAGTCGGTGACCACGAGGATCTCCTCGAACTTCGCTCCCGTGCCCCGGAAGCCCAGGTGTGGTTCCACCGCCCACAGGCCGGGCTGCGGCGGGTGGTCGGAGAAGTGGTACGGGCTCCACAGCGGGGACCAGCCCTCACGGTGCCCGTGCAGGGCGTCACTGGCCAGCCCCTTGAGGGACTGGGTGCCGAATCCGAACGCCGTCGGCGACCAGCGCCGCTCCTTCACCCGGTCGATCTTGTGGGCGATCACGCCGAAGGGGTAGGCGCGGTGCCGGTTGGCGTACCCCTGCCGGTTCATCAGCCGCTCGACGTCCTCGTAGATCTCTCGCAGGGAGCGGCGCTCGCGCACCTGCTCCAGGATCAGCTCCCGGTGCGCCCGCAGGTCGGCCATGAGCCGGTCCTGCACCGGATTCAGGCCGAGGCTGCCCGAGTAGCCTATGTCCGCCGAGAAGCCCTTGTAGACGGGCGCCATGTCGAGGATGAAGGGCATGCCCGGCTCCAGCCGCCGGTTGGTCGGGAAGAACTGCAGCGGGATCCGGAAGTTCGCGAAGGCGGTGCGGTCCCCGAACCAGGCGAACGGCAGGTGGAACCAGTCCCGCACCCCGCGGTCGCGCAGCCACTCACGCTGCATGCGCGCGGCCTCGCGCTCGGTCACTCCGGGTCGCAGCTGGGCCGCGACCGCCTCGGCGCACTCGTACGAGAGGCGCTGCACCTCTCTGAACCCGCTCAGGTCGGCGGAGAGCCGTCCGGAGTGCAGCGCGGTGCGTTGCCTGGTGTCCCCAGCCATGTCAGCCCGTCCATCCGTGTAGCCGTACGCGCCCGTAAGTTGACACTGATGAATGTGACAATGACCGGAGATCACGTCAAGGGTCGTGCACGGCCCTGTGGACAAAGTTGTCCGGTCCACATCAGCCTCCAGTACGGGCATGTACGCCTGAAGGCTGAGACCGGATCCAGCTCCAGGTCTGACGCCTGAGGAAAGACGCGCCACTAACGTCGGTGCCGTGACTGTCATCGCGACTGAAAGCCTGAGCAAGCGGTACCCCCGAGTGACCGCCCTCGACCGGCTCTCCCTGGACATCGGCCCCGGCGTGACCGGGCTCGTGGGCGCCAACGGAGCCGGCAAGTCCACGCTGATCAAAATCCTGCTGGGACTGTCCCCCGCCACCGAGGGCAGCGCCGCCGTGCTCGGCCTCGACGTCCATACGCATGGCAGCGCCATCCGTGAACGCGTCGGATACATGCCCGAACACGACTGCCTGCCACCCGACGTCTCGGCCACCGAGTTCGTCGTCCACATGGCGCGCATGTCCGGGCTGCCGCCGACCGCGGCCCGCGAGCGCACCGCCGACACCCTGCGCCACGTCGGGCTGTACGAGGAGCGCTACCGCCCCATCGGTGGCTACTCCACCGGCATGAAGCAGCGCGTCAAGCTCGCCCAGGCACTCGTCCACGACCCCCAGCTGGTCCTCCTCGACGAGCCGACCAACGGTCTGGACCCGGTCGGGCGCGACGAGATGCTCGGCCTGATCCGACGCGTCTACACCGACTTCGGCATCTCCGTCCTGGTCACCTCCCACCTCCTCGGCGAACTGGAGAGGACCTGCGACCACGTCGTGGTCGTCGACGGCGGCAAGCTGCTGCGCTCCAGCTCCACCAGCGACTTCACGCAGACCACCGCGACCCTCGCGGTCGAGGTCACCGACTCCGACGCCCACCCGGACGGCACCGCCGCCCTGCGCAAGGCGCTCACCGAGGCCGGCCTCACCCTGCATGCGGGCGAGGAGCAGGGCCTGCCCGGAGCCGGCCACATCCTCCTCGTCGAGGCCACCGGCGAGAGCACCTACGACACCATCCGCGACACCGTCGCCGAGCTGGGCATCGGCCTGGTCCGCATGGAACAGCGCCGCCACCACATCGCGGAGGTCTTCCGCGACAACGACCAGCCCGCGTACACCGCCCAGCAGAAGGGAGCCGGTTCCGATGGCGCCTGAGACGTCGACGCAGATCCACAACATCGGCTACCGGTCCTACGACGGACCCCGGCTCGGCCGCGCCTACGCCCGCAAGTCGCTGTTCTCGCAGTCCCTGCGCGGCGCCTACGGGCTCGGCCGGTCCGCCAAGTCGAAGGTCCTCCCGATGCTCCTCTTCGCGGTGATGTGCGTCCCGGCGCTCATCATCGTCGCCGTGGCCATCGCGGTGCCCGGTTCCACGGACCTGCCGATCAAGTACACGACGTACGCCCTGACCACCCAGGTGGTCATCGGCCTCTACCTCGCCTCCCAGGCGCCGCAGTCCGTCTCGCGGGACCTGCGGTTCAAGACGGTCCCGCTCTACTTCTCGCGGCCCATCGAGCGCGTCGACTACGTCGTGGCCAAGTACGCGGCCATGGCCTCGGCCATGTTCATCCTCACCGCGACCCCGCTGCTGATCATGTGGATCGGCGCGCTCCTGGCGAAGTTCGATTTCGCCGACCAGACCAAGGGATTCGGGCAAGGACTCGTGTCGGTTCTGCTGCTGTCGCTGCTCTTCTCCGGGATCGGCCTGGTGATGGCCGCGCTGACTCCGCGCCGCGGGTTCGGCGTCGCGGCGATCATCGCAGTGCTCCTGATCCCCTACGGCGCGGTCACCGCGGTACAGGGCGTCGCCTACAGCACCGGCAACGCCGGATCCATCGACTGGCTGGGCCTGTTCTCCCCGATCACCCTGATCGACGGCGTGCAGACCGCGTTCCTCGGCGCCACCTCTGCCTTCCCCGGCGGTGAGGGCCCCTCGGCCGGCATCGGCTCCGTCTACCTGCTCGTCGCCCTCGGCCTCATCGCCGGCTCCTACGCCGCCCTGATGGCCCGCTACCGGAAGGCCGGGCTGTGACCACCATCGACATCGACCACACCTCCCGCTGGTTCGGGAACGTCGTCGCCGTCAACGACGTGACCATGCGCATCGGCCCCGGCGTCACGGGACTGCTGGGCCCGAACGGCGCGGGCAAGTCCACCCTCATCAACATGATGGGCGGCTTCCTCGCCCCCTCCACCGGCACCGTCACCCTCGACGGCGCCCCGATCTGGCAGAACGAGCAGATCTACAAGCACGTGGGCGTCGTGCCCGAGCGCGAGGCGATGTACGACTTCCTCACCGGCCGTGAGTTCGTCGTCGCCAACGCCGAGCTCCACGGCCTCGACGACGCGGCCGCACAGCGCGCACTGGCCACCGTCGAGATGGAGTACGCGCAGGACCGCAAGATCTCCACGTACTCCAAGGGCATGCGCCAGCGCGTGAAGATGGCGTCCGCCCTCGTCCACGACCCGTCCGTGCTGCTCCTGGACGAGCCGTTCAACGGCATGGACCCCCGGCAGCGCATGCAGCTGATGGACCTCCTGCGGCGCATGGGCGACGAGGGACGCACCGTCCTGTTCTCCTCCCACATCCTGGAGGAGGTCGAACAGCTCGCCTCGCACATCGAGGTGGTCGTGGCCGGCCGGCACGCCGCCTCCGGTGACTTCCGCAAGATCCGCCGCCTGATGACGGACCGCCCGCACCGCTACCTCGTCCGCTCCTCCGACGACCGGTCGCTCGCCGCCGCTCTGATCGCCGACCCCTCCACCGCCGGCATCGAGGTCGACCTGAAGGAGGGCGCGCTGCGCATCCAGGCCGTCGACTTCGGCCGCTTCACCGAGCTGCTGCCCCTGGTGGCCCGACAGCACGGCATCCGGCTGCTGACGGTCTCGCCCTCCGACGAGTCCCTCGAGTCGGTCTTCTCCTACCTCGTCACGGCCTGAAAGGAGCTGGCACCCATGTACGTGTACGACCCCACCGTTGCCCGGCTCACCTACCGGGCCCTGCTCGGTCGGCGCCGCGCGCTCATCCTCTTCGCACTTCCCGCCCTGCTGATCGTCATCGCCCTCGTGGTCCGTGCCTTCGTCGGCGTGGACGACAAGGTCGCGGCCGATCTCCTCGGGGGCTTCGCGCTCGCCACCATGGTCCCCCTGATCGGTGTCATCGCCGGCACCGGCGCCATCGGGCCCGAAATAGACGACGGCTCCATCGTCTATCTGCTGGCCAAGCCGGTGAAGCGGCCGAAGATCATCATGACCAAGCTGATCGTGGCGATCGCCGTCACCATGGCCTTCTCCGCGATCCCCACCCTGATCGCCGGATTCATCCTCAACGGCAACGGCCAGCAGATCGCCGTGGCCTACACGATCGCCGCCCTCGTGGCCTCGATCGCCTACAGCGCCCTCTTCCTGCTGCTGGGCACGGTCAGCCGGCACGCGGTCGTCTTCGGCCTGGTCTACGCCCTGATCTGGGAGTCGCTCTTCGGCAGCCTGGTCTCGGGGGCCAAGACCCTCAGCGTCCAGCAGTGGGCCCTGGCCCTGGCCGAAAAGGTCGCTGGCGAGGGGTACGTCGACGCCACGGTGGGCCTGCCCACCGCATCGGTCCTGCTGGTCGTGGTCACCGTCGGAGCCACCGTCTACGCGGGCCAGAAGCTGCGCCGCCTCACCCTGGCGGGCGAGGAGTAGACCCGGCCGCACGCACTCGCGCGACAGTGCCCCGCCCGGCCCACCGGCCAGGCGGGGCACAGCTTTGAGGGTCATCATCGGTGCATGATCGAGCACACCGCCCCGGAGCCGTCCCGGCCCCTGCGGTCCTGGATACGTTCCTCGCCCGGAACGCACATCTGGCTGCTGATCATCGCCGTTACCAGCATCATCGTCGCGATCGCGCCCGACCAACTGGACCGCGTCCTGCTGCACCGCAACAGCAGCAACATCCACCAGCTCGTCCAGCACCCCGTCCGGGCGCTCATCAGCAGCGCCTTCTGGATCGCGAACCCGGCCTCGCTCGCCCTCTACGCGCTGCTCTTCGAGGTCTTCCACGCACCCGTCGAGCGATGGCTCGGGACCCTGCGATGGTTCCTGATCGTGGCCACCGCGCATGTCGTCGCGACACTGATCAGCCAGAAGGTCCTCCTGACGGCCATCCAGGACCACCGTGCCCCGCGCAGCATGACCCATGTCGTCGACATCGGCGTCAGCTACGGGCTCGCCGCCTCCATCGGTGTCCTCACCTACCGGCTCCCCAGCCCCTGGAGGTGGCTCTACCTGGCCGGAGCGGTCGCCTTCTTCGGCATCCCCCTCGCCACCGGCGGCACCTTCACCGACCTCGGCCACGCCATCGCGCTCGCCGTCGGCCTGCTCTCCTGGCCGCTCACGCGCCACCTTGTTTCACGTGAAACACCGCCCGTTTCACGTGAAACGTGACTAGTCGGCGTCCGCTTTCGCGACGCCGTGCTCCCACGCCCATGCGGCGATACCCACACGGTTCCGTGCCCCGATCTTGGCCTGGACGTTCGCGATGTGCGTCTTGGCCGTGCCCGCGGTGATGAACAGCTCCCCGCCGATCTCGGCGTTGGTGAACCCCCGCGCCACCAGTCGCACGATATCCAGCTCCCGCTCCGTCAGGGGGTGGGCGGCGGGCCGGGCGACCGGACCCGGCTGTGTCAGCCGGCTCAGCAGCCGCACCGTGATCTGCGGACTGATCAGGGTGTCCCCCGCCATCGCGGCCCGCACGCCCTCGATCAGCAGCGCCGGTCCGGACCGCTTCAGCAGGAAACCGCAGGCGCCGTTGCGCAGCGCGGTGTGCACGTACTCGTCGAGGTCGAAGGTGGTCACGACCACCACCCGTGTCTCGGGCGCCAGCAGCCGGGTCACCTCCAGCCCGTCGAGCCGTGGCATCCGGATGTCCGCGAGCACCACGTCGGGCCGCAGCCGCCGGGCCAGCGCCACCGCGCTCTCCCCGTCCGCCGCCTCCCCCACGACGGTCATGTCCGGCTGTGAGTCGAGGATCAGCCGGAAGCCGCTGCGGATGTCCTCTTGGTCATCGGCTATCAGGATGCGTGTGGTCACCTCGTCATGATCACCTGAGGTCCTTCTCCTCCGCCGGGAAGACAGCGCAAACCCGCCATCCGCCGTCCTCGGCCGCCCCCGCCCGCAATGTCCCGCCCGCGGCTTCGACCCGCGCCCGCAGACCGGCCAGACCGGTACCGCCCCGTCGGCGGCGGGCCAGCAGCCCGCCCCCGCCGCGCGGGGCGGCGGAGTTGGTCACGCTGACCTCGGTGCCCGCGCCGGCCCGGCGTACGGCGACGCGGACCACGGCTGCCCCGGGCGCGTGCCGTCGTACGTTCGTCAGTGCTTCGACGGCCACCCGGTAGGCGGTGGTGTCCGTCTCCCTCGACAGCTCCCGCATCGCCTCGGGGTCGGCGTCCAGCGCTCCACCCTCGAACCGCTCCACCAGCTCGGGCAGGAGGTCCAGGCCCGGAACGGGAGCCGTCGGCCCGCCCGCGGCCTCCTGCAGCGCGTGCACGGTGCGGTCCATCGACGCCAGCGCGCTCAGCCCCGCCGTCTCGATCCGTTCCAGCGCCCGGACCGCCTGCCCGGGATCCTGTTCGGCGACGAACCGCGCCGCCTGCGCCTGCACCACGATGGCGCTGACGTCGTGCGCCACGAAGTCGTGCAGATCGCGGGCCAGTTCGAGTTGCTGGTCGCGCCGCGCATCCCGTACGGCCTGCTCCATGCGGGCGGCCTGGCGGCGCAGGTAGCCCCCGACCGCCGCGGCCCCGAGGGCCGGGACCGCCCAGAAGCCGGCCACACCGCTGATCTCCAGCCACGAACCGGTCTCCCACACCAGCGGCACCGGCCACACCGCGACCGCGACCACGCCGAGGACCCCCGCGACGGTCCCCGAACGCGCCGGTGACCAGCGGGCCACGAGGGCGAGCAGCAGGAGCAGGAAGCCCGACCAGAGCATCAGCCGCGCCGCGGGCACCACCAGGGCGGTGGCGACGATGCCGGCGAGTGAGGCCGAAGCCAGTAAGGGGGCCCACACCAGACGAAGGTTGACGGTCATGAACCGACCCTACGAGCGCACCCGGCGACTGCCCATCCCCCGTCCGGCAGACGTCCCGCCCCGGCGTGCTCGCCATCGCCTGGGCGGCGCCGGGTGCATGGCTGGGGGGCGGAAATTCGCTGGTACGGGGCGTCGGGGCGGGGCACAGTGAGGTGTGCGGGGAGCAACAAAAGGTCCGGGGCGGCCACTTCGAGCGCGCCTTCTGGCGCGGGCTGCCCCGGACCTCTCGTACGTCCGGCGCGTTATGCGGCGCCGAGCAGACGCTCCAGCACCACCGCGATCCCGTCCTCCTCGTTGGAGGTCGTCACCTCGTCTGCCACCGCTTTGAGTTCGGCGTGGGCGTTGGCCATGGCCACCCCGCGAGCGGCCCAGCCGAACATCGGGATGTCGTTCGGCATGTCACCGAAGGCGATCGTCTCCGCCGCCTTCACCCCGAGCCGGCGCGCGGCCAGGGACAGGCCGGTGGCCTTCGTCAGGCCCAGCGGCAGGATCTCGACTATCCCCGGACCCGCCATGACGACGTCGACCAGACTGCCCACGATCTCCCGGGCCATCTTGACGAGCTGGTCGTCGTCGAGCTCCGGGTGCTGGACGTAGAGCTTGTTGAGCGGAGCCGTCCACACCGCGGCCGTGTCCTCCAGGTAGAGGGCCGGGAGGCCTTCCTGCACCTGGTAGCCGGGCCCGAACAGGACCTCGCCGTCCACCCCGTCCCGGCTGGCGGCCAGGGCCAGCGGACCGACCTCGGCCTCCAGCTTCGACAGAGCCAGCCCGGCGAGCTGCCGGTCCAGCGTCACCGAGGTCAGCAGCCGGTGCGCACCCGCGTCGTAGACCTGGGCGCCCTGTCCGCAGACGGCGATCCCCTGGTAACCGAGATCGTCCAGCACGTGCCGGGTCCAGGGCACGGCGCGGCCGGTGACGATGATGTGGGCCGCGCCCGCCGCGGTAGCCGCGGCAAGCGCTTCACGGGTGCGTTCCGAGACGGTGTCGTCGCCACGCAGCAGCGTCCCATCGAGGTCGGTCGCGACGAGCTTGTACGGGAACGGTGCCGGGCTCACTTGTTGATCGGCTCCAGGACCTCGCGGCCGCCGAGGTACGGACGGAGCGCCTCGGGCACCCGTACGGAACCGTCGGCCAGCTGGTGGTTCTCGAGGATCGCGACGATCGTGCGCGGAACCGCGCACAGGGTGCCGTTCAGTGTGGACAGCGGCTGGGTCTTCTTGCCGTCGCGGTAGCGGATCGACAGGCGGCGGGCCTGGAAGCTGTCGCAGTTCGAGGCGGAGGTCAGCTCGCGGTACTTGCCCTGGGTCGGGATCCACGCCTCGCAGTCGAACTTGCGCGAAGCGGAGGCGCCCAGGTCACCGGTGGCGACGTCGATCACCTGGAACGGCAGCTCCAGGCTGGTCAGCCACTGCTTCTCCCACTCCAGGAGCCGCTGGTGCTCTGCCTCGGCGTCCTCCGGCGCGACATACGAGAACATCTCGACCTTGTCGAACTGGTGGACGCGGAAGATGCCGCGGGTGTCCTTGCCGTACGTACCGGCCTCGCGGCGGAAGCACGGGGAGAAGCCGGCGTACCGGAGCGGCAGCTTGTCGCCCTCGATGATCTCGTCCATGTGGTACGCGGCGAGCGGGACCTCGGAGGTGCCGACCAGGTAGTAGTCGTCCTTCTCCAGGTGGTAGACGTTCTCCGCGGCCTGGCCGAGGAAGCCGGTGCCCTCCATGGCGCGGGGGCGGACCAGCGCCGGGGTCAGCATCGGGATGAAGCCGGCCTCGGTGGCCTGGGCGATGGCGGCGTTGACCAGCGCCAGCTCCAGCAGGGCGCCCACACCGGTCAGGTAGTAGAAGCGCGAGCCCGATACCTTGGCGCCGCGCTCGACGTCGATGGCACCCAGGAGTTCGCCGAGCTCCAGGTGGTCCTTGGGCTCGAATCCCTCGGCGGCGAAATCGCGGATGGTGCCGTGCGTCTCCAGGACGGTGAAGTCCTCTTCGCCACCCACGGGAACGTCCTCGTGGACGATGTTGCCGAGCTGGAGGAGAAGGCGCTTGGCGGCTTCGTCGGCCTCGTTCTGTTCGGCCTCGGCGGCCTTGACGTCCTGCTTGAGCTGTTCGGCCTTCTTCAGCAGCTCCGTCCGCTCCTCCGGAGAGGCCTTGGGGATGAGCTTGCCGAGCGACTTCTGCTCATTGCGCAGTTCGTCGAAGCGCATGCCAGAGGACCTGCGGCGCTCGTCCGCGGAGAGCAGGGCGTCGACGAGTTCGACGTCCTCTCCACGAGCGCGCTGCGAGGCGCGGACACGGTCAGGGTCTTCACGGAGCAGCCGGAGGTCAATCACCCCTCCAGGCTACCGGGCTGGGCTTCCTGGGATCACACCGATATCACGCTGCGTGTCGCTATGTCCTAATTGCAACGTATGGATAAGTCTTGATCGCTGACCGGAAGTGACCCCTCTGCGGCGGTCAATAAAGGTGGGTTCATTCCCTGAAAAGGGATGTAATGCCGGATCCGGGGGCGCGCTCTGAGCAGGGCCGGAGAGGGTTCTTGTCCACAGGAATTGTGACGGTCCGCAGCTTATCCACAGGCTGTGTGTTGCATCTGTGGACACAGGAATAGATCATTCCTGATCGGCGGATGGTCGAGGTGAATCAGGGCTCAAACCCCCCTCACACACTCATTCGGGTGGGAATGACTCGCTCCAAAGAGTTGATTCGCGATGCTGGGGTGACACCGTTCACCTCCCGCTTCCCGGAGCGAAACCTGGGATCCCCTGCCGATATGTCGACCTTGTCGGGTCTCTCTGTCGACTTGTCCCCAGGTCCCCATCGCGGCCTGTGGATAACTCTGTGGACAGTGGACGATCCTACGCCCGCCCGTCGAGGCAGCGGGCCAGCCAGTCGGAGGCAGCCGTGAAGTCGCCATCGGAGGTTCCGGCCCGCGGGGAGCGGACGTCACTCTGAGCGACGCCGGCCCGCGGATAGGAGCCGAGGAAGCGGACCTGGGGACAGGTCCGCTTGAGACCCATGAGGGCCTCGCTGACCCGCCGGTCCGAGATGTGGCCCTCCGCGTCGACGGCGAAACAGTAGTTGCCGATGCCCTGTCCGGTCGGACGGGACTGGATCAACATCAGGTTCACCCCGCGGACCGCGAACTCCTGGAGGAGCTCCAGCAGCGCACCGGGGTGGTCGTCGCCGAGCCACAGCACGACGGACGTCTTGTCCGCCCCCGTCGGCGCGGCCGGCCGCGCGGGGCGGCCCACCAGCACGAACCGGGTCTCGGCGTTCTCCGCGTCATGGATCTCGGTGACCAGCGGGACGAGGCCGTACGTCGCGGCGGCGAACTCGCCCGCGAAGGCGGCGTCGAAGCGCCCCTCTTGGACCAGCCGGGCGCCGTCGGCGTTCGAGGCCGCCGACTCCCACACTGCGTCGGGCAGGTTCGCCCGCAGCCAGTTCCGTACCTGGGGCTGGGCGACCGGGTGCCCCGTGACGGTCTTCACTTCCGACAGGGCGGTACCCGGCCGGACGAGCAGGGCGAACGCGATGGGCAGCAGCACCTCGCGGTAGATCATCAGCGGCTCGCCCGAGGCCAGCTCGTCGAGGGTGGCCGTGACCCCGCCCTCCACCGAGTTCTCGATCGGGACGAGGGCGGCGGCCGCCTCCCCGCCCCGCACGGCGTCCAGGGCGGCCGGGACCGACACCATCGGGACGAGCTCCCGGGTCGCGGCTTCCGGCAGGGTGCGCAGGGCGGCCTCGGTGAAGGTGCCCTCGGGACCGAGATACGTGAAGCGGGTGGCTGACATGCGATCAGCCTAATGCCGGGGCGTCGGCCGCCGCGGTGCTGTTCACCCTTCGAGCAGCCGCTGCCCCACGTACTCGCCGCGGCGCGGACCGGGCGGAACCGCGTACAGGCCGCTGGACTCGTGCCGGATGAACGCCGACAGCGCGTCGCCGCGGTCGAGCTTGCGCTGTACGGGCACGAACCCGCGCAGCGGGTCGGCCTGCCAGCAGATGAACAGGAGCCCGGCATCGGGAGCGCCGTCGGGGCCGATCCCGTCGTGGAACGAGAAGGGGCGCCGCAGCATGGCCGCTCCGCCGTTCTGCTCGGGGGCCGAGATCCGGGCGTGGGCGTTGGACGGGATGACGGGCTTGCCGTCGGCGCCGATCTTGTCGAGCTGCATCTCGGTGGTCTCGCCGCCGCCCGTCAGCGGGGCCCCGGTGGCCTTGGTCCGGCCGATGACCTGCTCCTGCTCTGCGAGGGACTGCTTGTCCCAGTCGTCGAGGAGCATGCGGATGCGCCGCACGACGGCGTACGAGCCTCCGCCCATCCAGGCGTGTTCCGCGGGCCCGGGGCCCTGGGCGGGGACGAAGATCCGCTTGTCGAAGTCGGGCTCGGAGGGCTTCGGATTGCCGGTGCCGTCGACCTGCCCCATGAGGTTGCGGGCGGTCATCGGGGTGCCGGTCGCGCCGGGGGACCGGTTGAAGCCGTTCATCTGCCAGCGGACGCGCGCCGCCTCCCCGGCGTCCTTCTGGAGTGCGCGCAGGGCGTGGAAGGCGACCAGTCCGTCGTTCGCGCCGATCTGGACCCACAGGTCGCCATTGCTGCGCCGGGCGTCGAGCCGGTCGGAGGAGAAGTCGGGCAGCGGGTCGAGGGCGGTGGGGCGGCGGGCGGCGAGGCCCGTGCGGTCGAAGAAGGAGTGTCCGAAGCCGAAGGTGACCGTGAGGGAGGACGGCCCGGCGTCGAGCGCGATGCCGCTGTCGGCCGTCGGGGCGGTCTCGCCGGCCATGAGCCGCCGTGCGGTCTCGGACCAGCGTCGCAGCAGGGCGGCGGCCTCGGTACGGCCCGCTCCCGGGGCCAGATCGAAGGCGAGGACGTGCCCCTTGGACTGGAGGGGAGTGGTGATACCGGCCTGGTGGTCCCCGTCGAACGCCACCTGGGTGGCTCCGAGGGAGGAGAGGCTCCCTGCCGCTCCGGTGGCGGACCCGCCCCCGGAGCCGGCGAGCGCGGAGTGCGCGAGGGCGCCGCTGGCACCGCCCAGTGCCAGGCCTGCGGCGCCTGCGGCGCCGACCGTGCCCAGCAGCCTGCGCCGGGAGATCTCGATGTCGGGGTTGCTCTCGGTCACGCTGGTCAGCCGATCTTCACGGTCTTCTGGACGGTGGTCTGGTCGATGTCGGACGTGCGGACGGTCACGTCGATGCGCCATTCGCCGGCGAGCGGCAGTTGGACGCCCGATGCGGTCCAGTGCCCGGGGGAGGCCTGGTCGGGGACGACCGGCAGGGGGCCGATGTCCTTGGCGGGGAGGGTGAAGGCCACCTTGATCTCGGGGAGGGCGAAGGGCTGCCCGTCGCCTGAGTCCGCCCACAGGTGCAGGGTGTTGGTCCCGACCCGGCCCGGGTCGAGCTCCAGCCGGACGGATCCCTTGCCGTTCGGGCCGCCGCTGTCGAACGGCAGGGTGATCTTCACGGCGCGGTCGGGGACCGCGGTGGCGGTGGAGCCGCGGGCCGCCTCCTGCTCGACGGTGCGCCCGGGCTCGGTGCTCGTGAGGACCGTGGTCACGACGAGCAGGACCACGGCGATCGCCGCCTCGACGAGGACCGAGCGGCGCAGGCCCGCGCGGTCCGGGTCCGCGTCCCGCACCCGCTTCTCGCGTGCGTTGTCGAGGGCGGCGCGCTGCCGGGCGAGCTGGGCGGCGCGCTCCGGGTCAGCCGGAACGGTGGCGGGCTCTGTTTCACGTGAAACATCGGTGGCATCCGATGCGCCCTCCTCACTCGATGCCCCCTCCGCACCCGAGGCGTCCGAAGCGCCGGAGTCCGGACGTGTTTCACGTGAAACATCGTCGCCCGCGGTCACGTACGCGCCCACCTTCGCGTCGGGCTTCTGGGCGGCCGCAGGAGCATCGGCGAGCCGGGCGGTCCACTTCCGCGACATGGAGGCGACGCCGAGGAGAAGGGCGACCAGGGCGATCTTGAGGAGCAGCAGCCGCCCGTACTCGGTGCCGGTGAGCGCCGACCAGCTGCCGGTCTGCCGCCAGGCCTGGTAGACGCCCGTGACGGCCAGGACGACCACACTGACGAAGGCGACCCGGGAGAACCGCTGCACCGCCGAGCGTTCGATCCCCGGCACCTTGTGCAGGGCGACGAGCAGGGCGGAGAGACCGCCGAGCCAGGTGGCGACGGCCAGCATGTGCAGGATGTCGGCCGGCATGGCGAGGCCGGGCTGGATACCGGTGGAGGCGTGCTCGGAGAGGGCCCAGGTGGCCGCGATGCCGCCGGATACGACGGCCCCGCCGATGGCCAGCCCGAAGGTGAGGTCGTCGGTGTCCCTGGCCGTGTCCTCCTGGGTCCCGGCGTCCTGCTGCAGGCGACGCGCGTACACGCCGAAGAGGACCGCGACGAAGAGGGCGGCGGCCCCCAGCAGCAACAGCCGGGAGACCAGTGAAGCCCCCGTCTTGGTCTCCAGTACCGCCCTGAGCCCGTCCAGGTCGAAGGCGTCCGCGAACCGGCCGGAACCCGTGTACGGGGCCCGCAGCACCAGCATCGCGAGGGTGGCCGCGGTCAGGGCGACCCAGGCCCGCACGACGAGCTTCTGGAGCGGCCGCTCGGCGGCGCCCCGGCGCCAGCACAGCAGGATGAAGGCCGCACCTCCCACCAGGACGGTGAAGCCGGCGTAGGCGGCGTAACGGGCGATGCCGTAGGCGATCCCGACGGCTCCGCCGCCCGCCCGGGTGGTGGGGAGGGAGACCTCGGTGGCCGACGGCGCGCCGATGGAGAAGGTGAACGCGCCGGAGATCGGGTGGCTGTCCGCGGAGACGGCCTGCCAGGCGACGGTGTACGTGCCGTTGGGCAGACCGGAGTGCAGGGCGGTGCCGTAGCGGACGGTGTTCCCGCTGCACATGTCGCGCAGCTCACCGGTGTCCACCCGTCGGCCCTGGGGGTCGAGGACACGGATCGAATCGTCACCCATGGCGACCTGCTCCGAGAAGGAGAGCGAGACCTGGGCGGGTGCCGTGGCGACCACCGCCCCGTCCGTGGGGTCGCTCGCGGTGAGTGCGGCGTGCGCCGTGGCCGGTGAGGCCGCGGTGAACAGGGTCGCCAGCAGGGCTGCGAGGACCAGCGCGAGCCGCGGCAGGAATGCCGTGGCGAGGACGCGGGCCGTGGAGGGGGCGGGGGCGGTGGCCGTCATGGCGAGTCAGTCCTCGGTCCGTCAGTGGCCGTTGTGGCCCGTGGATGTCGGAGCCTGCGCGTTGTACGTCCGGTCCTTCACGTCCAGCTCGACCTTGACGGAGCCGGCCTTCTCGAAGCGGAGCTCGACGGTGACCTTGTCGCCGATCTTCGGGGTGTTCTTCAGCCCCATGAACATGATGTGGTTGCCGCCGCGCTCCAGCTTGAGCTCGCCGTTCGCCGGCACGTCCATCGACTGGACCTGCTGCATCTTCTGGTCCTTGGTCTCGTGGATCTGGAGATCGTCGGAGAGCGGGGAGGTGGCGCCGGTGAGCTTGTCGGCGGTGCCGGTGTCGTTCTTGATGACCATGAACCCGCCGGCCATCTTGTCGTTGACCGGCTGCGGCATGAAGGCGCCGCTGACGGTCATCGCGGGCTCGCTGTCGCCGGAGCAGCCGGATATGGCGAGCGCTGCCGCCAAGGAGAGGGCGGCGGCGAGGACACGGGTGGTGCGGGCGTTCACGGGTTCTCCCCCTTGATGAGCTTCGGCAGGTCCTTGGCGTAGTCGTCGACGGTCGTGCCCTCGCCGTAGAGGACGTAGCCCTCGTCGGTCTTGGGCGAGAACGCGATGACCTGCGCGCCGTGCATGGAGACGACGTCGCCGTTCGCCTCCTTCTTGGCGGGATCGATACCGATGCCGAGCGTGCGGGCGGCGGCCTGGATGGTCGCGAAGTCCCCGGTGAGCCCGATGAAGGACGGGTCCTGCGCCTTGAGCCAGGCGCCGAGGGATTCGGCGGTGTCCCGTTCGGGGTCGGTGGTCACGAACACCACCCGCAGGTTCTCCTGGTCCTCCTTGGGGAGGTTCTTCTTGGCGACGGCGATGTTGCTCATCGTCAGCGGGCACACGTCGGGGCAGTTGGTGTAGCCGAAGTAGATGAGCGTCGGCCTGCCCTTGGTCTGCTCGCGGAGGTTCCACGGCTTGCCGGTGGTGTCCGTCAGGACGAGCTCCGGCTTGGTGAAGGGGCGGTCCAGGACCGTGGCGGCCTTGTTGCCGTTCTGGCCGCCGGAGATCTGGGTGACCCCGCTGTTCTTGGCGGGTTCGCCACCGCCGCAGGCGGTGAGGGTGAGCGCGGCCGCGGCGAGGAGCGCGGCGACCGTCACACGTGTGGTGCGCATGGAGAGATGTCCCTGGGATCGGGGATGCAGGATGGTCGGGGATGTACGGAGGGAACGCGCCCGGGGGCGCGGTACGTCAGGCGGAGCGGCGGCGCGAGGCGACACCGAAGGCGACACCGCCGAGTCCGACGACGATGCCGGCGATGCCGAGAGCGCGCGCGGTGGTGTCGGAGCCGTGGCCGGCGGAGGCCTCGTCGTGGCCGTGCCCGGCGTCCTTGCCGCCGTCCTTCTCGGTGTTCTTCGCTTCGTCGGTCTTGCCGCCGGCGTGGTGGTCGTCGCCCTTCGCTGCGGTCAGCTTCAGCACGGGGGCCGGCGTCTGCGGTTCCGCCGCGCCTTCCTTGGCCTCCTCGATCCAGCGCACGACCTCGTTGTTGTCGTAGGTCTGGATCGCCTTGAACACCATCTGGTCGGCGTTCTCGGGGAGCTTGCCGACGGAGACCGGGAACTGCTGGAACATGCCCGGTCCGATCTTTCCGCCGGACCAGGTCACCTTGGTGACGACCTCGTTGACCTGCCTTCCGTGCACGGTCAGCGGCTTGTCGAGCTTCGTCTTCTCGACGTTCACGGTCCAGCCGGGAACGTCCTGCGGCATCACGGAGGTGAGCGGCTGGTCAACCGGGAAGTTGACCTCGAGCTGCGTGGTCGAGGCGTTGTCGCGCTCGTTGGGGACCTTGAAGTTGAGCGTCGCGTACCCGCCCTTGGCGGCTTCGCCGACCGGCTGCACACCGACGTGCGAGAAGGCGGTGCCGGACAGGACGAGGACGGAGCCGGCGGCGAGGGCAGCGGCGAAGGAGACGCGCGAGGTCTTCATGGCAGAAACACTCCACGGAAGCAGTGGTGGCGGTGGCTCCGCGCACGGGCGCGCGCGGAGTACGCGGCACCGGTGCTCCCGCTGTGTCCCGGGGAGGAGGGCGCCGCGTCAGGCTGCGAGGGCGAACACCGCAGGCGGCCCGCGGCGGATCACCGTGTGCTGGAGTGCTTCCCGGCCCGTGCAGGCCGCTGGGTCGGTTCCGGTCCTGCGCCCGGCCCGCGGGGTGCGGGCGGGCCCGCCGAGTCCGGCGCCGAGGGCGCGTACGAAGGCCAGGGCGGCGCGCAGCGGACGCATCGGGACGGCCTCGGCGGTGAGCCGGGACAGTTCGACGAGCCGGAAGAGCGCAGCGTCCCCACGGCCGAGCAGCCAGCCGGCGACGAGCGCGGCCAGCAGGTGCCCGAGCAGCATGGCCGGGCTGAACAGGCCGGTCTCGGGCGCGGTGGTGACGGCCTGGGCGACGTGCGCGCCATGCCCTTGTTCCGCGGCCTGCTCGGCCAGGGCGGCCGGGTCCAGGCCGGCGGCCTCCAGGATCCTGCGGGCGTCGGCCGGGCTCAGCGGTACGGAGTTGCCCCCGCACACCAGCCGCGCTGCGAGTTCCGCGAGCGAGCCGTCGGAGGCACCGCCGGGTGCCTGGGCGGCCGCGGTGCTGTGCTGGCCGATGCCGAACAGCGCGTGCAGCGCGAGCTGTCCCGCGGCGAGCCCGGCGGCCAGGCCGGGCAGCGTCCGGCGGCGTCCCGCGAGCGGCGCCGCGATCGCGAAGACGGCGAGGAAGCCGATGCACAGGGACCACCAGGGCACGCTGGCGCAGGAGGCCAGCGCGTGCCCGGCCGCGGACAGCACGACACAGACCGCGGTGAACACCGCGGCCCGGATCAGCCGGAGGCCGGCTCCGGCGTGCGTCGCGTGGGGGTCAGACATGGCCGGGTCATCATCGCACTGCGCTGATGTCCTCCATACGGCAGGTCCGGAAGGTCCGCATGAGTCCACTCTGCGAAGGGCGGAGGCGGCGTCGGCCGGTGCGCCCCGCCG
Organism: Streptomyces sp. NRRL S-378; assembly: GCF_000720645.1. Lineage (NCBI taxonomy): Bacteria > Bacillati > Actinomycetota > Actinomycetes > Kitasatosporales > Streptomycetaceae > Streptomyces > Streptomyces sp. NRRL S-378. The sequence continues at coordinate 252,292 of NZ_JOBX01000001.1, forward strand.
CCGTACGGTGCGGACAGCGCGACCTCATACACGGCTCTCCGGGAGAGCCGCATCCGCCGGACGGGCGCATTGCCCTCCCGGACGGCCGAAGGGCGCTTACGGCCCCTCACGGGCGGCAATACGTATCCGTATGAGCATCTGGTGGTCTCTCCACTTGAGGCGCGAAGCCGCGAGCGTGTCGCTCGCCAGGCGACTGCTGCTGGGGACGATGGAGACCGCGGGGGTGGACCCGGACATCTCCTTCGATCTCTCGGTGGCGCTGAGCGAGGCCTGCGCGAACGCGGTGGAGCACGGCGGGGGCGCGGACGTCCCGGACGAGACCGAGGCGTACCACGTCACGGCCTATCTGGACGGGGACTGCTGCCGTATCGAGGTGACCGATTCCGGTCCGGGGTTCCCGCCCGCCACGGTGGCCCGTCGCAGACCCGCCCTGGCCGAGGACGGCCGGGGCCTGCACCTGATCGCCGAGCTCTCCGACCACGTCCGCTTCCGCAACGGGCCGGGCCGGGGAGCCGTGGTGAGCTTCGACAAGATGCTGAAGTGGCGCGACGACGCGCTGCTGAGGGTGTCGTAGTACGGCGACGGGCGGGACCCCGTTCGGGATCCCGCCCGCCGACGCCTTGCGGTGCGGACGCCGGTCCTGGGACGTCGGCCGTGCGGCCGTCGGCCGCGTGACCGCCGGTCCTCCTGACGTCAGCCCTTCAGGCGCGCCATCCAGGCCTCGACGTCGGTCGAGGCGCGGGGCAGGCCGGCCGACAGGTTCCGGTTGCCGTCCTCGGTGACGAGGATGTCGTCCTCGATCCGGACGCCGATGCCGCGGTACTCCTCGGGCACGGTCAGGTCGTCGGCCTGGAAGTAGAGCCCCGGCTCGACGGTGAGGCACATGCCCGGCTCCAGCGTCCCGTCGACGTACGCCTCGGTGCGCGCCGCGGCGCAGTCGTGGACGTCCATGCCGAGCATGTGGCCGGTGCCGTGCAGGGTCCAGCGGCGCTGCAGGCCGAGCTCCAGGACACGCTCGACCGGACCCTCCAGCAGACCCCACTCGACGAGCTTCTCGGCGAGCACGTGCTGGGAGGCGTCGTGGAAGTCGCGGAACTTCGCACCCGGCTTCACCGCGGCGATGCCGGCTTCCTGGGACTCGTAGACCGCGTCGTAGATCTTGCGCTGGATGTCGGTGTACGTGCCGTTGATCGGCAGCGTGCGCGTGACGTCGGCGGTGTAGAGGGAGTGGGTCTCCACACCGGCGTCGAGCAGCAGCAGATCACCGGAGCGGACGTCCCCGTCGTTGCGCACCCAGTGCAGGGTGCACGCGTGCGAGCCGGCGGCGCAGATCGAGCCGTAGCCGACGTCGTTGCCCTCGACGCGGGCGCGCAGGAAGAAGGTGCCCTCGATGTAGCGCTCGGACGTCGCCTCGGCCTTGTCGAGGACCTTCACGACGTCCTCGAAACCGCGGACGGTGGAGTCGACGGCCTTCTGCAGCTCGCCGATTTCGAACTCGTCCTTCACGGCACGCGCCTCGGAGAGGTAGACGCGCAGCTCCTCGTCGCGCTCCTTGGTCACCTTGTCGGTGAGGGCGGACTCGATCACCGCGTCGTGGCCGCGCACGGCGCGGACCGGGCCCTCGGCCTCGGTGAGGGCCTCGGCGAGCTCGCGCACGTCCTGGGCGGGGATGCCCAGGAGCTGCTCGGCCTCGGCGAGGGAGTGGCGGCGGCCGACCCACAGCTCGCCCTGGCCGGACAGCCAGAACTCGCCGTTCTCGCGGTCGGAGCGCGGCAGCAGGTAGATGGTCGCGGTGTGCCCGGTCTCGCCGGTCGGTTCCAGGACCAGGACGCCGTTCTCGGTCTGGTCGCCGGTGAGGTACGCGTACTCGGTCGAGGCGCGGAAGGGGTACTCGGTGTCGTTCGAGCGGGTCTTCAGCCGGCCCGCGGGGATCACCAGGCGGTCACCGGGGAAGCGCTCGGACAGCGCGGCACGCCGGGCGGCGGTGTGCGCGGCCTGCGCGATCGGCTCCAGGCCGTGGAGCTCGGTGTCCGCCCAGCCGGTGCGCATGTTCTCGGCGAGTTCGTCGCTGACGCCCGGGTACAGACCGTTCTTGCGCTGCTTGTGCGTCTTCTTGGGCTGCTCTTCTTCCGGGGTCTCCGGGGTGAGCTCGTCAGCCACGTCTTCTCCTCAGCTACGACGGTACGGACCTGGGTGTGGACCTCATCCATCGTATGCGTGTACGGGGAAGGCGTGGTCCGGATCGTGCGGGTTGTCACGGTCCGGGGCCCACGGCGGATCACTCGAAGCGGGCGGCGAGCAGCACGATGTCCTCGGGGGCGTCGGCCGGCCGCCCGTCGGGCAGCACGGTCCGCAGGATGTGGTCGCACAGGGCCGCCGGGTCCTCCCGGGCGGCGCGGGGGACCCCTGCGGCGGCAGCGTGCAGCCGCGCGTACGCCCGGTCCATCGGGTCGCCGGTGTGGCGCAGCAGCCCGTCCGTGTAGAGCAGCACCGTTTCTCCGGGTGCGGGTTCGATCTCCATGCTCGGCGCTTCCCAGCAGGACAGCATGCCCAGGGGAGCGGAGAGGGAGGTCTCCACGTACTCGGTGCGGTGCTCGCCGATGAGCAGCGGCGGGGTGTGTCCGGCCCCGGCCAGGATCATCTTGCTTCGACCGTCGTCCTGAGGGCCGCCGGCGGGCTCGCAGTAGGCGAAGAGCGCGGTGGCGCAGCGGGCGGGTTCGGTCAGCCGCAGCAGCAGTTCCAGGTCGGACAGGACCGCCACGGGGTCCTCGCCCTCCATGACGGCGTAGGCGCGCAGTGACGCGCGCAGCCGCCCCATGGCGGCGACGGCGCTCGGGCCGGATCCGGTGACGGAGCCCACGGCCAGTCCCAGGGCGCCCTCGGGCAGCGGCAGTGCGTCGTACCAGTCGCCTCCCCCGTGCGGTCCCGTGTGGTGGCGGGCAGCGAGCTGCACGCCGGGGATCCGGGGGAGCCGGCTGGGCAGCAGTTCCTCCGCGACGGTGGCCAGGCGCGTGCGGGATCGTTCCACCTCCAGCATCCGGGCCAGGTGCTCGGCGGCGTGCCGCACGTACAGCCCGGCCAGGTCGCGCTGGCGGTCGTTCGGCTCGGCCTGCTCGTCGTAGAGCCATACGGCCGCACCGAGCCGGCCGGTGGCCTCGGCGGTCAGTGGGAGCGCGTAGCTGGCGGCGTAGCCGAGCCGGGCGGCGACCTCGCGGTGGCGGGGGTCCACGGGGGCGGCGAACCCGCCGGTGCCGGGCGGTGCGTCCGGCTCGGGGAGGACTTCGGAGCCGCCCTTGGCGTCGGGCAGTCCGTCGAGGATCCGCCCGTAGGAGGTCGCACTGCGCGGCACGGTCTCGATGTGGCCCAGTTCGGCGTGGCCGAGACCGAGGCCGATGGTGGCGGTGGGACCGAGTCCGTCGGAGGGCTCCAGGACGATCAGCCCGCGGCGGGCACCGACGAGTGTGGCTCCGGCGCGCAGGAACTCGTGGAGGGAGGTGTCCAGATCGTCGGCGCGGGCCAGGCGCTCGGTCAGCTCGTGCAGGGTGGTGAGGTCCGAGACCATGCCCGCCAGCCGGTCCTGGATGAGGCTGCCCGGTGCGGGCGGCGGGGCCGGTGCGGGGGTGGTCCGGACGGGCGCGGGCGCAGCAGTGTGCGGCGACGACGGAACTGCTGGATCGATTCCAGCCACTTTCGGCAGGTGCGGGGCGCTCATGGCGTCCGCCTTTCCACCTGGTGCGATTCGCCAAATAGCATCGCAAACCCCCAGACCGTGCTGCGCCGCCATCAAGGAATCCACATCTACACGCACACATGGATGCATGTCCAGCATTGCCCAGGTGGGAATCCTGGTGTCCGTGGGGCGGCAACTCACTGTCGGGTCAAGGCTAGAACTTGGCCGGAAAAAGCGGGAAGCGGTCGGTTTTTGAGGTCGACTGGACGAGCTCCGCAGGGGGGTCGGGTACGTACTCGGTGTTGGCCGAGGACAGTTGGCGTACCGGGAACCGCTCGGTCGCGGGTGGTCGTCGTTAGCGACGACAGCCGGTCTCGGCAGTCGGCGCGGGTCGCGCTCCATCCCCGCCGGACGTTTGATGGACCCGTAAGAAAACTGCACGAACCGTGTGAACCTGCCTCCGGCGGACAGTGGCGGACAGTGACGCGAAACCTGCACGTGTGGTGAGTCACCGGTTACATGGTGTGATGTGGCCCTCGACGTTCAACGGAAAGGAACGAGCGCTCATGCGCGAGATCCTCGGAAGGCGTCTCCAGCGGCTCCGCGATCGCTTTCAGTCCCTGCGCCCCGACCGGGGACGCAGCGGCGGCACTTCCGCTCTCCTCGAAGCGGCGCTCACCTGCGCCACTACGTGGCGGTGGCCCGTCCTGCCCGGCGTCGGCCGGTCCGGTACGGACGGTACGCGTTGTGCCTGCCCCGACCCCGACTGTGTCGTTCCCGGCGCCCATCCCTTCGATCCGGGTCTGCTCGCCGCCTCCACCGACCCCCGGATGGTGGCCTGGTGGTGGACCAACCGGCCCACCGCGCCCGTCCTGATGGCGACCGGCGGAACCGCCCCCTGCGCGGTGAGTCTCCCGGCCGGCGCGGCCGCGCGGGCCCTCGTACGACTGGACGCGCAGGGCATGCGGCTCGGCCCGGTCGTCGCCACCCCCACCCGGTGGGCGCTGCTCGTGGCGCCGTATTCGCTGGAGCGGCTCGGGGAACTCCTCTACGCGAAGGACCACGTGCCTTCCTCGCTGCGGTTCCACGGTGAGGGCGGCTACCTGTTGCTGCCGCCGTCCGCCGCGTCCAGCGGCGGCCGGGTGCGCTGGGAGCGCGAACCGCGTGCGCTGCCGCCGTCGCAGTGTCCGGCGGATCCGAACTCCCCCGGGGTGCGGCCCTCGCAGGCCTCGGGGACGAGGCTATGGCTGCCCGATGTCGAGGCGGTCGTGGACGCGCTGGTCGAGGCGAGCAGCGGCGCCCCGGGTGGCGGCAGCCGACTCGCGTACTGATCTGCCGGGTTCCGCGGGATCACTCGTACGGGTGCCAGCAGGACGAGTTTCCAAGGGAATTGGGCGCGGGGATCTCCGCGCCCCTTTCCCGCATCGCTATCTTCGGCGAATGAATCTCCGCCTGATCGGTATCGGCGCCGGTGTGCTGATCATCTTGTCGCTCCCGCTCGCCGGCGCGATCGCCGGGCCTGATTTCGCCGGTCAGGACGACGGAAAGGGCGGTGGCCTGTTCCGGACCCTCGGCCTTTCGCACCCTGCCCGTACCTCTCCCGCGCCGGCCGGGCGCCCGGCGGCACCGGCCGGGACCGAGCGGACCGGCCCGGCGGAGCAGCCCCGTACGGATTCCCGCTGCGGCCCCGAACTGTCCTCGCCCCACGGAGTGGAGGCGCAGACGTGCGTGCTGGTGGCCGAAGGCCGGACGTGGGGCAGGAGTTACTACCGGAACACGAGTGGTCGGGCTCTGGATGCCGTGCTGACGATGATGGGCCCGGCCGGGCGCACGGTGCAGATCCGCTGTTCGGTCGGTGTCGGTGACGAACCCGGACTCTGCGAGACGCCGAAGGAGGACTCGGCCGGAGAGCCGGAGAGTTACTCCGCAGTTGCGGAGTTTGCAGTTCCGGATGATGAAGGGCAGCTGCTCTTGCGGTCCGGGAGCAACTCACCGGCACCGGGCGACGGTTGAGTACCGCCTGAAATGGAAGGGCCCGGTCGCTGGCGACGGGGGATGCACCAGCGACCGGGCTACAAGAACGGTAACAAGAGATCGCCTGTTCGCAAATTCGATCTCTGATATTCAGACACCGATTTGCAGACGATTAGCGGGAGTTGTGACTCCGGTCACCGGTCCCGCGCGTGCGCGCGACGTCAGCTGAGGGTTACCTGGCGGTTGGTGAGACCGCCGCGCGCCCGGCGCTCCTCCGTGGACAGCGGAGCATCCGTGGCCAGCGCCTTGGCCAGCCGCTCAGCGAACTCCGCCGCCGGCTTCTCGACGTCGTCGGCGGTCACTCCGGTCGGCAGGTCCCAGACCGGGACCATCAGCCCGTGGGCGCGGAAGGAGCCGACGAGCTTCGTGCCCTCGCCGAGCGACGAGGTGCCGGCCGCGTGCAGTCGCGCCAGGGCGTCGAGCAGCTTCTCCTCGGGGTGCGGCATGACCCAGCGCAGGTGGTTCTTGTCCGGGGTCTCGCACCAGTAGGCGGCGTCGACGCCGGTCAGCTTCACGGTCGGGATGGCGGCGGCGTTGGCGCGCTCCAGCGAGGCGGCGATCTCCGGGGACGCGCTCTGGCCGCTCTCGGATTCCGGAATCCAGAATTCGAAGCCGCTGTGCACAACCGGCTCGAAACCGCCGTCGGTGTCCAGGAGATCCTGAAGTCGGGGGCCCTCGGCCGGGACCCGGCGGGCAGCGACCGGAGTTCCCGGCTCCGCCACGAGTGCGCGCTCCAGGGTGTCGGCCATGTCGCGGCTCAGGTCCCCGGTGGAGGTCTCGTTCTGCAGGCCGAGCAGCACGGACCCGTCCTCGCGGCGCAGCGCCGGCCACGCCATGGGCAGTACGGTCACCAGCGTGACGGAGGGGACGCCCTCGGGCAGGCCGCCCTTCAGCGACAGCGGGATGGTCGCCGCGGGCACGAGCTCGCGCAGCGCGACCCAGTCGCACTCGCCCGGCAGGCCCTCGAAGGGGCGCCGCACCTGGCCGGTGACCGCGTGCGCGGCGGCTGCGCCGTGACACGCCTTGTAGCGGCGCCCGGATCCGCAGGGGCAGGGCTCGCGCGCGCCGACAACGGGGATCTCACCGTTGTTGAGCTGCGGCTTTGCAGACTTGGCTGCGGGGCGCTTCTTGGCCATCGTGCGTGTCTCCCGGTTGCGGCGGTACGGCGTCGTGTCTGGGCGCGAGCCTAGCCGTTCGTACCGCCGGAACCGGTGGAGTGCGGCCGGGAGCACGGTCGGCGTGCGCTCCCGGACGGCCGCCTGTACGGATGACCGGTACTGCTGTGCTGACGATGAGCTGTTGTGCGGTCAGGGATCCCGCTTCCGGAGGGTCCTGGCTCGCGGATCCACGCGTTCAGACATCGAGATCGTCGAACGCCGTGCTGAAGTCGATCGCCGGGGGCGCAACGCGCGTAGCGAAATCCTCGTGCCGGGGCCCACAGGCGACGACCACCCAGACGGTGACCTCACCCGCCGCACCGTCCCGGACACCCCAGTCCTGGGCGAGGGCACTGATGATGTTCAGCCCCCGGCCGCCGCGTGCGGTGACCGAGGGCGTGGAAGGAACGGGCCGGGTGGGCCCACCCCCGTCCGTGACCTCGACCGTCAGCCGCCCCGCTCTGTCGACGCGCCACGCGGCGCGTATCTCCCCGTCCCCGACCTCCCGTGCACCCAGGGGCCTGCCGTGTCGACAGGCGTTGCTGAGCAGTTCGGAAAGGATCAGTACGGCATCGTCCACGACCGATTCGGCCACCCCGCTGATACGCAATTGCTCGCGCATCCGGTGTCTGGCCTCGCCCACGCCCGCAGGACCATGGCGTACGTCCATGCACGACGACGTGGGCACTTCTTGTGCCACCACCAACGCCACCCCCGGAACCTCCTTAGCCCCACGCATGGTCTGGATGCCCCTTTGGCCTGGACCGGAAACCGCCGGAGCAGGCCGCTCTGACGCATTCACGGCGGCCGAATGCGGAGCGGATGCGCCGGGGCACGCCCTGTGACGAAGGGGGTGGGGGTGGCAGGTGGGCAAATGGGGACTTCAGCGCCCCAGTTGGGACAGAACCTGACGGGGTCTGTTCGTGATGATCGCTTCCACGCCCAGATCAGCGCAGAGCTGAACGTCTTCTGGCTCGTTCACTGTCCATACGTGAACGGAATGGCCCGAGCCCTGGAGCTTGCGGATGAAGCCGGGGTGATTGCGGACGATCCGCATGCCGGGGCCGGCGATCGTCACACCGGCCGGGAGCCGCCCGTCGCGCATCCGGGGCGAGATGAACTGCATCAGGTACACGGTCGGGACCGTCGGCGCGGCGGCCCGTACCCGGTGCAGGGAACGCGCGGAGAAGCTCATGATCCGGACCGGGTGCGGGCCCTCGGCCGGCGGGGCGTCCAGCCCGAAGCGCTTGAGGAGGAAGAGGAGGCGCTCCTCCACCTGTCCGGCCCAGCGTGTCGGGTGCTTCGTCTCGATGGCGAGCTGGACCGGCCGTCCGGTGTCCGCGACCAGCTCCAGCAGGCGCTCCAGGGTGAGGACCGAGGTGCGCTCGGGGTCGGCGTCCCAGTCGGGGGACTCCTCGCGGTCCTTCCAGGAGCCGAAGTCGAGGGCGGCGAGATCGGCCAGCTCCAGTGCGGACACGGCGCCGCGGCCGTTCGAGGTGCGGTTCACCCGGCGGTCGTGGACCAGGACCAGATGTCCGTCCGCGGTGAGCCGGACATCACACTCGAGGGCGTCGGCGCCGTCCTCGATGGCCTTGCGGTAGGCGGCCAGCGTGTGCTCAGGGGCGTCCTCCGAGGCGCCGCGGTGGGCGACGACCTGGATGGTGCGCGGCATTGCGTGGGTCACCGGGTCATGGTGCCACCGACAGCCCCCTGGGCGTCGAGGTCCGGCCTTGCGAGTGCGTCCGAAATGTCGGACATAAAGAATGGGGAGAGATGCACAGGTCCGGCTTACAGTGCTCTGACGGGTCATGGGAAAGGCTTCTGCCCAGGAACTTGTACGGCACGTCGAACGTTCAGCCGGATCGATATCGCCAGATTTCTTCAGCTGTGTGTGACGAGGAGAGAGAGCTGTGAGCACCGAGAACGAGGGCACCGCGGCCCCCACACCCCCCGCGGCCCCGTCCGTAACCCCTGCTCAGGGCTCCGAGACGGCGCCGGCGGCCTCCGCGCCCGCTCCGCGGCCGGACCACGCCCCGCAGGACGCCGTTCCGGCCGCACCGCCGGTCCCGCCGACGGCGCCCGCCGCGCCTGCGGCACCCGCCGCCGGTGAGCAGGTGACCCAGCAGCTTCCGCCGACGCCCGCGCCGGGCACCGAGCCGACCCAGCAGATCCCGCCCGCGACCGCGGCGCAGGTCCCCGCCTACGGTCAGGCTCCCGGTCCTGCCGCGCACGGAGCCGAGGGCTGGCCGCCCCCGCCGCCCACCGTGCCGGCGTACGGTGCCGGCGGTGCGGGCGGCGGCCCCGTCTGGGGCGCTCCCCCGGCCGCCGACGGCTATCCCGCGCCCAAGCAGAAGGGCAAGGGCGGCATGATCGCGGCCGTGCTCGTGGCGGCCCTCCTCGCCGGCGGCATCGGCGGCAGCGTCGGCTACTGGGCCGCCGAGCGCAGCAACAACGGCACCGGCTCGACCACCATCAGCGCGGCCAACACCCCGAAGGACCTCAAGCGCGAGGCCGGCTCCATCGCCGGACTCGCCGCCGGCGCACTGCCCAGCGTGGTCACCATCGAGGCCTCGGCCGGCGACGGCGAGGGCGGCACCGGCACCGGGTTCGTCTACGACCAGCAGGGCCACATCCTCACCAACAACCACGTCGTGGCCTCCGCGGCGAACGGCGGCAAGCTGTTCGCGACCTTCTCCGACGGCAAGCGGTACGACGCCGAGGTCGTGGGCCGGGCCCAGGGCTACGACGTCGCCGTGCTCAAGCTGAAGAACCCGCCGGCCGGCCTCAAGCCGCTGGCGCTCGGAGACTCCGACAAGGTCGCCGTCGGCGACGCCACGATCGCGATCGGCGCCCCGTTCGGCCTGTCCAACACCGTCACCACCGGCATCGTCAGCGCCAAGAACCGTCCGGTCGCCTCCGGTGACGGCACCGGCAGCAAGAACTCGTACATGAGCGCCCTCCAGACGGACGCCTCGATCAACCCGGGCAACTCCGGCGGCCCGCTGCTCGACGGACGCGGCGCGGTCATCGGCATCAACTCCGCGATCCAGTCGGCGGGCAACGGCGGCTTCGGCGGCGGCCAGGCCGGCTCCATCGGCCTCGGCTTCGCCATCCCGATCAACCAGGCCAAGAACGTGGCCGAATCGCTGATCAAGACGGGCAAGCCGGTCTACCCGGTGATCTCGGTCTCCGTGGACCTCCAGGCCAAGACCGAGGGCGCCAAGATCTCCGAACAGGGCGCGGCCGCCAACGAGCTCGTCGACCCCAACGGTCCGGCCGGCAAGGCGGGCCTCAAGCCGGGCGACGTCATCACGGACTTCGGCGGCAAGCCGGTCGACAGCGGCCCGACCCTGATCAGCATGATCTGGACGTACAAGCCCGGCGACACGGTGAAGCTGACCTACCTGCGCGACGGCAAGCCGACCACCGTCGACATCACGCTCGGCTCCAGGGTCGGCGACAAGTAGGAGCAGCACCGGCCACGGCGGTGGCCCGGTGACGAGGGGCCGTGGGCGGGATTCCGCCCACGGCCCTCCAACGTCCGCTTATGCTTCGCTGGTGTTCGATTCTCGGCACATACGGACCTTCCACACGGTGGTCGCCTCCGGCTCGTACTCGGCGGCCGCCCGCGTGCTGGGCTACACCCAGCCCGCCATCACCCAGCAGATGAAGGCGCTCGAACGCGCCGTCGGAACTCCGCTGTTCACCCGCGTGGGCCGCAGGATGCAGCTCACCGAGGCCGGGGAGTCCCTGTCCCGGCACGCCGAGACCATCCTCGGCAACCTCTCCGCCGCCGAGGCCCAGCTGCGGGCGTACGCCCGTCTGCGCACCGGCCGGGTCCGACTGTGCGGCTTCCCCAGTGCCAACGTCACTCTGGTCCCGGAAGCCCTGAGCGGCCTGGCCAAGGATCACCCGGGCGTACAGGTGGAACTGCTGGAGGGAGAGCCCCCGGACTCGCTGCGACGGCTGGAGCGCGGCGAGTGCGACATCACCCTGGCCTTCACCTATCCGGGCCTGCACGAGGAGGTACCGGAGGAGGTCGCCGAGGTCAGACTGCTGGAGGACCAGCTGACGGTGCTGCTCCCGAACGGGCATCCGCTGGCCCGGCGGCGCGCCGTGCACCTGGCCGACCTCGCCGAGGAGCGGTGGATCGCGGGCTGCCCGCGCTGCCGGGCGAACCTGCTGCACGAGTGTGCGGAGCTGGGCTTCGTGCCCGACATCCGCTTCGCCACCGACGACAACCTGGTGGTGCAGAGCCTGGTGGCGCAGGGCCTGGGCGTGGCGATGATGCCCGCGCTGGTGCTGCCGTCGCTCTCGCTGAACCGGGTGTGCGGACGCGCCCTCCAGCCCGCCGCGCGTCGGCACATCGCCGCGTACGTCTACCGGGACCACCTGCGGATCCCGGCGACGGCCGTGGTGCTGGACGCGTTGAAGCAGGTGGCCGCCAACCGGGTCGGCTGCTGACCAATCCATAAGCGCTGCTTGGGATTTCACGTCACAACTGTCGTTGGACGCGGGGGAACGACGCCCGCACGCTGCCCGTATGACCACTACCACACCGGCCCGTACCACCACGAGGATGGCCGCCCTCGTCAGTGAGATCCGCACGGTTGTGGAGCGGGGACTGGCTCCCGACCTCACCGCCCACCTCGTGGGCGAACGGCTCGCCCCGCACCTGGGGGCGCCCGACCTGCTGACGCCGATGCAGCAGGAGGGCGACTCCGAGCGCTACCGGCAGCACATCCTGCACGCGGAGTCGGACGGCAGCTTCTCCGTGGTGGCGCTGGTGTGGCTCCCCGGGCAGGAGACCTGCATCCACGACCACGTGTCGTGGTGCGTGGCCGGGGTGCACCAGGGCGAGGAGAGCGAACGTCGCTTCCGGCTCGCCCCCGGTGCCGGTCCCGCCCGCCTGGTGGCGACCGAGGACGTGGTCAACGCCCAGGGTGAGGTCTGCGGGTTCGCGCCACCTGGAGACATCCACAAGGTGCGCAACTCCTGTGCTGCAAAAGCTATATCGGTGCACGTGTACGGCGCCGACGTGTCCCGTCTGGGTACCAGCATCCGTCGCGTTTACAAGCTCCCCGTCGACTGATGGCTCTCCTTCATCGCCCGCAGAGCGCGGCGGTTCGGCATGTTTCACGTGAAACATCCACTCCCTGGCCGGGGTTGGTGCTCGCGGCGGGCGGGGCCCTGGTCGCCTGGTGCATCCACCGGCTCGTACCGGCCGTGCCCATGCTGACCGCGTCGGTCGTGCTGGGCATCGCGGTGGCGCACCTCCCCGGGCCGCGGACCTTCGTACGGGGAGCCGGGCGCGCGGGTCTGTCCCTGGCCGGCCGACGGCTCATGCGGATCGGCATCGTCCTGCTGGGCCTCGGCCTGGGGCTGGACCAGGTGCTGCGGCTGGGCTGGGCCACGGTGGCCATGGTGGTCGCGGTGGTCGCGGCCACGTTCTTCGGCACCCTCTGGCTGGGCCGCCGGCTCGGGCTTCCGGGCGATCAGCCGTTGCTGATCGCCACGGGGTACTCGATCTGCGGCGCCTCGGCGATCGGCGCCGTGAGCGAGGTCTCGGGCAGCGACGAGGAGGACGTGGCGGCGTCGGTGGCACTGGTCACCCTCTGCGGGACGCTCGCCATAGCCGTACTCCCCCTCCTCCAGGACCCGTTGGCACTTTCCGACCCGGCCTTCGGGCGGTGGGTCGGCGCCGGTGTCCACGACGTCGGACAGGTGGTGGCGACCGCACAGACCGCAGGCCCGGACGCCCTGGGCGAGGCGGTGCTGGTCAAGCTGATGCGGGTGGCCCTGCTCGCTCCGCTGGTAGCGGCGGTCGCCTTCTCGGTACGGGCCCGGCGGCGCGGGGCGCGCACCCCGTCGGGGCGTCGGCCGGCACCGGTGCCGCTGTTCGTCGCCGGATTCCTGGCCGCGGCCGGGCTGCGCGCCACCGGTGTGCTGCCCGACATGGCGCTGCAATGGGCGCACACCGCGCAGGAGGCCTTGCTGGCGGCAGCCCTGTTCGGCCTGGGAAGCGCCGTCCACCTCCCGACGCTGGCGCGGACCGGGGGCCGCGCGGCGGCGCTGGGACTGGGCGCGTGGGTGGTCGTCGCCGGGGTCTCGTACGCGGGAGTGGTCCTCACCGTATGACGCTGCAACGGCCGGGAGTTGGCCATTTCGTGGCCGGAACCGACCGAACGTTCTGACTGCCCGCTGACATTGACGCGGGGCCGTGCCACTCTGCCCCGGCAAGCCGCACCACGTACGACGCACCACGCACAGCCGATCCGCACCGACCGCTCTTCACCCCCACCCTGCCCGGCTCCGACCGGTCCGGGCACGGCAGAAGGAGTCATGCGTGAATCGTCATCGCACGGCCTTGTCCGTCCTGCTCTCGGCGGGCGCCCTGGTCGCGGGCGTCCTGACGGCGGCCACCCCCTCGATCGCGGCGGACACCCCTACGTCCTTCCAGCCGCAGCAGACCCAGGGCTTCTGGACCGCCGAGCGGATGCGGGGTGCCACCCCGCTCGACGTGACGGCGGTCCCCGGCGCCGCCCGCACCGTGGTGGCCGGCACTGCGGCTCCCACCGCCATCGCCCCGACGGCCGCCTCGTCCGCCGTATCACCCACCGCGTTCCCGCAGGCGGGCGGGGCCTGGACGGGGGGCGGCGCGGTCGTGAAGACCTCGGGCCGGGTCTTCTTCACGATGGGCAGCCGCACCGCCTCCTGCTCCGGCAACTCGATCACCAGCGCCAACGGCAGCACGGTCATGACGGCCGGCCACTGCGTGAAGTACCAGGGCGCTTGGCACACGAACTGGGTCTTCGTGCCCGCCTACGACAACGGGTCGGCGCCCTACGGCCAGTGGTCGGCCACCAAGACCTTCGCCACCGACCAGTGGGCGGCGAGCGAGGACATGAACATGGACGTCGGCCTCGCCGTCGTCGCCCCGCTGAACGGCCAGACCCTCAGCCAGGCCGTCGGCGCCCAGGGGGTCCTCTTCAACGGCGGCTACAACAAGAAGATGTACTCCTTCGGCTTCCCCGCGGCCGCCCCGTACGACGGAACGAAGCTGGTCTACTGCAGCGGCAACAGCGGCAAGGACTTCCTGCTCACCAAGGACCACAGCCTGGGCTGCAACATGACGGGCGGCTCCAGCGGCGGCCCCTGGTTCCAGGACTTCAACGAGGCCACGGGCCTCGGGACCCAGGTCTCGGTGAACAGCTTCGGCTACACCTTCCTGCCGAACCGGATGTACGGCCCGTACCTCGGCAACGAGGCCAAGGCCGCCTACGACAAGGCGCAGGCCTCCTGATCCAACAGTCGCCCCGCCACCCCCGCCCGGCCGGTACTCTGTACCGGCCAGGTGGGTTGCCCGAGCGGCCTAAGGGAACGGTCTTGAAAACCGTCGTGGCGCGAGTCACCGTGGGTTCAAATCCCACACCCACCGCACCAGGTCAGAGAACATGCTGATCAGAAGGGGTGTCCCGATAGCGGGGCGCCCCTTCGCCGTGTGCCCTGTCTCACCGTGATTCGCCCCTGTATCGCTTTGGATCATTGTCTATGGACCAGGTGTGGACCACGGTCCACCGGTCCGCAGGTCACTGACCTGCACTTACGCGGGCATGCGAAAGGGGCGCCCGCACCGGGGCGCCCCTTGTGTCGACTGCTGCCACTATCTGTCGACGGTTTGAGCGGTGACGCTGTTACATGTCCATCGCGTCGGCCTTGTCGTTCCAGGTGCCACCGTGGACGTAGCTGATGTTGGTCAGGTTGTGGCAGTTTGTGGCCCCAATGGACATGGTGGGGGCCACCATGAAGTCTCGGTAGTCGATCAGGGTCGCCCCGTAAGTCGGGCGGGCGACGCAGATAGAGGTCGCTTGGTCTCGGAAGCCCCAGTCAGCGAACTTCTTGTTGCCGCTAGCACTCCACTGAAGCTTGCGACCCTCGTAGTTGATGTCCTGCCAAACGCAGACCCACCCGTACCCGCAGTCGCTGGCCGACATTACTGAGGCCGGAGCCTCTTGGGCCGCCTTCGAGCCGAGCGCCTTGCGGGCTTCTTCCGTCGCCTTCTTGGCGACTGCGGCGTTGTCCTTGACCAGGCCGGCGTCCGCTTCGGCCTGGTTGTCGAAACACTTGACTTCGAGGTTCAGCGTCTCGACACAGACCTGAGCCCCCTGCCACCCCTCGGTAAGGTTGATGCGCTTGCCCTTGTACGTGGCGAAGACCGGCTTGGGCGTTTGCGCATCCGTGCGCGCCTGTTCATCAGCGGCGGGGCTCAGCGCCCCGGCCGAGGGCGCTACCGACGTAGGGGCAGGCGTCGTGGCACTGGCCGCCGGCGCGGTGATGATGATGGCGCCCAGAGCGGCACCCGTAGCAATAGCGACACGCAGTAAACGCATCGGCCCTCCCCTGATTGTCCGCCCGTTGGCGGTTACGCCTACACACTGCACGCGCAGTCACAACTTGTGTGGCTGCGCGTGCAGGAGGCTACGACTTGATCGGAGAGCCGTACGTGGCGAGGATCACATGGATGTTCGAATTGGCGGCGAGTCGGACAGGATCACAGGGTCTTTGGCCCGAACGCCTTTATTCGCGTGGTAGTTGTCCGGCGCGATCCGTGACTCCCTGGGTGACGATGGCCCGCGTGGATAGTGTCTCGCCGGCCTTGCCCCAGGCGCTGTCCTTGAGAGCGACCGTGCGGGAGCCGAGGAGCCGCAGGCTCTGCTTGTCGAAGATCCACTCGGTGCGCTCGTCCTTGTGGACCCGTGCGACCGCAACGCCCGTTCGCCCCGCGGCGTCCTTCGCCTCAGGGACCAGGACGACACCCGGAATGCGCGCCGCCGCGCGGTAGAGCGCCGCGCTCAATCCGGGCGGAGCCTGGAACTGCCGCAGTAGATCGCCGATGGCGACGAATGCCTGCTGATCGGGTCCGGTGGTCGAACCGGACCCTGCCCCGTGTTGCTTGCGCGTGTCCTCGTAGATGAACTTCAACAGCCGGTCGGGATCGGTCGGCAGCGATTCGAGGAATCGATAAGTGGGGTTGTTGAGATTCGGCGAACCCTCGGGGGGGAAGGTCTCGGACCCTCGCACGGTACGCATCGTCCATCCCGCCGAGCCGTCGACCGAGAACCAGCGTTCGGCCGAATCGTCTGAGGGGATCGCCTCCATCTTCCCCCCTCCGCCCGGGATCTCGGAGAGGGTGACGGACCGTCCGACGGACTTCGTGTACAGGAACTGTCCGTCGCGCACCACCGGGGCCGGCGCGGATCCGGCCGCCAGGGCGACGCGGTCCAAGAGCTGCACTGCCGCAGGCTCAGGGCGGGCGGCCTTGGCGGGTTTCTCCGGAGTGTTGCCGCTCAGAGTGAAGGTGACGGCCACCGCGCACGCTGCCGCCACCACCCCCAGGGAAAGAAACAGAGGGCGCCGGGACCGTCGGCGCGTGGTCTGCTCCGCTTGTGCGAATTCACGCATCAGGTGCTCCTTGATCGGACGCTGGGCGTGGAAGGGCAGGTCCCCATCGGAGATCCCATCCAGGCGCCGCAGGAGTTCGTCGTGCTCGGATCGTTCGGTCCGTGCGTCATCAGCGGCGTTCACAGGTGTCCCTCCCGTGCGGTGCGGGACGTGGACGCACGTCCCGCAGCTGGGTCTGCGGCCAGATTGGCGGTGGTGAGTTTGCGAAGGCGGCTGCGTGCCCGTGACAGCCGGGAGCGAACGGTCGACTCACTGACACCGCACGCCTTTGCCACTTCGCCATGGCTGAGCCCGGACCAGACGGTCAGGACGATGACTTCACGGTCGGCACGTCGGAGCTGATCCAAGGCGGCCAGGGCGGCCATCGCCTCCGCGGTGTCCGCGATCCGGGACACCACTCGGTCGGCCGGGTCCGGGACGGCATCCGGTAGAGGTAAGCGGGTCAGCGCCTCGCTGTGTCGCCGTGCGGCCCGACGGGTGTTGCGTATGACATTGCCAGCGACCCCGAGCAGCCAGGCGCGGTGACTTGTGACTTCGTCGAGCTTCCCCCGCAATCGCCAAGCTTCGAGAAACGTGAGGGAGACGATGTCATCCGCCCCCGCACGGTCGGAAGTCATGCGGACGACATGCGCGTACACCGCCTGGGCGTGCGCGTCATAGAGTTCCGCGAACAGTTGCTGGTCCACAGTGAGTAGTGTCCGCTCGGTGCCACCTGTTGCATGTGACGCTGGTCACGTATTGAAGCCTGGTGGGTCCCATCGTCACCCGGCTACCCGGTACGAAGTCCCGTCCAACGAGCCGCAGGCCTCTGACGTGGGCCTTCGATGACAGGAGGCAGGGGACTGCTGCGGGGGGCTTCCCACAGTGCCTTGGTTAACCTACGGGTCACTGTCGTCGTTCAGGGCCTTCTCGATCTGCTGGTTCGCGTGGTGCTGGTTGCGGCGGATGGCCTTGGCGTAGAACCGGAACAGCACGGCGATGCTGTGGCCGGCCCGGCGGGCGACCTCGGCCGGGGAGACGCCGGACTCCAGCCAGAGGGAGACGCACGCAGCGCGGAGTCCGTACGGGACCTCGGCCAGGGGAGTCTTCACTTCCTGCTTGGTGAGGATGGCCCGGCGAGCCGCCTTCCAGATGTCGCCGTACTCCTTGCTCAGGAGGCCGCCACCACGGGCTGCACGGAAGAGTCGGCCGTCCTCGGCGGTGCCGAACTCCTTGATGTGGTCGCGGATCATGCGTACCAGGATCGGCGGGATGGGGACCTCGCGGGTGGCCTTCCGGGCCCGCTTCTTGAGGCCCCGGGAGTCGTAGGACTCCCCCGAGTCGGTCCAGCCGGAGCCGACGCGCGGGGAGCTGGACGACAGCACTACCTCACCCCAGCCCTCTTCGGGCAGCGTGAAGTCCGATGCCCGAAGGATCACGGCTTCGCCAGGGCGGGTGGCCGCGTAGTAGAGGCACCCGAAGAACGCCTTGAGGTGCCGACCACGGTTTCCCTGCTCGCCCACAGCGTCAATCAGCTTGCGGGCCAGGGCCGGGCCGGGGACGTAGCGGAAGTCGATCTCGTCATCCGTTTCGGGCGGCGTCCAGTCCACCTTGGTCAGGGGCAGGGAGGGCAGGCGGTCCAGCTCGACGGCGTAGCGCAGGCAGTTGCTGAACACGGGCACCTTGCGGTTCACCGTGTTGTCCGCCGCAGCGGTCCCGTCCATCTTGCGGGCCAGCGCGTCCAGGGCGGACCGCACGACCGTCGGCGTGTTCAGGGCCGAGATGTCCACGGACTTCCGGCCGATCCAGTCGAGGGCCGCCACGATGGCTTCGGGTGCTTCCTCGGCGTCGATCCGGGCCACGAGTTCGCCGTCCTGGTCGAGGACGAGGCGGAAGGCCCAGGAGTAGAGGGCGGTCCGCAGAACCCGGGGAGCGGGGGCGCCACGGTTGTCCTTGACCAGGCGCGGTGTGACCGTGGCGAGCGCGTCCGCGATGCTCGCGCGGTGCTTGGCCGAGGCGTTCGGCCACTTCATCGCCACGTACTCCCGGGCGTGCGTGAACCAGGTGGGGGACTGGGCCGCCTGCACCTCGGAGGCCGGCAAGCCGGTCTCGGTGTCGAACTGTTCGCGCTTGCGTAGTGCGGCCAGCAGCTCGGAGCGTCGGCCGTCCGCCTGGGCCTTGATCTTGTAGCTCTTCGAGAACGGCTGCACGCCGACTCGCCAGCGCAGCTGATAGGCCGCAGCGCGGTCGGGGCGCTTGCGGATGCCCCAGATCTGCACGTCGAAGGTCAGCACGCGGGCACCTCGCAGCCCTCGAACCACGCGTCGAGGTCGGCACGGCGGATGCGGATCTGTCCGTTGGGGAGCTTGAGGCAGCGGGGCGCGTTGCCGCGAGCGCGGAGCCGGTAGAAGGCGGCCCGCGACATGCGCAGCTCGGCCAGCGCTTCCACCATGGTCAGCATGCGGGTGGTCGGTGCGGCGGTCACTGCCATACCTCCCCTTCGGTCTTGGCGCGTTCCTTGTCGGCGCGGGTCTGGTTGATTTCGTGGCGTGTCTGGTTGGCGAGGAGTTCTTCGCCGGGGCGGTAGCCGGAGGCGAGGTAGGCCCAGGAGGACTCGGTGACGAGCACGGTGTCCGGGGCTGGGGCGGGGTGGCCAGCGCGGACGCGGGCGGTGTCAGCCTGAGCAAGGCGCCAGGCGCGGCGGATGTCGCGGAGTGCGCCGAGGGTGGTGGAGTAGGCGCGGGACTTGGTGGAGAAGTGGCCGCGGAAGCCGAGCATGTGGGCCCACTTGCAGAGCTTGAGGTCTGCGAACTCGGGCAGGCCGCCCAGGTCCCAGGCGGTGCGGATCATCTGCCGGACGTGCCGGTGCACGGGCAGTTCCCGCAAGGGTTCGGCCTGGCGGGTGCCTTCGCAGTCGGGGCAGAGATCCTTCACACGGCCGCCGACCGTCCCCCGGCCGGAACAGGTCCGGCAGACCAAGGAGCGGTCCACGGTGCCGGAGTCCTCGGCGCTTTTGGTGGCGTACTTGGCGACGTACCCGGCCACGGCCGCATCTGTGAGTTTGCCGTCCCCGAGCGCGGTGATCTCGCGAACGTCGAGCATGTCGCCCCAGCGGATCTCGTGGTCTCCGACGGTGTCGGAGGTGACGGTGAGGGCGGTGCGAGGGACGGCGGTCCGGATGGCGTGGGTGAGGTCGTCCACGGTCGCCCAGGCGGGCGGGGCGCTGGTGTGGCCCTCGGGCCCGTCGAAGCGGACGACGGCGTGGAAGTGGACCAGGCCGCGCTTCTGGTATTCGGCGACCTTGGCGAAGGAGACGCGCAGGGCGGCCTTCATGTCCTTCTGGGTGATGCCGAAGTGGGCGGCCAGGGCCCGGCGGAGGTTGAGGGTGAAGCGTGCCCAAAGGGCTCCAGCGTGGGCGTTCCACAGCACCGCCCCGGTGTAGTCGTACGTCTTGGGAGCCAGCGGCGTGCCGAGTTCGGGAGCGTCCTCGGGGTGGTGGTCGCCGCAGCGGCAGGCACGGAGCTTGCCGTCCTTGGTGGTGGGGCGGTTGTGGACGGGGCCGAAGGAGGGGGCGGTGAGGGTGAGGAAGACGCGCGGGTGGGTGCGGACGGTCTCGGGGACGTCCTTGCCGCCGCAGAGTCCGGCGCGGACGAGGTGGAAGGTGTCTGCGGCGTAGGTGCGGGAGCAGGCGGGGCAGCGGGAGGCGCGGCGGTTGCCGCAGGTGGTCAGGAGACGCCCGGTGGGCTCGTTGCTGGTGGAGTAGGAGCGGATCGTTTCGCCTGTGGTGGCGTTGCGGGTGTGGGTGTGGCCGACGAGGTTGACGGGGCGGGTGCAGCCGCGCAGGCGGGTGATCTGATCGCGGGTGCGGTCGAAGTCTTCGAGGTTGGCCAGTTCGATCAGGTCCCGGACAGCGGGGCTGATCACGTGCCGCCGGTCGAGGTTGCGGGGCATCGGCGGGTGTCCTTTCCGCTGGTGGGGGATGGCTCCGGGCAGCACCACGGGAGGGGGTGGTGCTGCCCGGAGGCATGACGGGCCAGGCCCAGGAAGGGCCGAGGGGTGGAGAGGTGCCGGGAGGCCGGCGGGAGGGTCAGGCCGACAGGGCCGCGTGAGCGGCGGTGGCCAGGGGGAGGCTGACGCCGAGTCGGGCCTTGAGCTGCGGCGCGGTGATCGGCTGGCCGGTGGCCGCATGGTGGGAGTCGGCGATCTCGCGGGCGGAGTCCAGCACTGCCGGGGGCACCTTGACCGCAGGGAGGGCCGGGGGCGCCGGGGCAGAGGCCGGAGCGGTGACCGGGGCAGGGGCCGGGGCGAGGGCAGGAGCGGCAGCAGTGACCGGTTCCGGTACAGGAAGCGGTTCGGGTTCCGGTGCCCGCTCCAGGTCCGGCGCAGGCTCGGGGGCCGGTTCATTCTCGGGACACTCGGCCGGTTCCGGCGTCGCGACGGGTTCGGGGACCGGCACGGCGATGACCGAGGGCGGGATGGCCACGGCGTGGAAGTGGCGCAGGAGCGCGGGGCCGACGGCGCCCCAGCCGAGGAGGAGCAGGGGTGCCACGGCGTCCACGCAGGCGCGGCCGTAGTGCTTGGCGATGATCGGTTCTGCGACGTTGAGCGCGAGGGTGAAGAAGCCGGAGGCGTGCATCAGGCGCGTGGCCGCCTTGAGGTCACCGGCCGGTACTCCGCGCAGGGACAGGTAGCGCAGGGCGACCAGGAGGCCGACGACGGACAGGTCCACCATCGGGGCGATCAGCGGAGCAACCGGGCCCGGTACACCCAGGCGCAGGGCCAGGGACCACACGTTGCCGAAGGAGAACACGAAGGCCAGGGCCGCGATGATCGCCATGACCACGGTCACGGTGCGCTGTGTCATCCGGTCTTCAGACATGAGGGTTTTCACCTCCTTCCGGGGGGTGTTGGGGTGGTGTGGGGGTTAGGCGGCGAGGAGTTCGGGGCCGTCTTCGTCTTCGTCGGGCGCCTGCTTGGCGAGCTCTGCGACCGTCTGTCCGGTCAGCCCTTCCAGGAGCTTGAAGGGGTCGCGGACCAGGTGCGCGGTCTGCTCGGCGATGCGGGCGGCGTATTCGTCGGGGACGTAGGGGGTGCGGATGCGGACGAAGCCGGGGCGGCCTTGCGCGGACATGACCGCCACGCCGACATAGGCGGGGTCCTGGAGGTTGATCGGGGAAGCGTCGGGCCACTGGCGGATGTCTTCGCCGAGGGCGGCCACCGCGGCTTCGGCGGTCTTCTGCGCGAAGGACAGACCGACGGGGCACACGTCGCGGATGAAGGTGGGGATCGCATCCCCGGTGGTCTTCTGCGTGATGGGGATCGTCAGGAAGCCGAGCGCGCGGCCCTTCTTGGTGAGGTCTTCCACCAGACGGGCGTTGTCCGCCGCGAGGGCGGCCAGACGCTTGGTTTTCGGGTCGGAGCCCTTGTGGTCCCGGAAGAAGGTGTGGACCTCATCCATGGGGATGACGATCAGCGGCCACATCTCCGAGGGGCCGACGTGCCACATGTTCTTGACACCCAGGACCTTCTTCATGCAGGCCGAGCGGGCACGCCGCAGCTCCACGAGACGCTTGAGGAGCTTGGTCGCGGCCTCCAGGTCGTCGCCGCAGAAGGCGAACATCCGCTGGACGAGGTCGGCGTAGTCGCCCTCACGGGCACGGCTGACCTTGCCGTCGAAGGGGACGAACTGGATGGCCGGCGACGGGGCCCAGTCACAGATCAGCTTGTTCATCAGCGAGGTCTTGCCGTAGCCCGGCAGGCCGCCCACGGTGATACCGGATACGTCCTTGAGTGACACGGTGACAGGCGTGCCGTACTCGTCCACGCCCACTTCCCACTTCGCGAGTTCCTTCGGGGGACGGCCGGTGGGGACGTGTTCGGTCGGGACGATCAGCGGGTCCACCCGCACGCCGCGCATCAGCACCTTTCCGGGCCCGTCGGGCAGCACGGACACCCGCGTGCAGCGCCAGGCGTCCGCCAGGTAGGGGGCGGCCTTCTTGAACTCTTCCAGGCCCACCTTCGGCAGGCAGTTCGCCCGTACCATCACACCGAACTCGTCCGGGGTGACTTTCAGGGCCGGGATCAGCACCCGGGGCTTGTGCTGCTTCTTCCCATCTGTGTTGGCGAGTTCGGACATGAGCGTCGGGGTCTTGTCGGTGACCGACAGTCCGGCCATCGGAGCCAGGCGCTTCCAGGTGCGGCGGACACGGACCGCCTGCCGGATGCTGGCGCGCTTCATGGGCGTGGCCCGTATGTAGCGCACGATCCAGAGGAGAGACCAGATGACGAAGACGGCGAGGCCGAGGCCGACGGCGTACGGCGCGTAGCCGAACGCTCCGCTCAGATCTTCCACGGGGGGATTCCTTCGGTTGCGGGGGCGGGCTCCCGCTGCCAGCACGGAAGGCCGAGGGCCGAGCTGTGCTGGCAGCGGGAGGGGTGGGGAGCGGGCGGGTTCGTCACGCCGCGATCTCCTGAGGTGCCTCAGAGATGGCCGGGGCCTCCACCAGTTCGAGGGACTCGCAGCGGTAGGCCACGCCATCCTGGAGCTGGTTGTTGAAGATCCGGGCCCACGGGGTCGCGACCAGCTTGACCGGGCGGACGTAGCGGCCCGGGTGCAGGCCGTTCGGCAGGGCGTTCTTCGCGACGGTGATCTTCATCGTCTCCGCGCGCCCCTCCTCCATCACGACGAGCGTCAGGGTGACCAGCTCGGCGCCGGTCTCCCGGTCGGTGGCGCGGATGCCGTTCTCTTCGTCCTTCCACTTGGGCACCGGCGGCGTGACGACCATGTGGTTCGTGGAGTCGGAGACATGGACGGGGATACGGACCATGGGCATGGGGGTGAAACCTTTCGTCAGGGTGGGCCGCTGAGGTGCGGCGCCACAACAATTGATACATAGCCCTGCTAGCACTGTCAAGTGAGATTGATAGGTGCTGGCAGGGCCGGAGAGGGATCCAGGGGGGCGGGGCAGGATGGAAAAGGGGTGGAGGAAGTGTCAGAGCGGTGTGCTAGGCGTGCTAGGAGTGGCTACCCTGGAGGCATGACCCCTGCCCACACCGCCAAGCCAGACCGCCGGCCGCCGTACCAGCACGCAGCCGACGAGCTTCGGCGCGAGATCAAGGCAGGCCGGTTCAAGCCGGGCGAACAGCTCCCCTCGTACCGGGAGCTGCAAGACCGCTTCGGCATCGCGAGCATGACCGCCCGCAGTGCCGTGAACGTCCTACGGGACGAGGGGCTCGTCTACACCGTCCAGGGGCGTGGCAGCTTCGTTGCCGACGCTCCGGAACTGGCCCACGACATCCCCGCCGACTACGAGGCCCCAGCTTGGTACCTGGGATCCAAGCGAGCCGAAGCTCCGGCAGGGGTCCCCGGCGGTCGGGCGATACCTGCCGAGGCCCTTACCGAGATGCTTCGGTCGCTAAGGGACGAGATCCGTGCACTGAGCGCGGACCATCAGCAGCTCAAGCGGGAAGTCGCCGAACTTCGGGCCGAGCGGCAGGATCAGAATCCGGAATAGCGGCATTCCGCAGCTCCGCCACATCCTCGATGAGTACCGCAGCTTCCAGGCGCATCCGCCTCACCGCCGCCAGCATCTCCGCGACCATGGCCTGAGCCGATACCGCTTCCTGCGCACCCATCTGGTTCTCTTCCCCCTGCGTTGACATCTGTCCTGCCATCTCGCCCTGATCCGGTCCCTCACATCCGTACGCCTTCGCTGCCGGCCGACCGGGCGGCCCTTTCGCCCACCCCTGAGCTGAGGGTGCACCGAAACCCGCGGACATAGCGAGCCCATGCCCGTGAGGCGGGCGAAAGCGGGAATTTACGTCCAGGAATCCCGCCCCGTGCGTATTGCCCTGGACGGCGCATCCCGCCTGGCGGACAGCACGGGAAGACCTCGCACCACCGTCCTCACCACACGTCATCGGCCCTGCTTTCACTCGTTCGCTCGCGGCCCTGACACAAGCCTCCGGAGAATCCGTGAATTCGGAATTCACGGACCGCGTGATACAAACCGCCCGGACATGCGCCGCCCCCTCATCTGCTACAGGTGCGCCGACCGGCTTTCGTGTGACACTCCCTTGAGTGGCGTGCATCACATCTGGCTCCATTCGAGAGGGCGGGCACTTCGGGCAGGTGCTGACCAGGGTCCGGAGAATCCCCGGTTTCCGAAACCGGGGATCGTCGGGTATGTAGGTCCACCCCCGGATCGCCTATAGAGGTGTCGAAACAGCACGAGGTGTGACCCCGCATCGCAGCGACCTGCACCACACTCGACTCCTTCGCGGCCCAGGCGGTCCGGGCGACGTTCATAAGGGTCCGGACAATCCCCGGTTTGGCTAACCGGGGATCGTCGGTTATGTTCCGTCGCCCCCGGATGCGCCTCGCTTGTAGAGGTATTGCGATCGGCGCACGTGTGACCTCGGATGCGTGTGACCTGGATCACGTTTCTGGCTTTCTGTTTGCGCAGGCCCCGGAATTTCCGGCGCGAGCCGCACGCAATCAGCGAAAGCGGACACCTCCTCCGAACGGCCATCCCGCACCCCTCCCGCCTGTGGACAACTCCATGCGAAGAGCAGGCAACCACGCCAAGCCTGTGGATAAGGGAACGCGATTCCGCGAGCAGACCGGCCTAGACCTGGCGAAGTGACGATTCTGCGAATAGATCCGGCATAACATGATGAAACAGCCCATTCCCTAACGGCCGAAGCGGCCGAAGGGGTGAGCTGTCCAAAGTTTCTTTACTGGATCAAGGCGGCCCGCTGGCGCGGGCCGCGCGGCGCGGCGGCCCCAGGCCGCCGCTGGCTCCATGTCTCCGCCACCGCCCGCAGCGGCCCCCGCCCACTCGCGCCGCGAAAGGCCCGAGAAGCGGGCAGTCAGACCCGTGAAGAACCCCGACAGCCGCCCCACGGCGAGCACGGCCGACAGCAGCGGGACGTACGCCAGGCCCGCGCGGGTCACCGCGGATTGCTCTTCACCCTGACGTGGCCGGGGCGGCCGGCCTCCACGGCTTTACCCACCTGTTCGGGCCGGGGCCCGCGTCGGGCAAGTCCAGGGGGCCACTCGTTCAAATTCCGGGCAGGATCAAAGCCTGCCCGAGTTGCCGGGCCAGCGTACGGCCCCCTGAACATGCCCGACCCCAACCCGAACAGGACACCGGCCAAAGCCGCTCCGGCCGACCGCGATGCCAGGTGCAGCAGTCATCGTCAAACGCCAAAGACGGGGCGGGAGTTGACGCACGCGAGCCCCAGCGCGGAGGGGGGTGCGCTGGGGCTCGTGCAGGAGGCGCCGATCAGGCGGTCGGATGGGCGGGGGACGGAGCTGGAGGACGGACGCCTGTCAGGTCCTCCGCGCGTCGGCGCAGGAGCGGGGCCAGCTCGATGTACCAGCCACGGCCCACGGCCTGGAGCATCTCGGCGAGGGCGATCTGTTCGCCAATCCGGCCGGCGGGGGTGTCGAGGACGTGGGCGAACTCTGCGCGGATGGGGTCGGCGACGGCTGGGACGCGGAGGCTGTTGACGTAGAGCATCGCCGGGTCGTAGCCGACGGGGACGGCGCCCCACCGCTCCCAGTCCAGGATCACGAGGGGATCGTGGGTGAGGTTGGCCCACTGGAGGTCTGCGTGCCCCGTGACGCGTTCGGTGATGGCCGGCGCGGGGATGCCCAGGAACTCGGGGAAGACCCGGTCGGCCCAGGACTGGCGGATGGTCTCGCGGGGCGGTTCTGCGGTGCTGAGGGCGTCCAGGCTCTCCCGCAGAGTCGTCCACCAAGAGTCCGGCAGGCCCGGATCCCGGGTGAGGTCAGGCGTCTCCGGCGAGATGACGGGCTGGGCGATGTAGTCGATCAGCTCAGCCTCGAAGACGTACTCGCCGCCGTCCCAGCGGTACAGCTCGTGGAGGTGTGGGCGGGACACCTTGTCGGACACCCGCTCCTCGGCGAGGGCGATCCCCTCGTTCCGGGTGGCGGGGGTCTTGGCCGCCTCGCCGCAGTGGACGCGGAGCCAGTGGCCACCCTCGGTGCGGCTGCCGATGGTGCGGCCCAGCCATCCCCACGCCGGAATCCCCGTCGTCGTGGTGCACAGGCGGGCAGCGGCGTGGGTCAGGGCGTCCTCCATACGTGCCCTGGTGGTCTCATCCTTGGGCGAGTACATCAGTGACCTTCCTGAGGTGGCCCGGATCGAGCGGGGCGGCAACGGTGGCCTTTGCGGCAGCCCAATGAGGGGCGGTGCCAGCAGACAGCAGTACCACGTCCAGACTCGGACAGGAGGCCGCAGCGAGCAGGCAGGCCGTGGCCGGCGAGGCGCCCGGGCGGATGAACTCGGCGAGTTCAGGCGTGACGAGGCCGGGCAGCTCGCCCCCGTGCAGGGGCGAGGAGCCGAAGGTGATCAGCCCCGCAGCACGGGCCAGGACGAGGGGGCCCCGGCCGTCGAGGGCGAGGGCGATCGGCCGGGCCATGACGAGGCTGACAGGCTGTTGGATGGCCCGCAGGTGATGTTCACCCGATCCAGCGGCTTCGATGGCCAGGCCCAGGAGTTCGGACACGGCGAAGGCGTCGTGCTGGAACCCGGACCAGGTGGCCACGCCGTACCCGCCGATCCGGTCCGTGGCGGCGAACTCCTCCAGGACAGCGAACGCCTCACGAAGCGCCTGGTGAAGCTCCGTAGGGCGGAGGTCGGCGTGCTCCGGATTGTGGACGAAGACGAGGTCGATCCGGCCGAGAGCGGCCAGGGACCTTTCCGTCTGCCAGCGGACGAAGGCGGGGTCGAGGCTATGCCCGGTCCGGATCTGGGCAGCGGTGAGGACTCCGGCCCGGAGGGCAGCCGCGCCTTCATCCGGGGTGAAGAAGCCTGTCTTCGTCGCGACCATGGCGCGCGGGTGGTCGGCGATGACGGGGCCGAGCGCCTGGTGGGCGTCGCCGTAGTTGGGGGCGGTGTCGATCCACACCAACCCGTCGGCGCACGCGGTGCGGCCCGCTTGCTCGACGGCCCGCACCCGGTACGTCCCCAGTCCCAGGGAAGCGGTCACGAGGCGCCCCCGACCACGGCTACGGCCTGACCGGCAACCAACGCGGAGACAACCTCCGCCACCTGCACAAGGGTGAGATCAGACTCGGCGGCCAGGTCCGCCAGGGTCGCCGGCTTTCCACCCGCGAGGAGGCGGAGGACCGGGGCGACGGAGAGGGCGAAGGTCCACTCGTTCCCCGCCCCGGCGAAGGTCACCGCCTGGTCGTCCTGGTCGATCCGAGCACGGGGCACCGTGGCCTGCACGGTGATGCCCGGTTCGGCGGGAACGGCGGTGAGGTGTGGCAGTGACAGGCGCGGGCGCCCGGGGTGCGTGGCGTCCAGCGACCTTTCCCAGCGATCCAGAACAGCCGGGTCGTCCAGGGCGGCCAGCACCTCCTTCCGTACGGTAGCCAGATAGTCCGCCCGCTCCTCCGGAGTGCCGAAGCGCGGTACGTCCGCCCGGACGGTCACGCTCGCCCGGAGGTCGTCGCACAGCCAACCCAGGAACTCGGCACCGGTCTGCGTGGCGAGCCCGAAGGTGAGGTGGAGGGATGCGGCGCCCTGGTCGGCGCTCACGGCGTGCCACCAACCGCGCGGCAGATAGAGCACGTCGCCAGGCGCCAGGACGATGTCCGCGATCGGCTCGCCCGTCGGGGCGTCCGGAGCTTCCACGTCGCGCCAGGCGGGAGCCTGCCGGGTGGGGCCGTAGATCTTCCACCGCTTGGAGCCTTCGAGCTGGAGCACCACCACGTCGTGGTCGTCCCAGTGCGTGCCGAAGCCTTCCTCGGCGGTCCACGAGGCATACGCATTGACCTGCACGGGGGTGCGGAAGAACCGTTCGAGGCCGGCGGCGGCTTCCCGGACGGGCGGGTGGATCTGGTCGATCGCGTCGATGACGAGGGAGGCGCCCTCGGCGAGCCGGGCGTGGAACTCAGCAGGCTGCGGCTGGTACCAGGACACCCCACGACGATTCGTGCGGAGGATCGAGTACGCCGTGGTGGGGACGGCTTCCCCGGCGCGGGAGAGCCGCATCCGGGGCGGTTCGAGCCGGTGGGCGGCCACGATCTCGTTGAGGTCGTCCCAGGCGAGCAGCGAGAGGTGGGCGTGGCCATTGGAGCGGATCACTTTGTGGGCCCGGAAGCACATCTGGGCGAGGAACATGTCCCCGCCCAGACGCTCGGCCCACGATGCGGAATCAATCACCGTGGGTCTCCTCGGTCGATCAGGTGTCGTTCATGTCCGACTTGCCGCCCGTGTTGTCCGAGGCTTCCTCGGCACGCGAGCGGGCCGCGGCGATGCGGCGGACACCGATCAGCAGACCGCTGGTCTGCTCGGTGGGAGCGTTCTCGTTCATCCCGTACTCCTTCCTGATCTCGATGGGTCCCGCCGGGGTCCCGGCGGGAAATCTGTGGGTCAGCTTCCGGGGTCTCCGGCTACGGCCAGGGTGACCACCAGGACGCTGACGGCGACGGCGTACAGGAGGACGGCGAGCTGTTGACGCCAGCCCCACGGGGCGCGTGCGGTCAGCCGCGCTCCAGACTGGAGGGGTCCTCGACCACCCACTCCACCCCACCGCCCTCCGGCCGGGCGAAGACGGCGTTCTGCATGACCACGCGGGTCTTCGGGTCCTCGAATTCGCCGATGAACTGCACGATGCCGGTGCGGCCCCTCAGCGGATCGCGGATGCGGGTGCCCTCGCTGACCCAGCCGGGCACGGTCTGGCGCTGACGGTTGCGGCTCTTGGGGGACACGGCACCTCTCCTCGGTCTCGGTCGGGCACTGCACTCCAGGGACGCAGCGGGCCGCAGGTGTGACGTTGCGGACGGCCCTACGACCCGCTGCGAGGGGGAGACCGCCTCTCCGGGCGGCTGTGACCAGTCAACTGCCGTCAGCGTTTGGACGGATGGGCCAGAAGGCATGGCCATTCCGGGGACATGGCCAGGTTTTATGGCCAGGCTGGGATCCGGGCTCTGTGGACGGCCGAGGGATGGCGATGATGACCACGAACGAGAACGACGGCGTGGAACCGATCGGGCCGCTGTTGCGGCGCCTGCGGATGGCTGGCGGGCGCACTCAGGAGGAACTGGCGGCTGATCTCTCCGCGCGGCGGGGGTACCCGCTGGAGCAGGGTGCGGTGTCGCGGTGGGAGACCCACGAGCGTCTTCCGGACCCGGCTTCGCGGGCGCTGCTGTCGGCGGAGTTCGGCGTGCCGGAGGAGGAACTGCGGCGGGCCGTCACTCTCGCCCGGCGTCTGCGACGTCAGGAGAAGAAGGACGAGACCGACCAGGAGAACGATGTGTTCGACCGCCGCGGATTCATGACGGCTTCGGCCGGCGCCGGGATTGCCGTCATACAGCCCGCTTCTCTGCTTTCGTCGGGGAGGAGGATCGGGGCCGACGTCCCGAAGCAGTTGAGCCACCGCACCGCCCGGCTCCGCCGCCTGGACGATTTCGTGGGCGGCGGAGACACGTACCAGATGTACGTTCGGGAGCTGGAGGACACGACCCGGCTGACGGACGAAGGGGTCTACAGCGAGGCGACAGGCCGGGGCCTGCGCGGAATCATCGCTGAACAGGCCCAGCTTGCGGGCTGGGCGGCGTACGACGCGGGAAACTACGAGGGTGCCCGCGGGCACTACATGACGGCCTTAGCCGCGTCGCGGGCCGCAGAGGACACCGCGCTGGAAGGCAACTCGCTGGCGTTCCTGGCGTACCTGGAGTGGACGGTGGGCGGTGGCTCCGGGATCAGGTTCGCCACGGCCGCTTACGAGGCACTCGGCTCGGGGACGGCGCCCGTGGTGCGGGCACTACTGGCGGATCGGCTGGCGTGGCAGCACGCGACCTCGGGGAACGACCGGGAGGCGGACTACGCCTTGGGCGTTGCCGAAGAGGCCATCCACGAACACAGCGACGAGCCGGGCTCGGACTGGGCGTACTGGGTCGATCCCGACGAGATCGCAATCATGACGGGGCGCTGCTGGGCGGAGCTGCACCGACCGTTACGGGCCATCCCAGCCTTGGAGGGCGCTCTTGCCCGGTACGACGACACCCGGGCCCGGGACAAGGCGCTGTACCTGTCATGGCTGGCATCGGCGTACCTGGACGCGGGAGAGGTCGAGTACGCGACCGCGATCACGGCCCGGGTGTTCGACCTCTCCGAGGGACTCGCGTCGATCAGACCGATGGCACGGGCCCGTCTGATGGTCAAGCGGCTGGAGCCTCACCGGTCCCTCGCCCCGGTTGGCGCGCTACTGGAGCGCGCGCAGAGCTAGCGGGTGGCGCGAGTGATCCAATCCAGGTACTCGGCACGGCCGGCGTCGATCGTGAACGCGATGACCTCTGGCGAGTCGTATGGGTGGTTGTCCACCAGGTGCTTCTCGAGGGCCTCGCGCCGGTCACCGGTCGTACGGAACGTCACCTGATACTCGGTGCCATCGGAAACTTCACCCAGGTGTCGGTACGTCGTCTCGATGGGTCCGGTTACCTGCCCAGAAGCGGCTAGGCTCGCTTCCACCGCCGAGCGCGACAGCTTCCGCGCAGCGTCCTGATTGTCCACGGTCGTGATTACGATCAAGAAGTCAGCCATGAGGGCAACGTACCCGCCCCATGCATCGCGCCCATATGGGGCCAGTGGACCAGGTGTGGACCGCCGGAGGCCGTGAGTGGTCCGGAGGGCGGGGAACGAGCAGGTCAGGCGCGTTGAACACACTTCCCGCAGCACTCTCTTGAAAACCGTCGTGGCGCGAGTCACCGTGGGTTCAAATCCCACACCCACCGCAGATGAACGGCCCCTGACCGGTATGAACGGTCAGGGGCCGCTTTCATGCCCGGGGACCCCGATCGGGGTAGGGCGTGCGGCGGGATTCTCGGGTTGCCGGTCGACCGGTGGTGTGCGGGGCGGTGACCCCGGGCCGGGCCCCGTGCCCGGCGGCCCCGGAAGCCCGGCCGTCAGGGGGTGCGAGACGGGACGAAAGACCGGGTTGGGCCTTCTGAGTGGTGTTTGTCAGAAGATCGGCGCGTGTGATGAGCGCAGTGCGGTTGCCCCCACATCATGACGAATGTATTCAGATCCGCCCGTCGGAACATCGCGAATCGAGGCACTCCGTCATGGCTCACCGCAACGCCCTCACGTCGATCTGGACCTCCGTCCTCGCCGCCCTCGTGGCGGTCCTCTCCGCCCTCGGCTTCGGCGGCAAGGCGGCCTCGGCCGCCGCCTCCACCGCCGGTGGCTCCGCAGCCACCGCGGCCACCGTTGCCACCCCGGTCCGCCGGTCGGCCATGTCGGGCCCGCGGAGCTGGCGACAGATGATGCGGGGCGGTTCGCTGCCGCCGACCCTGAAGCAGCGCATCCGGGCCGAGGCCCACGGCAAGACCCCCGGTGTCCGTCGTTCGACCACCGCCGCCGCCATGGGTGCCGCCCCGGGAACCACTGCTCGCACCCTGACGCCTTCCGCGGTACCCGCCCCTCGCACCCCCCGCACCCCTCGCACCCCCCGCGCCGCACGTGCAATGGGTGCAGCTGCTGCCGCCCCCGAGACGCTGGCGCTCGCCGCGTAGCCCCGTACGGGCAGTCCGGACGAAGCAGGACCACAGACAACGGAGCACGGCGCACGAGCAGAAGCGCGACTGCAGAAGCAGGAACGCAGGAGCGCGACCCCAGGCAGAAGCAGGACCGCAGGAGCAGCAACGCAGCAGCAGGAATGCAGAAGAGAAGCAGGACCGCGGGAGTAGCAACGCAGAAGCAGGACCGCAGGAGCAACAACGCAGCAGCAAAAACGCAGGCAGGCGCTGGAGCCCGGTCGCTCGTGACCGTGGATCGCGTCGCCTGGTGCCCCGGCAGCGGGGCGCGGATGGATCACCCCGGCGTGGGCCGGGGAGCGTGCAGGGGGCGTGAAGTCTGGCATGGCAGGGCCGCAAGCCCGGGAGACGGTGGGGTTCCCGGACGGCGCGGCCCCTTCGGCATGTCCGGGAGCGGCGGCCTGGCGGAACACCAGGCCAACTCGAACCTCGCGGTCGACTTCCACCCCTGGTGGTAGCAGCGGCACCAGTCGCCCTCGCGCGTGCCCGCCCCTTCCCGACCTTGACACCGCGGGTAAATCTGACGGACAGTCAGGTACCTCGACGATGTGGATGCCGGGAGGCCTGCGCCGTGCACCTCGCCCCGACCGAAGGCCAGTTGCGGCTCCGTGCCGAACTGCGCGCTTACTTCAAGGAACTCCTGCCCGACGGGGTCCCCGACGACCCCGCCCGCCAGCGCGCACTGCTCCGCCGCATCGGCGCCGACGGCCTGCTCGGCCTCGGCTGGCCCGTCGAGTACGGCGGGCAGGGCCGCGGCGCGGACGAGCAGTTCGTCTTCTTCGACGAGGCCTACCGGGCGGGCGCTCCCGTCTCCATGGTCACGCTGAACACCGTCGGCCCGACCCTGATGAAGTACGGGACCCGGGAACAGAAGGACTACTTCCTCCCCCGGATCCTCGCGGGTGAGATCGTCTTCGCCATCGGCTATTCCGAGCCCGAGGCCGGCACCGACCTCGCCTCCCTGCGCACCCGGGCGGTCCGCGACGGCGCCGACTGGCTGATCGACGGACAGAAGATCTTCACCTCCAACGCCCAGAACGCCGACTGGATCTGGCTCGCCTGCCGCACCGACCCCCGGGCCCCCAAGCACCAGGGCATCTCGATCATCCTCGTGCCCACCGAAGGCCCGGGCTTCTCGTGGACCCCGATCCACACCGTCGGCGGGCTCACGACCACGGCGACGTACTACGACTCCGTCCGCGTGCCGGCCGGGAACCTCGTCGGCCCCGAACACGGTGGCTGGGGGCTGATTACCAACCAGCTCAACCACGAGCGCGTGGCCCTCGCCGCGATCGGCATGCAGGCCGAGGACTTCTACGAACGAGCCCTCCGGCACGCCCGCACCTCCGACCCGGCCACCGGAGAGCGGCCCGCCGACCTGCCATGGGTACGGTCCCGGCTCGCCGAGGCCCACGCCCGGCTGGCCGCCGTACGCCTCCTCAACTGGCGTCTCGTCCAAGACGTGGGCAGCGGCACCCTGGCCCCCGGCGACGCCAGCGGCGTGAAGTTCCTCGGCACCGAGTCCACCGTCGAGGTGTACCGGATGTGCCAGGAAGTGGTGGGCGAGGAGGCCCTCGTACGCGGTCCCGCGGCCTTCGCGGGCGGCGAACTCGAGCGGATGAACCGGGCCGCCCAGATCAACACCTTCGGCGGCGGGGTGAGCGAGGTCCAGCGGGAGATCGTCGCCATGATGCGGCTCGGCATGAAGGGGAGGAAGCGATGACGGCGGACGCGACCGGTACGGCCGAGGAGGCGGCCCGGTTCCACGCACTGCTGGTGGCTTTCGAGGGCCGGCCGGCCGCCGTCGCCGGCCGCGGCAAGGACGCGGTCAACGAGCCGATGATCCGCCACTGGTGCGAGGCGATGGGCGACACCAACCCCGCCTACACCGGGCCGGACGCCATCGCTCCCCCCACCATGCTGCAGGCCTGGACCATGGGCGGGCTCTCCGGCCACTCCGACCGTTCCTCCGCCCACGACGAGCTCTTCGCGCTCCTCGACGGCGCCGGTTTCACCTCCGTGGTCGCCACCGACTGCGAACAGGAGTACCTCCGCCCCCTCCGGCCCGGCGACACGATCACCTTCGACGCCGTGATCGAGTCCGTGTCACCGCGCAAGACGACCAAGCTGGGCACCGGCCACTTCGTGACGACCCGCATGGACGTCCGGGCGGGCGGGGAGCCCGTCGGCACGCACCGCTTCCGGATCCTCAAGTACGCCCCCACAGGCCGGCCGGCGAAGCGGCCCGAGCCTCGCGGGAAGACCGGGGCGCAACGCCCCCGCCCCGTGGTCAACCGCGACAACCAGGGTTTCTGGGACGGGGTGCGGGACCACAGACTGCTGATCCAGCGCTGCACCTCCTGCGCCACCCTCCGCTTCCCCTGGCTCCCCGGCTGCAACACCTGCGCGAGCCCCGACTGGGACACGGTCCAGGCGTCCGGCGAGGGCACCGTGTTCAGCTACGTCGTCATGCACCACCCGCCGTTCCCGGCCTTCGATCCGCCCTATGCCGTCGCGCTGGTCGAGCTCGCCGAAGGGGTCCGCATGATCAGCAACATCACCGGTGTCCCGTACGACAAGGTGCGCATCGGCATGCCCGTCCGGCTGGAGTTCCAGCGCGTCGACGAGGACCTCGAACTCCCCGTCTTCCGCGGGAGCGAGGGCTGATGGACTTCCACCCCACCGAGGAACAGGCCGCTGCAACCGGCCTCGCCGCCCGGATCTTCTCCGACCTCGCCACCCACGAACGCCTCGCCGCCACCGGCACCGGCAGCGACGCCGAACTGTGGAAGGCCCTCACCGCCGCCGGACTGACCGCCGCCGTCGAGGAGATCGGCCTGCTCGGGCTGGTCCTGCTGCTGGAGGAGCAGGGCCGTACCACCGCCCAGGTCCCCTACGCAGCCACCTGCGTGTACGGGATCCTCCCCGTGGCCGCCCACGGCAGCCCGGAGCAGCGCGCCCGCCTGCTGCCTGCGCTCGGCAGCGGGGAGGCGGTGGCCACCGGCGCCTTCCCGGCCCGCGGCCGGATCACCGCCGAACACGGCCGGCTCACCGGTACCGTCCCCGCCGTCCCCTGGCTGCGCGATGCCACGCACGTGCTGGTCCCGGACGCCGACCGGGCGCTGTGGCTCGTACGGACCGACGCGCCCGGCTTACGGACGTCCCCCGTCGAGACCACCGCCCCCTGGTCCGCGGGCCGACTGTCCCTGGAGGGGGCCGACGCCGAACGCATCGGCTCCGCCGGCGCCTACGGGCACACCCTCGCCGCCGCACGCACCGCCTTCGCCGGGCTCCAGGCGGGCGTCTGCGCGGGCTCGCTCGCCCGCGCGGTGGAGTACACCTCCACCCGTGAGCAGTTCGGCCGGCCGCTCTCCACCAACCAGGGGGTCATGCTGCGCGCGGCCGACGCCTACATGGACACCGAGGCGATCAGGGTGACCACCTACGAGGCGGCCTGGCGCATCGACCAGGGGCTCCCGGCGCACGAGCACGCGCTCACGGCGGCCTGGTGGGCCTCGGAGGCGGGCAAGCGGGTCGTGCACGCGGGCCAGCACCTGCACGGCGGAACGGGCGCCGACCTGGACCACCCCGTCCACCGGCATTTCCTGTGGGGGCGCCAGCTGGACGCCTACCTGGGCTGCGGCAGCGAGCTGCTCGCCGAGCTGGGAGCTTCGATAGCCGAGGGAGAGCAGGCATGAACGTCGGCGACACGCTGCCGCCGCTGGAGATCGCGATCACCCGCACGCTGATCATCGGGGGCGCGATCGCGTCCCGCGATTACCAGGACGTGCACCACGACGCGGCGCTCGCACGCGAGAAGGGCTCCCCGGACATCTTCATGAACATCCTGACCACCAACGGTCTGGTCGGCCGCTACGTCACCGACCACCTCGGGCCCCGGGCCGTGCTGCGCAAGGTGGTCATCCGCCTCGGCGCCCCCAACCATCCGGGGGACACGATGACCCTCACCGGCACCGTCACCGCCGTGCTCGGCAACACCGTCGAGATCCGGGTCGTCGGAGCCAACGGCATCGGCCACCACGTGTCGGGAACGGTCGTCGCGGAGGTGGCGGCATGAGCGTCCGCACCCGGGACCAGCTCGGCGGCCGGGCCGCGATCGCCGGCATCGGCGCGACCGAGTTCTCCAAGGACTCCGGCCGCAGCGAGCTCAAGCTCGCCGTCGAAGCCGTGCACGCGGCCCTCGACGACGCCGGGCTCACCCCTGCCGACGTTGACGGCATGGTCACCTTCACGATGGACACCAGCCCCGAGATCACCGTCGCGCAGGCGGCAGGCATCGGGGAGTTGTCCTTCTTCTCCCGAATCCACTACGGCGGGGGCGCCGCCTGCGCCACCGTCCAGCAGGCCGCCCTCGCCGTCGCCACCGGAGTCGCGGAGGTCGTCGTCTGCTACCGCGCGTTCAACGAGCGCTCCGGACGCCGCTTCGGGTCCGGCGTCCAGCAGCGCGACCCCTCGGCGGAGGGCGCGGCGCTGGGCTGGTCGCTGCCCTGGGGGCTGTTGACACCCGCCTCCTGGGTGGCCATGGCCGCGCAGCGCTATCTGCACGCCCACCACCTCACCCCCGAAGCCTTCGGGCACGTGGCGGTCACCGACCGCCGGCACGCCGCGAACAACCCGGCCGCCTACTTCCACGGCAAGCCGATCACCCTCGCCGACCACGCGGCCTCGCGCTGGATCGTCGAACCGCTGCGGCTGCTGGACTGCTGCCAGGAGACCGACGGCGGCCAGGCCCTCGTCGTCACCACGACCGAGCGGGCCCGCGCCCTGCGGCACGCGCCCGCCGTGATCACCGCAGCGGCGCAGGGCGCCGGACGCCGCCAGGAGGGCATGACCTCCTTCTACCGCGACGACCTGACCGGCCTGCCGGAGATGGGTGTGGTCGCGCGCCAGCTGTGGCGCACCAGCGGGCTGCGGCCCTCCGACATCGACGTCGGCATCCTCTACGACCACTTCACGCCCTTCGTGCTGATGCAGTTGGAGGAGTTCGGCTTCTGCAAGCCGGGCGAGGCCGCCGACTTCGTGGCCGCGGACGCGCTCCCGCTCAACACCCACGGCGGCCAGCTCGGAGAGGCGTACCTGCACGGCATGAACGGCATCGCCGAAGCCGTCCGCCAGCTACGCGGGACCTCCGTCAACCAGGTGGCCGGGGCCTCGCACGCACTTGTCACGGCCGGCACCGGGGTGCCGACGTCCGGGCTGATCCTCGGCGCCGACGGCTGAGACCCTGGTCCTTGCCCGGGCCCCGCCCCCTCCACCTTCAGGGGGTGGGGATGGCCCTACTCCTACAACCTGAGATGGATCCCCCATCGGCACCTGCGGGCGATTCCAGGGCCGGCGGGCGCTCCTAGCGTGGAGACATGACCCCGCCTGTGTGCACGCTCGCCTCGAATCCGACGCCGTACCCGTCGTTCTCGGCGTACGTCCGGACCCGCGGCACGGTCCTGTTGCGCACCGCGCGCTCCCTCACCGCCAACCCGTGCGATGCCGAGGACCTGCTCCAGACAGCCCTCACCAAGACGTATGTGGCCTGGGACCGCATCGAGGACCACCGTGCCCTGGACGGCTACGTCCGGCGGACGCTGGTCAACACCCGGACCTCCCAGTGGCGCAAGCGCAAGGTCGACGAGTTCGTGTGCGACGAGCTCCCGGAGACCGAGGAGGCACCCGCCTCCGACCCCGCCGAGGCCCAGGCGCTGCGCGACGCGATGTGGCGTGCGGTGACCCGACTGCCGGACCGGCAGCGGGCCATGGTCGTTCTGCGCTACTACGAGGACATGAGCGAGGTGCAGACCGCCGAGCTGCTGGGGGTCTCGGTGGGCACGGTCAAGAGTGCCGTCTCCCGCGCGCTCGGCAAGCTCCGCGAGGACCCGGAGCTCAGCCCGGTCCGCTGAGGCCGGCGATGTTTCACGTGAAACGAGGGAATGTTTCACGTGAAACACGAAGCGGTTTCTACCCTCGGGTAGTGACAGACCGACTGGTACGTGCGCAGAATCTGCTGCATCCGTAGCCGCCGCAG
Organism: Streptomyces sp. NRRL S-378; assembly: GCF_000720645.1. NCBI lineage: Bacteria > Bacillati > Actinomycetota > Actinomycetes > Kitasatosporales > Streptomycetaceae > Streptomyces > Streptomyces sp. NRRL S-378. The sequence goes on from NZ_JOBX01000001.1 coordinate 290,205, forward strand.
CGCCGCAGCGCTCACCGGGAGGACGCTTTGCTCAGCACCATGCAGGACGTACCGCTCCTCGTCACCCGCATACTCCGTCACGGGATGACGATCCACGGAAAGTCCCAGGTCACGACCTGGACCGGGGAGGCAGAGCCGCACCGCCGCAGTTTCGCCGAGATCGGCCTCCGAGCCAACCGCCTCGCCGGTGCCCTGCGCGACGAGCTCGGGGTGCAGCAGGACGACCGGGTCGCCACCCTGATGTGGAACAACGCCGAACACGTCGAGGCGTACTTCGCGATCCCCTCCATGGGTGCGGTCCTGCACACCCTGAACCTGAGGCTTCCTCCGGAGCAGCTGGTCTTCATCGTCAACCACGCCGCCGACCGGGTGGTCCTGGTCAACGGCACGCTGCTGCCCCTGCTCGCGCCGCTGCTGCCGCACCTGCCGACCATTGAGCACGTCGTCGTGACCGGTATCGGTGACCGCTCGGTGCTCGACGGCCTGAACGTGCGCGTGCACGAGTACGAGGAGCTCCTCGAAGGCCGCTCCGACAGCTACGACTGGCCCGAGCTGGACGAGCGCCAGGCGGCCGCGATGTGCTACACCTCCGGCACCACCGGGGACCCGAAGGGCGTCGTCTACTCCCACCGCTCGCTGTACCTGCACTCCATGCAGGTCAACATGACCGAGTCGATGGGCCTGACCGACAAGGACACCACCCTCGTGGTGGTTCCGCAGTTCCACGTGAACGCCTGGGGCTTGCCGCACGCCACCTTCATGACCGGCATCAACATGCTGATGCCGGACCGCTTCCTGCAGCCCGCCCCGCTCGCCGAGATGATCGAGCGGGAGAGGCCCTCGCACGCCGCGGCCGTCCCCACCATCTGGCAGGGGTTGCTGGCCGAGGTCACCGCCAACCCGCGCGACCTGACCTCGATGAAGCAGGTCACCATCGGCGGCGCTGCCTGTCCGCCCTCCCTGATGGAGGCCTACGACAAGCTCGGCGTGCGCGTCTGCCACGCCTGGGGCATGACGGAGACCTCCCCGCTGGGCACGATGGCGCACCCGCCGGCCGGTCTGAGCGCCGAGGAGGAGTGGCCCTACCGGATCACGCAGGGCCGCTTCCCCGCCGGTGTGGAGGCCCGTCTCGTCGGCCCCGGCGGCGACCTGCTGCCCTGGGACGGGGCGTCGGCCGGCGAGCTCGAGGTGCGCGGCAACTGGATCGCGAACGCCTACTACGGCGGTGCCTCCGGCGAACCCTTCCGGCCCGAGGACAAGTTCAGCGCCGACGGGTGGCTCAAGACCGGTGACGTCGGCGTCATCAGCCCCGACGGCTACCTCACCCTCACCGACCGCGCCAAGGACGTCATCAAGTCCGGCGGTGAGTGGATCTCCAGCGTCGAGCTGGAGAACGCCCTCATGGCGCACCCCGAGGTCGCCGAGGCCGCGGTGGTCGCCGTTCCCGACGAGAAGTGGGGCGAGCGGCCGCTGGCGACCGTCGTCCTCAAGCCCGGTGCGACCGTGGACTACACGGGGCTGCGCGAGTTCCTCGCGCAGTCGATCGCCAAGTGGCAGCTGCCGGAGCGCTGGACGATCATCGACGCCGTGCCGAAGACCAGCGTTGGCAAGTTCGACAAGAAGGTGCTCCGGCAGCAGTACGCGGACGGCGCACTGGAAGTCACCAAGATCGCCTGATGGCGCCGGCCCCGACGGGGGCTAGCCCCGCGTGAGCCATGGCCGCAGCAGCCTGCTGACGGCGGGCATGGCCACGTAGGTCATCAGCGTGCTGAAGACGACGGCGAAGGCGGCCGTTCGCAGCACGAAGTGCAGATCCACCAGGTACGGCCCGAGCAGCGCGTTGCCGGCGAGCGAGATCGGGAAGATGGCCAGCCCCGAGCTGATCGCCATTTTCCACCGCGGCGGCGCGGGCCGGGTCGTACCCGGCTTGGCGAACCAGGTCTCCATGCCGTGCAGTTCCCGCCGGGCTATCTCCGTGTGGTGGTGGCCCAGGCAGTTGGAGAACCACTGGGCCCGCTCAGGGGAGTCCTGCCAGCGCTGGAAGGCGGCCTGGTTGCGGAAGCGGTGGACCAGGAACCACGGCCCGCCCTCCGTCGCAGGGCGGAAGAGCCCGTAGCCCAGGTGGTCCGGAAAACCGGCGGCCGTCTCCAGGATCCCGTGGGCCCAGGCCTCGAACGTCTCCTCGTGCCCCGGCTCCACCTGTCGCGCGATGAGCAGGTTCACCTCCCCGTTGTCGGCGGGGACGGTGTGCTCGGTCGTCTTGATGATGGCCATCCGGCCAGGATCGCTAGTTGGTGCCGATCTTGGCCAGCAGGTCCACGATGCGACCCTGGACGTCCGCCGTGGTGGCCCGCTCGGCGAGGAAGAGCACGCTCTCGCCGGAGGCCAGCCGCGGCAGTTCGGCCGGATCGATGCCGGTCGCCGTGTAGACCACCAGCGGGGTGCGGTTCAGCTGTCCGTTCGCCCGCAGCCAGTCCACGATCCCGGCCCGCCGACGGCGCACCTGCATCAGGTCCATGACCACCAGGTTGGGCCGCATCCGCGTCGCCAGCTCCACGGCGTCCGTGTCCGCGCCAGCCCGGGCGACCTGCATCCCGCGCCGCTCCAGGGCCGCGGTCAGCGCGGTCGCGATCTCGTCGCGCTCCTCGATCAGCAGGACCCGCGAGGGGTGCTGCTCGCTGTCACGCGGTGCCAGCGCCTTCAGCAGCACGGCGGGATCGGCACCGTACGCCGCCTCGCGCGTGGCGTGCCCCAGCCCGGCCGTGACCAGCACGGGCACCTCGGCGGCCACGGCGGCCTGCCGCAGCGACTGCAGCGCGGTCCGGGTGATCGGCCCGGTCAGCGGGTCGACGAACAGGGCAGCCGGGAAGGCGGCGATCTGCGCGTCCACCTCCTCACGGGAGTGCACGACCACCGGGCGGTAGCCGCGGTCGCTGAGCGCCTGCTGGGTCTGCACGTCGGGCGCCGGCCACACCAGGAGCCGGCGCGGGTTGTCCAGCGGCTCCGGCGGGAGTTCGTCGTCCACGGGCTGCGGCACGGGCCGGTTGACGACCTCGACCGCACCGCCCGGGCCGTCCAGCGGCTCGGGACCCTCGTCGGAACCCGCCTCGGGGGCCCCTATGGCGAAGGCCCGGCCCTGCGCACCTGGCTCGGCGAGCCTGCGACGGCGGCCGGAGCCGGAACCCGTGGCGGGCCCCGCCGCGGCGGGGTCGACGGCGATGCCCTGGCCGAGGGTGCCCAGAGCACGCACGCTGATCGGCTGCGCGGTCTGCCCCTGCGCCGGTGCGTCCTGCGCCTGTCGGGCCCCGGGGACCGCGACCTGGCCGGAGGCCCCGTCGTCCTCGGAACCGGTACGGGCCCCAGGAGCCGGCCACGCCGGGGCGCCGGCCAGTGCGCGCCGCCGCCCGGTCGGGTTCTCGGCGGGCGCGTCGGACGGTGCGGCCGGCGGCTCGGGCTCGGCTCCCGGGGCACCCAGCGCCCGGCGGCCACGCCGCCCGGACGGCGCCCCGGCGTCGGATCCGCCCTCGCCCTCGGAAACGGCCACGGACGTGCCGGCTCCCGCGGGGGTCGGGGGAGCGGAGGGAACCGGAGACGGACCGGCGGGCAGCGCGAAGCCGCCCTCCGGAGCGATGGGCCGTGCCGGAGCGGGCGTCGGGCCGAGCCCTGTCGCCGGCACCGGCCCGCCGGGCTGTGCCGGCCCGGCCGGACCCAGCGCCCGCCGCCGGCCGGCGGGGTGTTCGGTCACCGGAACCGGGGGCACCGCGGGTACGGGCGGGAGCGCGGGCATGGCGGTGCCCTGCGGCTGCACGGGCCGGCCGGGACCGGCCTGGCCCTCAGAGCCGCCCTGGCCCCCGGGACCGCCTTCACCGCCGTCGTCGCCGGCCCGGCCGCGCCTGCGCCCGGTTCCGAGGCCCGCGGGGTTCACCGGGGACTGCGCGAGCTCGGGACCCGAGGGCGGGGCGGCCTCGCCCGCCCGCCGACGGCCCGAGGGCAGCGCCAGCGCGCCCCCGCCCTGACCGGCCTGCGGACCCGAGGTCTCGTCCTCCAGGAAGGCGTCCACCCCGCGCCGGCCCCGCCGGCCGCCGGAGACCCGGCCGGGGGCGGCACCCGCGGCCGTCCCGGCGCCGTCCGGCCCGCTGCCCGCCGGGGGCTCCTCCGGCGGCTCCGGCAGGGTCACCGTCCCGGCACCCGCGCCGAGCGGCAGTTCCAGCACGTAGGCGCCGCCGGGCGCGCCCGGGACCTCCACCGTCTGCAGTACGCCGCCGTGCGCGGCCACGATGCCCCGGACGATCGGCTCGTGGACCGGGTTGCCGCCCTCGTAGGGGCCGCGCACCTCGATCCGTACGACGTCGCCGCGCTGCGCGGCGGCCACCACGATCGTCGAGTCGCTGTAGCCGCTGCCCTGACGGGTCTTGCCGGTGGCGTCCACCCCGGCGACGTCCGCGACCAGGTGCGCGAGCGCGGTCGAGATCCGCTCGGCGTCCACCTCGGCCTCGATGGTCGGCGCGTGGACGGCGAACTGCGCACGACCGGGCCCGATCAGCTCGACCGCGCCGTCGACGCCGGCCGCGACCACGCCGTTGATCAGGACCTTCTTCTTCGCGAGCTTGTCGCGGCCGGAGTCCAGGCGCTGGAAGCCGAGCACGTTGTCCACCAGGGTGGTCATCCGCGAGTACCCGGCGGCCAGGTGGTGCAGCAGCTGGTTGGCCTCCGGCCACAGCTGTCCGGCGTCGTCGGCCGCCAGGGTCGCCAGCTCGCCGCGCAGCTCGTCCAGCGGCCCGCGCAGGGAGTCACCGAGGACGGCGATCAGCTGCGCGTGCCGCGCTGCCAGGGCGTCGTAGGGCCGCCGGTCCGTGAAGGTCATGACGGCGCCCACCAGCTGCTCCCCGTCCCGCACGGGAGAGGTGGTCAGGTCGACGGCGACCGGCTGCCCGGCCTTGTTCCAGAGCACCTGGCCGCGCACGCGGTGCTTGCGTCCGCTGCGCAGGGTGTCGGCGAGCGGGGACTCCTCGAAGGGGAAGGGCGAGCCATCGGCGCGGGAGTGCTGGACCAGGCCGTGAAGTTCGCGGTTGCCGAGGTCGGTGGCGCGGTAGCCGAGGATCTGGGCGGCCGCTGGATTGACGAGCACCACGCGGCCGTCGGTGTCGGTGCCCACCACGCCCTCGGCAGCGGCGCGCAGGATCATCTCGGTCTGCCGCTGGGAGCGGGCCAGCTCGGCCTCGGTGTCGACGGTCTGCGAGAGGTCCCGGACCACCAGCATCAGCAGCTCGTCACCGGTGTAGGCGGGTTGCGGCTCCCGGTAGGCGTCGCGGCCGTCGAGGTGGGCGCTGGTGACCTCGACGGGGAACTCGGAACCGTCGGTGCGGCGGGCGACCATCCGCTTGGGTTTGGTGCGGCCGCCGTCGTCCTCGCCCGGCCGGCGCATGGAGCCGGGGATCAGCTTGGAATCGAACTCGGGCAGGAGGTCGAGCACGCCCCGCCCCACCAGTCCGGTGCCGGGGCTCTCCATGACCTCGAGCGCGATCGAATTGGCGTTGACGACCGTGCCGTTGGCGTTGACGAGCAACAGCGCGTCCGGAAGGGCGTCGAGTATTGCTGCGAGGCGAGCAGCGCCTCGGGATGGCCTGCTGCTCACGACGAGCTTCCTCCCTGACCAACGACTACCGGCAAGTCACGGGAGGAGTCTAAGGCCACGGGCCCGCGGCGAGGTGGCCGATGTGCGGCCGACGACGCCCCTTCCGGGCATCCTCCCAGGTCAGGAACGCCCACTCGGAAGCAGAGGTTCCAAGTCGTTCCAGCGCTTGATCTCGCATCCGTCCGTCCGGCGGAAGGTGGCGTTCACCTTGTGTCCGTTCCACGTTCCGGTGATGCGCGCGGTGGCGGGTCCGCCGTACTGCTTGGTGCAGATCTGGTCCGGGGGGACGGGTGCGAAGGGGTTGCGCCCCTCCCCGGCGAGCTGGTCCAGCCGCGCGCAGGCGCCCTCGGCCTCGGGGTGGTCGCCGCCGACGGGGCCGCATTGGAGCGTGTACTCCCGGTCCAGCTGACGGTTACCGGTGTCGGCCATGGTCATGGTCAGCCGGTCGGGCGTCGCCAGCAGCTGTCCCAGGGGCAGCGGGGGCAGCGGCCCGGCGGCCGCGGTGGCCAGGGCCGAGGTGACGGCGAAGGCAGCGAGACGCAGCATGGGGCACTCCAGGTCGTCCGTAGGTCATACGCCTGACCAACGACGCGGGCCCGCCGATGTTGCGTGCGGCGGGGCCTTTAAGGCTTTGCCCTCGGCCCGTCCCGCCTAGTACCGTGGGACCGGATTGGTGAGGGGCCCTGCGCCTGTGTCATCATCTGCACGCACCTTCGTACGCGAGGGTGTGCTGGAGGCGTCGCCTAGTCCGGTCTATGGCGCCGCACTGCTAATGCGGTTTGGGTCTTACCACCCATCGAGGGTTCAAATCCCTCCGCCTCCGCAGTTCATCGAAGCCCCGGTCCGTCAGGACCGGGGCTTCGATGCGTTCCGGTCTGTTCGCCCGGCGGGGCGTTCCGGCTGGTTCCGAGCGTTGCCCGACCGCTGTCCGTCCCTTGTGCGAGCTCGTACGGATGATCTTCATCCGGAGCGTTTTCGCAGGTCAGCTGGGGTTTGGGTAATGGATTTCGCGTCCCGGCGAGGTCCATGTATTGTTGTTCTCGCAAGGCCAACGGGGCGAAAAACCCCGGGAAGCCCAAGCACTCGTAGCTTAACGGATAGAGCATCTGACTACGGATCAGAAGGTTGCAGGTTCGAATCCTGCCGAGTGCACAGCAGGACAGAGGCCCCGGACAAAAGTCCGGGGCCTCTGTCGTGTGCGTATCCCGTCTTCCGTATGCCGGTCTTGCTTCCGTATGCCGGTCTTGCGTGTGTCCCCGACGTGCCCGGCGGGATGCGGGAACTCCTCCTTGATGGGGAGGGGGTCCCCCGGAAGATGTCAGGGGCGGGATGGCTCTGGCGGGGGACGTCGACCACCCGGTGGCGTCGGTACGGTTCTTGAAGATCGTCCGAAGCTGGAAAACGGGGGCAACCATGGGACTGTTCGGGAACGCGCACACCGTCGACCCCGTGTCGGCGCAGCGGGACTACGCGCGGCTGCTGGGGCAGGGGGAGCAGGTGCACGCCGCCTTCCTGCTGATCCGGGACACGATCCTGTTCACCGACCGGCGCCTGGTGCTCGTCGACAAGCAGGGGCTCACGGGCAAGAAGGTGGAGTACCACTCCGTCCCGTACCGCAGCATCACGCACTTCTCCGTGGAGACCGCCGGCCACTTCGATCTCGACGCCGAGCTGAAGATCTGGATATCCGGCAGCCCGACGCCGATCGAGAAGACCTTCACCAAGGGCGTCGACATCTACGAGGTGCAGGCGATCCTGACGCAGTTCGTCGCCCGGTAGCCGGCTGTCCGGCCGGGCTCAGAGGACCCGGGGGAGGCCGGTCACCGACATCACCAGCGAGTAGAGGGAGGTGGTGGCGGTGATGAAGAGACGGTTGTTCTTGGGGCCGCCGAAGGCGATGTTCGAGACGGGCTCGGGGACACGCAGGCGGCCGATCAGGGTGCCGTCGGCGGCGTAGCAGTGGACGCCGTTCTCCATCGCGGCCGCCCACAGCCGGCCCTCGTCGTCGAAGCGGATGTTGTCGACGCGGGGGCAGGTGGTGAAGACGCGGTCGCCGGTGAGGGTGCCGTCGTCGGTGACCTTGAAGGCGCGGATGTGACCCGCCCTGGTGTCCGCCGCGAACAGCTCGCTCTCGTCGGGGGAGAAGACGAGGCCGTTGGGGCCGAGGAAGCCGTCGGCGGCCAGACGCACTTCGCCGGTCGAGGGATCGGCTCGGTAGAGGTTGCAGGCGCCGATCTCGCCGGGCGCGCGGTGGCCCTCGTAGTCGCTGGTGATGCCGAAGTCCGGGTCGGAGAACCAGATGGAGCCGTCCGAGCGGACCACCGCGTCGTTCGGGCTGTTGAGCCGCTTGCCGTCGAAGCGGTCGGCGATCACGGTGATGCTGCCGTCGGGTTCGGTGCGGGTCACGCGCCGGTTGCCCTGTTCGCAGGAGATCAGGCGGCCTTCGCGGTCGAGGTGTTGCCGTTGGAGTGGCCGGCCGGCGACCGGAAGACGGAGACCGCGCCGGTCGCCTCGTCCCAGCGCAGCATCCGGTCGTTGGGGATGTCGCTCCACACCAGTTGCCGCCAGGCCGGCAGGTACAGCGGGCCTTCGGCCCAGCGGCAGTCGTCGTAGAGCCGTTCCAGCCGGGCGTCGCCGTTGGCGCAGCGGCCCGTCTTGAAGCGCTCGTCCAGAATCTCGTACAAAGTGAGGTCGGCTACGCCGGACATGATTCCCCCTGGAGAAGAATTGCAGAAATTTGTTCGGTCTGAGGGTGAGATTGCAGGATCATGTACCGTCTTCGCAAGGGTTGTCAGGCCCATGAGAGGAAGATTGCGTGGACGACATCGACCGGGCGCTCGTCCTGCGCCTGCAGCAGGACGCCGGGCAGTCCTACGCGGCTCTCGGTACGGCTGTCGGCCTTTCGGCCGGGGCCACCCACGAGCGCGTACGCAAGCTGCGCGAGCGCGGGGTGATCCGGCGGACCACCGTCGACGTCGACCCGGCCGCGGTCGGCAGCGGGGTCCTCGCCTACGTGATGGTCGACTCCAACGCATGGATGGGCGAGTCCGGAGACGACTTCGCCGCGATCCCGGAGATCCAGGAGGCGCACATCATCGCGGGCAGCGCGTCCGTACTGGTGAAGGTCCGCACGGCCTCGACCGAGCAGCTGCAGGACGTCCTGCGCCGCCTCTACGCCATCGACGGGGTCAGCGGTACTCACGCGACCGTCGTCCTGGAGACCTTCTTCGAGCGGCCGCTCCCGCTGTGACCTGGCGCTGCACCGGGATCCGGTGGAAGGACTCCGTCCCCGCCATCGGGTGGTACGGCCAGGAGCGCGGCGAACGGGCGAGTGCCCTCGTGTACGGGCAGCGGCTGGCCTTCGTCGCACGCGGGGAGCGGTGCTGCCTGGGCGTGCGGAGGGCGGGGAAGCGGACGCCCTGTCCGACCTCCGCCACCGTGCCCGGCCGCGGCGGGAGCGCGCAGTGCCCGGAGTGCGCGCGCCTCGACCGGTCGTTCTCCGTGGCAGCCGACACCAACGCCGCCGATCCGCGGCCCTACCGGGTCTATCTGGCCTGGTTCGGGCCCGGCTTGGTCAAGGTGGGCATCACCGCCGAAGAGCGCGGCTCCGCCCGGCTGCTGGAGCAGGGGGCGATGTCGTGGACGTGGCTGGGGCGTGGGCCGCTGATGGCCGCCCGGCGCACCGAGGAGCTGTTGCGGGCGGCGCTCGGGGTGCCCGACCGGATCGCGTACGCCCGCAAGCGTGCCGTGCGGGCGCACCTGCCCGGCGCGCCGGAGCGGGCGCGGGAGGTCGCCGAGCTGCACGGCCGGGCGGCGGAGCTGGCCGGGTGGCCGGAGTCCCTGGAGCGGCTGGGGTGCGAAGTCACCGACCACGCGACGGTGTTCGGGACGGACGGCTGGGAAGGGCTCCCGGACCCGGACCGGGTGATCGCGGAGATGGCGGCGGACCGGGCCGTCGTAGGGCGGCTGGTCGGCGCCGCCGGGCCCGACCTGCACTTCGAGGACGGGCTCGTGGTCGACACCCGGCTGCTGGCCGGATGGGAGCTCGCCGTGCCGGGTGAGGGGGCGGTGACCTCGGTGCCGTTGGCGCGGATCCCGTCCGCGGCCGCTCCTCCGGCGGGGCAGGACGGGCTGTTCTGACGTTGCGGACGCGGAGGGCTGCGAGGGATCATGGCGGTCCGTGAGGGCCGCCGACACCTACGGGCTCCATGGACGCCATGGTCAAGAATTGGATCCCTTTGGTCTCCCGGGGCTGATTCGGGTGGACATGCCGGGGGCGCTCCGCCGAGGGTGGTGGGCATGACCACTCAGCCGGTGGCGGCCTTCGAACCGCCCTATGTCATGGCCGTCTTCAGCAGCGTCCGCACCGCGGACGACACCGGACTCGACGAACTCAACGACCGGATGGAGGAGATCGTCGAGACGATCCCCGGCTACCTCGGCTACGAGTCCGCGCGCACCCCTGATGGTCTGGGCATCACCGTCGCCTACTTCCGGGACCACGAGGCCCTCACGGTGTGGCGCGAGAACCTGGAACACCAGGCGGCCATGAAGAAGGGCCGCGCCGACTGGTACGAGAGCTACACCCTGCACGTCGCCACCGTCGAGCGGAGCCACGGCTTTGTCCGCAACGGCTGATGCGGTCCGCGCCTTCAGGGAGCGACTCGGACTGCCCGGACTGGTCGACGTCCACACGCACTTCATGCCCGGGCGGGTCCTGGAGAAGGTCTGGGACTACTTCGACGCGGTCGGCCCGCTGACCGGCGTCGAGTGGCCCATCACCTACCGCCACGAGGAGGAGCAGCGCGTCGCGCTCCTGCGGGAGTTCGGGGTCCGGGCCTTCACCTCCATGCTCTACCCGCACAAACCGGAGATGGCCGCCTGGCTCAACGCCTGGTCCGCCGATTTCGCGGCCCGCACCCCCGACTGCCTGCACACCGCGACCTTCTTCCCGGAGGAGGGCGTCGACGACTACGTCCGCCAGGCCGTCGTCTCGGGCGCCCGGATCTTCAAGGCACACCTCCAGGTCGGCGGCTACGACCCGAACGACGACCGCCTCGACCCCGTCTGGGGGCTGCTGTCCGAGGCCGGTATCCCCACGGTGATCCACTGCGGGTCCGGTCCCGTCCCGGGCAAGCACACGGGTCCCGCCCCGATCGCCCGCCTGCTGGCCCGCCATCCGCGGCTGCCGCTGATCGTCGCCCACATGGGCATGCCCGAGTACGCGGACTTCCTCGACCTCGCCGACCGCCACGGGACGGTGCGCCTCGACACGACCATGGCCTTCACCGACTTCTCCGAGCGGTTCAGCGGCTTCCCGCCCGCAGGTCTCGGACGGCTCGCTGACCTCGGCGACCGGATCCTGTTCGGCACCGACTTCCCGAACATCCCCTACCCGTACGAGCACCAGCTCGCCGCCCTCGAGCGGCTGGGCCTGGGCGACGACTGGCTGCGGGCGGTCTGCCACGACAACGGCGCCCGGCTGTTCCGCCTCGACGGCTGACCCGCCTCCGCCCGCCTCCGCCTGCCGTCCCCGTCCCTGTTCCCTGTCTCGCGTCTCTTTGGCTCGACAGGACGGGGGCCGTTGCCCTTTCTCAGGAAATTCACAGGTTGGGGCAAGAACGCTCTCAGAGGCACGGGGGAACGTGTGCGTATGACTGCGACGACCGCCTCCCATGCGTCCACGTCCACCGGCAACCACACGGCCCTGGTACGGCCCGACGGCGGGCCCTGCCGGGTGCTCGTCGTCGACGACGAGGCCTCGCTCTCCGAGCTGCTGTCCATGGCCCTGCGCTACGAAGGCTGCGAGGTCCGCAGCGCCGGCGACGGGGCCGGGGCGCTGCGGGCCGCCCGCGGCTTCCGCCCGGACGTGGTGGTCCTCGACGTCATGCTCCCCGACATGGACGGCCTCACCGTCCTCGGGCAGCTGCGCCGGGAGATCCCCCAGGTCCCCGTCCTGTTCCTGACCGCCAAGGACTCCGTGGAGGACCGGATCGCCGGCCTCACCGCGGGCGGCGACGACTACGTCACCAAGCCCTTCAGCCTGGAGGAGGTCGTGGCCCGGCTGCGCGGCCTGGTGCGGCGTTCGGGCGCGGCACAGGCCGCCCGCGGCGGCTCGGTCCTGACCGTCGGTGATCTGCGCCTCGACGAGGACAGCCACGAGGTGGTGCGCGCCGGCCAGGACGTCCACCTGACCGCCACCGAGTTCGAGCTGTTGCGCTATCTCATGCGCAACCCGCGGCGTGTGCTGAGCAAGGCGCAGATCCTGGACCGGGTCTGGTCCTACGACTTCGGCGGCCAGGCCAATGTGGTCGAGCTCTACATCTCCTACCTGCGCCGCAAGCTGGAGAGCGGCCTCGGGCTGCCGTCGATGATCCACACCCGGCGCGGCGCCGGCTATCTGATCAAGCCGGCCGAGTAGTGGCACGGCGCGGCCGCCGGCGACCGGGCGGCCGACGGCCCTGGTCGCTGCGGACCCGGCTCGTCGTCTCGGCGGTGGCCCTGATCGCCGTGGTGGGAGCGGCCATCGGCACCGTCACCACCCTGGCGCTGCGCTCGTACCTGGTCACCCAGCTCGACGAGCAGCTGGCCACCTCCGTGAGGATGGCGGCCCGGGCGCCGGGCGGCAAGGCGGCCCGTGAGAGCAGTGCGGGCTTCGTCGTGGCCCCCGGCAGCCCGGTGGACGCCGCCGGGATCCGGCTGGACCACACGGGAGCGGTCCTCGGGAGCGCCCGCAACACCCGCCACGAGGGCTGGTCGCCCGACCAGGTTCCGCCGTCCCTCACCGAAGCCCAGAGCGCGACCCTCGCCCGGGCCGCCCAGAGGGCCGCGCAGGGCCCGCCCGAGCGGGCGGTGGGAGCGGAGCTTCCGGGCCTCGGTGCCTACCGGGTGCACGTCTCACCCGACCGGACGCTCGTGCTCGCCTTCCCGCTCCGGGAGGTCGACTCCACGGTCCGCACCCTCGTCGGGGTCGAGCTCTGCGTCACCCTGGCCGGACTGATCGCCGCTTCGCTCGCCGGGCAGGCCCTGGTCGGTGTTGCCCTGCGCCCGCTGCGCAGGGTCGCCGCCACCGCCACCCGCGTCTCCGAACTCCCCCTGCACCAGGGCGAGCCCGCCCTCCACGAACGGGTCCCTGACGCCGAAGCCGACCCCCGCACCGAGGTGGGCCAGGTCGGCGCCGCCCTCAACCGGATGCTGGGTCACGTCTCCTCCGCCCTCACCGCGCGCCAGCACAGCGAGATGCGGGTGCGGCAGTTCGTCGCCGACGCCAGCCATGAGCTGCGCACGCCGCTGGCCTCCATCCGCGGCTACGCCGAACTCACCCGTCGGGGCCGCGAGGAGCCCGGCCCCGACACCCGGCACGCCCTGGGCCGGATCGAGTCGGAAGCCACCCGGATGACCGGACTGGTCGAGGACCTGCTCCTGCTGGCCCGGCTCGACGCCGGCCACCCGCTGTCCATCGGCGACGGCGACGGCGACACCGGCACGGGCACCGGTACCGACCTCGCTCCCCTCGTCATCGACGCCGTCAGCGACGCCCGGGCTGCCGGGCCCGAGCACCACTGGCGCCTGAACCTGCCCCAGGAGCCCGCGCCCGTACGCGCCGACGCGGCCCGCATTCAGCAGGTTCTGGTCAATCTGCTCGCCAATGCCCGGACGCACACGCCGCCCGGCACCACCGTCACCGCCCATGTTTCACGTGAAACATGGGCGGTCCGGCTGCGCATCGAGGACGACGGCCCGGGCATCGCGCCCGAGCTGCTCCCCCGGGTTTTCGAGCGCTTCGCCCGTGGTGACGCCTCCCGCTCCCGGGCCGCCGGTTCGACCGGCCTCGGGCTGGCCATCGTCCAGGCCGTGGTCACGGCCCACGGCGGGAGCGTCGCCGTGCGGAGCCGGCCGGGCCGGACCTGCTTCGAGGTCGTGCTGCCGCTCGCGGCGGAAGGGGACGTGGAAGCGGACGTGGAAGCAGGTGCGGCAGGCATGAGGGCAGCAGCCATGGGGGCGGATCCGGACTCACAGACGGGCCACAGGCTCAGCACACTGAGGTGACAGGCGGTTCCACGAGGGTCGGAGCATGCCAACCGACACCTCTCCCGGGGCCCTTCCGGCACGGACGCCCCTCGCGCCCGCGCCCGGCGAGCCCGTCCTCGACGTGGTGGTCCCGGTCTTCAACGAGGAGAAGGACCTCGAGCCGTGCGTGCGCAGGCTGCACGACCACCTGACACGGACCTTCCCCTATCCCTTCCGGATCACGGTCGCCGACAACGCGAGCACCGACCGCACCCCCGAGGTCGCGGCCGGGCTCGCCGCGGCACTGGACTGCGTACGCAGCACCCGGCTGGAGGAGAAGGGCCGGGGCAGGGCCCTGCGTACGGTGTGGTCCGGTTCCGACGCCCCCGTCCTCGCCTACATGGACGTGGACCTCTCCACCGATCTGAACGCGCTGCTGCCGCTGGTCGCCCCCCTGATCTCCGGTCACTCCGACCTCGCCATCGGCACCCGCCTGGCCCGCTCCTCACGGGTCGTGCGGGGAGCCAAGCGGGAGTTCGTCTCCCGCGCCTACAACCTCCTGCTGCGGTCCTCGCTCGCCGCCCGGTTCAGCGACGCGCAGTGCGGTTTCAAAGCCATCCGGCGCGAGGTCGCCGAGCGACTGCTGCCCCTGGTGGAGGACACGGGCTGGTTCTTCGACACCGAGCTGCTGGTGCTCGCCGAGCGGGCAGGGCTGCGGATCCACGAAGTGCCCGTCGACTGGGTCGACGACCCCGACTCCACCGTGCACATCGTCAGGACCGCCACCGAGGACCTCAAGGGTGTCTGGCGCGTGGGCCGGGCGCTGGCCGTGGGGGCGCTCCCCCTCGACCGACTGGCCCGCCCCTTCGGTGACGACCCGCGCGACCGCACCGCGGTGCCCGGAGTGGACGGCGGACTGGCCCGCCAGTTCATCGGCTTCTGCACCGTCGGAGTCCTCTCCACCCTGCTCTACCTGGTGCTGTACTCCGCCTTCCGGGCCGGAGCCGGCGCCCAGCTCGCCAACGGCGCAGCACTTCTGCTCTCCGCCGTGGCCAACACCGCGGCCAACCGCAGGCTCACCTTCGGGGTCCGCGGCAGGGAACGGGCCGTACGCCACCAGGCCCAGGGTCTGGTGGTCTTCGGTATCGGGCTGGCCCTCACCAGCGGCTCCCTCGCCGCCCTCGCCGCGGCCACGCCCCATCCCGCACACGGCACCGAGCTGGCCGTCCTGATCACCGCGAACCTCGCAGCCACCGTGCTGCGCTTCCTGCTCCTGCGCGCGTGGGTCTTCCCCGAGCGGCGCGCCACCGATCCCCGCATCCCCCGCCCCCGCCCCCGCACAGCCACGTCCACGTCAGCCACGTGCACGTCCACGTCCACGTCCAAGGAGGGCCGATGACCACGGCAGCACTCCCGATCCTTCCGGCCGCCGTGGCCGGCGCCCGTACTGCCCGGCCCCGCTGGGAACGGCCCGCTCTCGCCGGGCTGCTGATCGCCACCGCGGCCCTGCTCCTGTGGGACCTGGGGGCCTCCGGCTACGCGAACTCCTTCTACTCCGCCGCCGTCCAGGCCGGCAGCGAGAGCTGGAAGGCCTTTTTCTTCGGCTCCTCCGACGCGGGCAACTCCATCACCGTCGACAAACCCCCGGCCGCGCTGTGGCCGATGATGCTCTCGGTCCGGCTCTTCGGACTGGGCTCCTGGCAGATCCTGGTCCCGCAGGCCCTGATGGGGGTGGCGACCACCGGTGTGCTGTACGCCGCCGTACGCCGCCAGTTCGGGCCGGGAGCCGCGCTGCTGAGCGGGGCCGCCTTCGCGCTGACACCCGTCGCCGCGCTGATGTTCCGCTTCAACAACCCCGACGCACTGCTGACCCTGCTGCTCACCGTCACCGTGTACTGCCTGCTGCGGGCCCTCGAAGGGGCGCCCACCCGCTGGCTGGTCTGGGCGGGTGTCGCGGTCGGGTTCGCCTTCCTCACCAAGACCCTGCAGGCCTTCGTCATCCTGCCGCCGCTCGCCGTGCTGTACGCCGTCTGCGCGCCCACCGGGCTGCGCCGCAGACTCGGGCAGCTGCTGCTCGCAGGCGGCGCGATGGTGGTGGCGGGCGGCTGGTGGGTCGCCGTCGTCGAGCTGTGGCCCGCCTCCTCCCGGCCGTACATCGGCGGCTCTCAGAACAACTCCTTCCTGGAGCTGACCCTCGGCTACAACGGCCTCGGCCGGATCAACGGCAATGAGACCGGCAGCGTCGGAGGCGGCGGTGCGGGTGGCCCCGGGGGCGCCGACGGTGGCGGACGATGGGGCGAGAGCGGCATCGACCGGCTGTTCTCGGGCACCATCGGCGGGCAGATCTCCTGGCTGCTTCCGGCGGCCCTGGTGCTGCTCGTGGCCGGGCTGGTGATCACCTGGCGGGCCCGCCGCACCACGGACTCGGTGGACGGCATGGCGCGCGCGGCCTTCCTGGCCTGGGGCGGCCCCCTGCTGATCACCGCGGTGGTCTTCAGCTACATGCAGGGCATCTTCCACGAGTACTACACCGTGGCCCTGGCCCCCTTCGTGGCCGCGCTGATCGGCATGGGCGTCGCCGTGCTGTGGGAGGAGCGGGGCAGCGCGGTGGCCGCACTCACTCTCTCCGGCACGCTCGCGCTGACGGCGGTCTGGTCGTACGTCCTGCTCGGCCGGGCCCCCGGCTACCTGCCGTGGCTGCGCTGGGCGGTGCTGGTGGGCGGGCTGCTCGCCGCGGTCGGGCTGCCGTTCGCGGGGCGGGCAGGCCGGCGGATGCTGAGGGCCACCGCGGGTCTCGGGGTGGTGGCGGCCCTGGCCGGGCCGTTCGCGTACTGCATGACCACCGTGAGCACCGGGCACACCGGCTCCATCGTGACCGCCGGACCGGCGGTGGCGGGAGGCCGGGGCGGCCCCGGCGGGATGATGGGTGGCCCGGGCGGGTTCGGTGAAATGCCGCGGGGCGGCCGGGACGGCGGACAGCAGCCCGGTGGCGCGCTGCCGCAGGGCGCCGTACCGCCGGGCCTGGGCCAGTGGCAGGGCGGCCAGGGCGGCGGCCAGGGCCAGGGCGGCCAGGGCGGCCAGGGCGGCGGCCAGGGTCAGGGCGCACAGGGCCTGGGCGGCATGCCCGGAGCGGACGGCCGCGCAGCCGAGCGCCCGGGAGGCTTCCCCGGAGGCATGACCGGCGCAGGGCCGGGCGGACGCGGCGGCGGCGCCGGTGGCCTGCTCAACGGCGCCCGCGTCAGCGCCGAGGCCAAGGCGGCGCTCACGGCGGGAGCCCACTCCTACACCTGGGCGGCGGCGGCCATCGGCTCGCAGAACGCGGCCAGTTACCAGCTGGCCTCCGGCGTCCCCGTCATGCCGGTCGGCGGCTTCAACGGCAGTGACCCCTCGCCGACCCTGGAGCAGTTCAAGGAGTACGTGCGGGACGGGAAGATCCACTGGTTCATCGGCCAGGGTGGCACCGCCACCGATGCCACCGAGGACGGCGGACGTCGTGGCGGAGGTGGTCCCGCGGGCCCCGGCGGTGGCACCAGCACGGAGATCGAGAACTGGGTCAAGGCCACGTTCAAGGAGTCCACGGTCGGCGGAGCCGGCTTCTACGACCTGACGGCCCCGGCGTCCTGATCCCCCGATCCCCCGTCATTCGGCCCGGCGGGCGGACATCCCCAGGGGGTCTCCCGCCGATCAGCCCGCAATGCCCGGCCCACCCCCTAGCATCAAGGGGGCGGACCGGGCATTCCGGCTGGTCCAGCCGTCGCGAGGAGGGTGCCCGCATGGTGACCGCGGCCGATCCAGGCGAGATCCGGACCAGTGTGTGGCTGGTGGCCAGGCCCGCCACACCCGCCAGACGTCGCACCGAGGCACCCTCAGGGCTCGACCGGGAGCGGATCACCGCGGCCACCGCCCGGCTCCTGGACGCCGACGGGCTCACCCGGTTCTCGATGCGGCGGCTGGCTGCCGGGCTCGGCGTCACCGCGATGTCCCTCTACTGGTACGTGGACACCAAGCACGATCTGCTCGAACTCGCCCTGGACCGGGTCCTGGGGGAGCAGTCCCTGCCGGCCGGGCCGTACGGCTCCGGCCGAGCGTCAGGGTCCGGCGGGGCGGGCTGGCAGGACGGGCTGAGGGATCTGGCCCGGGGCTACCGGCGGGTGCTGGCCGACCACCCGTGGGTGGCTCCGCTCAGCGCCGCCTACCCGAACATCGGCCCCCACGCCCGGGCCTTCGACGCCGCCCTCCAGCGGCTGATGGACGCCACCGGCCTGGTGGACGTCGCCCGGACCGGTGCCCACCTGGCCGTCCGGCAGTTCCTGCACGGCTGCGGGGGCGCGGCCCGGCGGGCGCCCGAGGGCGACTTCTGCCTGGCACTCGACGTCCTGATCGCGGGCATCGAGACCAAGGCCGAGACCAAGGCCGAGACCAAGGCCGAGACCAAGGCCGAGACCGAGCCCAGGGACAAGGCCGAGACCGAGGCCAAGGCCAAGGCGGACAAGGACAAGGCAGACGCCTGAGCGCCGCCCGGGCTGTCGGGCGCCGCTCGGGCGGGGATCAGGCCTTGACGGTGGCGGCCGCGACCTCGTCGGCACCGGCCGTCCCGGCGGGCGGGGCACCGGCCGAAGCCGCCGCCGGGCTGTGGACCGCGGGCTTCGACTTCAGGGCGACCTCCTTGATGAACACCACCAGCACCAGGCCGAGGAGCGCGAACGGGGCGGCGTAGAGGAAGACGTCGCCGACGCCGTGCCCGTACGCGGACTCGATGACCTCACGGATGGGCGCGGGCAGCTTGTCGAGGTCGGGGATCCCGCCCCCGGCCGTACCGTTCTGGCCCATGGCCGCCGCGGCCTTCGGGCCGAGGGCGGTGAGTCCGTCCCGCACGTAGTCGGTGACCCGGTGGGCCATGACCGCACCCAGCGCCGAGACGCCCATGGCGCCGCCGAGGGAGCGGAAGAAGGTGACGACCGAACTGGCCGCGCCCAGGTCCTCGGGAGCCACCTGGTTCTGGGTGGCGAGGACCAGGTTCTGCATCATCATGCCGAGTCCGAGGCCGGTCAGGGCCATGTAGACCGCGATGTGCCAGTACGGGGTGTCGTGGCGCAGGGTGCCGAGCAGACCCAGACCGGCCGTCAGCAGCACACCGCCGGAGACGAGCCAGACCTTCCACTTGCCGGTCTTGGTGATCACCTGACCGGAAACGGTGGAGGAGACGAAGAGCCCGCCGATCATCGGAATCGTGAGGATTCCAGACATCGTGGGGGACTCGCCGCGGGCCAACTGGAAGAACTGGCTGAAAAACACGGTCCCCGAGAACATCGCGATGCCGACGAACAGCGAGGCCGTGGAGGCGAGGGTGATGGTCTTGTTCCGGAAGAGCCGCAGGGGGATGATCGGGTCGCTCGCCCGGGACTCGACGAGGACGAAGAGCAGTCCGAGGACCACCGAGCCCCCCGTCATGGCCCATGTCTGCCAGGAGATCCACTCGTAGGAGTCGCCGGCCTGGGTGACCCAGATCAGCAGCAGCGAGACGGCAGCGCTGATCAGGAAGGCGCCCAGCCAGTCGACCTTGACGTCGCGCCGTACGACCGGCAGCCGCAGCGTCTTCTGCAGGACGATCAGCGCGATGATCGCGAAGGGCACGCCGACGTAGAAGCACCAGCGCCAGCCCAGCCACTCGGTGTCGGTGATGACGCCGCCCAGCAGCGGGCCGCCGACCGTGGCGACGGCGAAGACCGCGCCGAGGTACCCGCTGTACCGCCCGCGCTCGCGCGGGGAGATCATCGCGGCCATCACGATCTGGGCGAGCGCCGAGAGGCCGCCGACGCCAATGCCCTGCACCACGCGGCAGGCGATGAGCGTGCCGGTGTTCTGGGACATGCCCGCGACCACCGAGCCGAGGACGTAGATCACCAGGGATATCTGGACCAGCAGCTTCTTGCTGAAGAGGTCGGACAGCTTGCCCCACAGCGGGGTGGCGGCCGTCATGGACAGCAGGGCGGCGGTGACGACCCAGGTGTACGAGGACTGGGTGCCGCCGAGGTCGCTGATGATCTGGGGCAGGGCGTTGGAAACGATCGTGGAGGACAGGATCGCGACGAACATGCCGAGCATGAGCCCGGACAGCGCCTTCATGATCTGGGGATGGGTCATGTCCACGGAGGTGGACGTGGACGTGGACGCGGGGTCGGTGGTCTTCTCCGACGGGGCCATGTCCTTCCTTTCTCTAGAAGCTCGATCGGAGTCGGGCCAGCAGGGTGTTGAGTACGTCGATGTCCTGGGTGGACCAGTCGTGGAGGGCTCTCTCCAGGGCGGCCGTGTAACGGGCGCCGATCTCGGCGAGCAGCGCCCGTCCGGCAGGGGTGAGCCGCAGGATGCGGCAGCGGCCGTCGCCCGGGTCCGGCTCGCGCTCGATCCAGCCGCGGGCGGTGATGTGGGTGACGTGCCGGCTGGTGACCGAGATGTCGACGGCCATGAGGTCGGCCAGCCGGCTCAGCCGCATCTCCCCGTGCCGGTCGAGCACGGTGAGTACGGCGGCGGTGCCGGGCGGGCAGTCCGGGGGCAGGCTGCGGGCCAGCTCGCGCTTGACCGCACCGATTCCGGTGAGCCGACGGGCCAGCTCTTCGTGCGGAGTGGTCCGCGTCGTCTGCGTGGTCTGTGTCGGCACCGGGCGACCCCCATCTTGTTGCTTGAGGCAACCATAAGAGTCAGTGGTTGCTACAGGCAAATGAATTCGGGGGTGGGGCGGTAAAGGAATCGGAAAACCGGCTAGGGTCCTGCTCCATGGCTGACAACCACAACTCACAGGTCCCCGACGGCAACTACGACCCGGCGGGCAGCACCCAGATGTTCCGGGCCTTCGTCGAGGAGGCCGCACCGGCCCGGCAGGCGGGCCCGGGGTCGCGCCAGCAGCGCCGTGCCGAGCAGGAAGCCGCCAAGGGGTCGGGCCCGGCCGCGAAGGTGGCGCTGGTCCTCGCGCTGGTGCTCGTGATCGGCGCGGCCGCCTGGGTGGTCCTGCGCTGAGCCCGCGGGCCGCGGGCCGCGGGCTGCGGAACCGGCCGGCTCAAGACGGCCGCGACCGGTCGGGACCGGGTGGCCGGGGCCGGCCGGCTTCAGGCGGCCGCGACCGGATGCCGGGTGGCCGGGGTCGGTCGGTGCCGGGGGGCCGCGACCGGTCAGTTCCAGGTCGCGGTGACCTTCCGGGTGTCCACGTGCATGCCCAGGGGCACCCGCCAGGCCTCCAGGCACACCGTGTAGGTCTGCGTCTTCGAGGCTCCGCCCGCGAGGGGTGCGGGGAGCGGCTGGGTCGTGGTGAGCGTGGCCCAGTCGATGCCGAGGGCCCCGATGACGTGCGTCGCGAACGTGACCGTGCCCGAACGGGCCGCGGTGCTGCCGGTGTTGGTGAAGGTCACGGTGACCCGCTCGCACCAGCGGTCGGCCGCGGCGGACCGGACCGGCGCGGACAGCGTCAGTTGCGCAGGGGTGGCCGGTGGCGGCGCCGGTGGCGTGGTGCCCGGCCTGCTGGGCGGCCCGCCGGGGCTCGTCGGACCCGTGGGGCCGGTGGGGTTTGCGGGGGCCGGTGAGCCGTGAGTGCCGGGTGATGTGGGAGTACGTCCTGGGCCGCCGGTGGACCCGGGGGTGCTCGCCGGACCGCCGGGGGCGGTGTCCGTCGCTCCGCCCGGGGTGGAGCCGCCCGCGCGGTCCGGTCCCGGGGGCGCGCCCGACGTACCGGACGGCGCGGCGGATCCGCCCGTCGCGGCCGGGCCGCCGAGCTGCTGGAACTCCACCCCACCCTGCGGCGCGACGTTCTCCCCCGCCCCCCGTTCGGGTCCCGGGGCGGCGGCGCCCACGGCGGAGAAGCCCTCGCGCCCCGGGCCGCCACAGCCGGTGAGGCCGGCGGCGGCCGTGCAGCACAGGGCGAGCAGGGCGGTGGCCGCGCGCGATCCCCTTCGCATCGCGCCAGTGTTCCTGACGGCTCGTCAATTGGGAAGTGCTCGCCATCGGATCGCCCGGCCGACGGTCAGGTCGCTCGGTCAGGTCGCGCGATCAAATCGGGCCGGGCGGTCAGGTCGGGCGGGGTCGGGCCGGGCGGCAGGCCGACGGGCGGACGGCCGGATGCCGGACCGCCCGCCCCCCTCGCGTCAGTCCCCGATGAGGCCCACGCGCAGCTGCGCGAGCGTGCGCGTCAGCAGCCGGGAGACGTGCATCTGGGAGATGCCGACCTCCTCGCCGATCTGTGACTGCGTCATGTTCGCGAAGAACCGCAGCATGATGATCTGCCGCTCCCGGGGCGGGAGTTTGGCGAGCAGCGGCTTCAGGGACTCGCGGTACTCGACGCCTTCGAGCGCGGTGTCCTCGTAGCCGAGGCGGTCCGCGAGCGAGCCCTCGCCGCCCTCGTCCTCCGGGGAGGGCGAGTCGAGCGAGGAGGCCGTGTAGGCGTTCCCGACGGCGAGGCCGTCGACGACGTCCTCCTCCGATACGCCGAGCACGGCAGCGAGTTCCGGGACGGTCGGCGAGCGGTCCAGCTTCTGGGCGAGCTCGTCGCTGGCCTTGGTCAGCGCCAGGCGCAGCTCCTGGAGCCGGCGCGGGACGCGCACGGACCAGGAGGTGTCCCTAAAGAATCGTTTGATCTCGCCCACGACGGTCGGCATGGCGAACGTCGGGAACTCCACGCCGCGTTCGCAGTCGAACCGGTCGATCGCCTTGATCAGCCCGATGGTGCCGACCTGGACGATGTCCTCCATCGGCTCGTTGCGGCTGCGGAAGCGGGCGGCGGCGTACCGCACGAGGGGCAGGTTCAGCTCGATCAGGGTGTCGCGTACGTACGCCCGTTCGGGGCTGTCCGCGTCCAGGGTGGAGAGTCGCTGGAAGAGCGAGCGGGAGAGGGTTCGGGTGTCGATGGCTTCCGAGCGTTCGGAAACAGCCGGCGGCGTCACGGGCTTTACGAGCGTGAGCACCTTGGAGCTGCCCTGGTCTACGGACATGCCACCCCCTTGAGGTCGCGGACGGTCGCGTACGGCGCGCCCGTCAGAGGAACGCAGCTTCCACCTGAATACCGGAGGCGGGGCCGCGGCAAACGCGGTTCAAGCAGAATGTCACATGTCGGCAACACGCTGTAGCGCCATGTCGACATATAGTTCCGACGACAGAAGGGGGCAGAGTGTGATCAGCCCGTTCTGTCGGGAAACGGGTGAATGATCTACGCCTGTTACGGTTACGCCTCGATCCTGTTTGCGGATCTCAGTCGGGCGAAGCTGCGCGCCAGGAGCCGCGAGACGTGCATCTGCGAGACGCCGAGCTCGGCACTGATCTGTGACTGCGTCAGATTGTTGTAGTACCGCAGCAGCAGGATCCTTTGTTCACGCTCGGGCAGCTGTACGAGGAGGTGGCGCACGAGGTCGCGGTGCTCGACCCCGGCCAGTTCGGGATCCTCGTAGCCGAGCCGGTCCAGCAGCCCGGGCATCCCGTCGCCCTCCTGCGCGGCCTCCAGCGAGGTCGCGTGATAGCTGCGCCCGGCCTCGATGCAGGACAGCACCTCGTCCTCGGTGATGCGCAGCCGCTCGGCGATCTCGGCAGTGGTCGGGGTGCGGCCGTGGAGGGTGGTGAGGTCCTCGGTGGCGGCGTTGACCTGCACCCACAACTCGTGGAGCCGGCGCGGCACGTGGACGGTGCGGACGTTGTCGCGGAAGTACCGCTTGATCTCGCCCACGACCGTCGGCATCGCGAAGGTCGGGAACTGCACGCCGCGATCCGGGTCGAACCGGTCGATGGCGTTGATCAGGCCGATCGTCCCGACCTGGACCACGTCCTCCATCGGCTCGTTGCGGCTGCGGAAGCGGGCGGCCGCGTAGCGGACCAGCGGCAGGTTCGCCTCGATCAGGGCCCCGCGCACCCGGGCGTGCTCGCTGCTGCCCGGCTGGAGGCCCTTCAGCTGGCCGAACAGGACCTGGGTGAGGGCCCGGGTGTCCGCGCCGCGGCCCGCGGGCCGTGGGGCTGCCGGAGGGGCTGCCGGAGGGGGCGTCGGAGGGGCTGTGGGAGAAGGGGCTGTCGGAGGGGCTGCCGGAGGCTCCTCGGGTGGCTGCCCCTGGCGCGTTCCGGTGCGGGGCTCCTGCTGGGGCGGTACCTGGGGGTCTTGCTGGGGTGGCACTTGAGGCGCAGTACTGGCCGGCACGGTCACGCCACCCCTTCAGTCAACTCATCCGTTAAAAGCGGTCATAGCATCACAAGAGATGTGCACTGTGTGCAAGCACCGTATATCGCCGTGTTGACGGCAAGTTGGGCATATCCGGGCATTATGCCCGGCGGTGGGTACGCAAAAGCCCCCCACCCGTCGAGTGGGGGGCCGGAAGTCCGGGAACCGCTTCGGCGTACGGGTCAGCGCACCAGTTCGGTTATGAACTCGCCGATGCCGGAAGCGGCATCCGATATCCCCTGGAAGCCTATTTCCACGATCTCGGCGGCTCGCTTCGGCTGGGTGATGATCACGAAGAGGGCGAATACGGTGAGGGCACCCGTGATGAGCTTCTTGGTGTCCACGTGCGGGCGGCCTCCCCAACCGGTCCTTGCAAGTCGGGTGAGTCTAACCGGTCGGGTTTGGGCACTCACCTGTCCTTTAAGGACCAATGACCCGGTGCTCCGGGTCCTTTGCCGGTCGGTCGCCGGCCGGGGCGGACGCAGGATGGATGGGAGCCCACCGGTTCTGGCAGGAAACCGGTGGGTGGGGGACAGGGCCTCACTGCGGGGTCCGGCCGCGAGCTTCCCCCTGAACCGCGGCCGGCCGGCAGGTCCGTCCTCGTCGGGGGAAGTGGCTTGTCCCCCCGATGCCACTTCCCCCGCAAACGCGTCGAAGGTCCCGGCCCCGGTCGGGGCCTTCTTCGTGTGCGCCCGCGGAGCAGCGGCTACTGGATGGCGCCGGCCAGGTCGGTGAGGGGCTGTACGGGGGCGATCACGGGCGCCAGCTGGTTGGGCAGGTCCGTCAGCGCGTTGAGCCCGTTCGCGCCGTCGCCGATCTTCCCGACGACCTCCTGGACGGAGGCGGGCTGGACCCCCGCGGGCGTCCCGGGCGACGGGATCGGCACGTCCGGGAGGGTCAGCGGGGAGATCGGGGCCGTGTCCGCGGAGGCGGCGGGTGCGGCGAGGCCCGCGGCGGCTCCCGCGAGGGCGAAGGCGGCGAGGATGCGCTGGGTCTTGGTCATGCCGTGACAACGGCCGAGGGGGCGGGCGGTCACGCCGCTGTCCTCCGGAGGGCCGATCGGGAGCGCACCCGAAAATGCCGAGAGCCCCGACCCTTGCGGGTCGGGGCTCTCGATCGAAGCGGTAGTGGAGGGATTTGAACCCCCGATGGGTTGCCCCATACTCGCTTTCGAGGCGAGCTCCTTCGGCCACTCGGACACACTACCGAGATGGATCCTAGCCTAAGGAACCCCATCCGCTGAAATCGGTGCGCGCCGACCCCTCCCGCAGGCCCTCTCCCGGCGTTCCGGGCCCGGCTCACAGGTCGCGGAAGAAGTCCGTCAGCTGCCGTGCGCACTCCTCGCCGAGCACACCGCGCACCACTTCCGGCCGGTGGTTGAGCCTGCGGTCCCGTACGAGGTCCCACAGCGACCCGGCGGCTCCGGCCTTCTCGTCGTCCGCGCCGTAGACGACCCGGGCGATCCGTGCCTGCACGAGCGCGCCCGCGCACATGACGCACGGCTCCAGGGTGACCACGAGGGTGCATCCCGGGAGCCGCCATTCCCCGAGTTCGGCGGCGGCCCTGCGCAGCGCCAGGACCTCGGCGTGCGCCGTGGGGTCGCCGCTCGCCTCGCGTTCGTTGTACCCGGTGGCGAGGAGTTCCCCGTCCGGGCCCAGCACGACGGCGCCGACCGGCACATCGCCGGCCGGCACCGCCCGGGCGGCCTCCTGGAGCGCCAGGCGCATGGAGTCCCGCCACGGGTCCCGCACGGGATCGACGGGATCGGTGGTGTTGGCGGTGAGCACTAGCGGACGGCCTCCAGGACCTCGGTGGCGCCGAGGGACTCGGCGATCTCCGTGAGGGCGTCCCCGTCCAGGGTCATCAGTTGCTTGTTCGTCACGCCGAGGTCGTCCAGCAGCCGGGGGTCGCCGAGCGGGCCGGCCGGTACCGGCTCCGAGCCGGCCCCGCGCTCCCCGTCCTCGTCGGCGTCCTCGTCCGTGAACGCGGCGATGGATTCCTCCTCGCCGTCCTCGGTGCCGTCCAGGTCCAGCTCGTCGAGTTCGTCGTCCTCCTCGTCGCTGCCCAGCAGCTCTTTGGTCAGCATCGAGCCGTAGGAGCTGCGGGCGGCCGCGGCGGCGTTCGAGACGAAGTACCGCGGGTCCTCCTCGCCGTCCACGCGGACGACGCCGAACCAGGCGTCCTCCTGCTCGATGAGGGCGACCACCGT
Organism: Streptomyces sp. NRRL S-378; assembly: GCF_000720645.1. Taxonomy (NCBI): domain Bacteria; kingdom Bacillati; phylum Actinomycetota; class Actinomycetes; order Kitasatosporales; family Streptomycetaceae; genus Streptomyces; species Streptomyces sp. NRRL S-378. The sequence continues at coordinate 316,242 of NZ_JOBX01000001.1, forward strand.
GTCGTCGTCGACAGCGGCGGAACGGGCGAGATCGATCAGATCACTGAGGGACTCGACGTCGTCGAGTTCCATGTCGCTCGCTTCCCACCCGTCTTCGGTGCGCGCGAGCAGTGCGGCGAAATACACCGTGACTCTCCCACTGGTCTTAGGCGTGCCGGTTGGAGGTCCCCCCGGCCGGAGGACGGGACGAAAGCGGCCGTGCTGCTCGCCGCCCTGCCCCGCCCAATCGGCATCGTGGCAGAAACGGCGGCGTTGCGAGAGGTCTTCCGCGCTTGCGTCGTGCCGCGCCGTCACCCGCCGGGGCCGGTGCGGGGTTGCGGCGCCGGGGCGTTCCGGGGTGCCGGGGGCCGCGCCGGTTGCCCGTCGGGCCGCTCGTGTCGCGCCGCGCGGCTCCCGCATCACCAGCGGAACGTGCGCATGCGCATCTGCTGGCGCATGCGGGCCGCACGCGCGCGGCGGGGCTGTACGCGATCGCGCAGCGCGCGGGCCTCCATCAGGTCACGCAGGAACTGCGCGCGGCGTGCTCGGCGCTGCGCCGCCGTCTCCGGAGCGTCGTCGCTCGGCTGCGTGTCGGGCATCGGCCACCACCCTGGGCTGGTCGGTCGTTTCCCCCTGCACCCACCTTCCCCCGGACAGGGCGTTTGATGCCACCCCTGTGCAGGTCAGACGTCGTCCTTGAGGGTCGGGACGATCGCCACGGGGCCGTGCGCGTGGTGCAGTACGGCGTGGGCCACGGAGCCGATCTGCAGCGACATGGCGGTGCGCCGCGGGTGGTGGCGGCCGACCACCACCAGGGCCGCCGACCGGGAGGCGTCGACCAGCCGTCCCGCCGCGTCGCCGGGGACCGCGGCCTGCTCCACGGGGACGTCCGGGTAGCGCGTGCGCAGCGGTGCCAGCCGCTCGGTCTGGGACCGGAGCATCTCCCGCTCGGCCGGCACGCCGTCCCCCTCGTCGGCGAGCCCTTCCGGCGGGATCACCTCGAAGGGCCGGTCGATCACGAGGGCCGGCGCGGGCGGGACGGCGTACGCGGAGACCACCTGGACGGTGGTCCCCCGCACGGCCGCTTCCGCGAAGGCGAAGGACAACACGTCGTCGGGGGTCTCGGCGGCGTGCAGACCGAGCACCACGCGTCCGGCGGACTCCTCGGAAGTGGTCGCGGCGGCGTTGCGCTCGGCGTGCGGGACCACCACCACCGGGCACGGGGCGGTCGACGCCACCGCCCTGCTGCTCGATCCGAGCAGCAGGCTGGCGAAGCCGCCGCGCCCCCGCGAGCCCATCACCAGCATCAGGGCGCCGGAACCGATCACGCGCAGTGCCTCGGGGACGGAGCCCTCCAGCGACTCGTACCGGACCCCATCGGGCAGCGCGGGGCCGTCGCCCAGCACGCCGCGGACCCAGTCGCCCACGGGGTCGGCGAACTCGTCGGGCTGCCGGGCATCGTGCAGTGACGCCCGGCGGCCCGCGTACAACTGGGCGTGGTCGGGCAGTACATGGGCGATGAGGAGTTCCGCACCGTGTCGCAGGGCGGCGCCCCGCGCCCACTGGAGGGCCACCAGGCTGTGCTCGGACCCGTCGACGGCTGCGATCACCGGTGCGTTGCTGCTCATCAGTCCAGCGTGCTGGGCGCCCGCGCGGGCCGCATCCGCAGGCCGCCGCGGGCCTGGCCGCCGCTCGGGACGCGAGGGGGCCGCGTCAGCGCGTAGCCTTTTGGGTGCAGGTCGCGTCGAGCGGCCGTTTTTGCTGGTCGCAGGCTGAGTTTTGGAGGATGTTGTGCGTTTGCAGGTCGTCGATCACCCCTTGGTGGCGCACAAACTCACCACCCTGCGCGACAAGCGCACCGACTCCGCGACGTTCCGGCGCCTCGCGGACGAGCTGGTGACCCTGCTCGCGTACGAGGCCACCCGCGACGTGCGCACCGAGCAGGCGGACATCGAGACCCCGGTGGCCCCGACCACGGGTGTGAAGCTCTCGGCCCCCAGGCCGCTGATCGTCCCGATCCTGCGGGCGGGCCTCGGCATGCTGGACGGCATGGTGCGGCTGCTGCCGACCGCCGAGGTGGGCTTCATGGGCATGGTCCGCAACGAGGAGACTCTGGAGGCCTCCACGTACGCGACCCGCATGCCGGAGGACCTCTCCGGACGCCAGGTCTACGTCGTGGACCCGATGCTCGCCACCGGCGGCACGCTCGTCGCGGCGATCCAGGAGCTGATCAAGCGCGGCGCCGACGACGTCACGGCCGTGGTGCTGCTGGCGGCGCCCGAGGGCGTCGAGGTCATGGAGCGCGACCTGGCGGGCACGCCGGTGACGGTCGTGACAGCCGCGGTGGACGAGCGGCTCAACGAGCACGGCTACATCGTGCCGGGCCTCGGCGACGCCGGCGACCGGATGTACGGCTCGGCGGAGTAGTCCCCGGGCGCTGCGGCGGCCCCGTCGGGCCGCCGCAGGCGCCGTACGGCGGGCTCAGCAGTTCTTGGCGGGCGCGGGCACGGGGTTGGCCAGGAGGGCCAGGGCCTTGTCCGCGTCCTCCTTCGTGCTGAGTTCCTTGAAGGCGTCGCCCAGGATCAGGTCGACGTCCGCGGTCTCACGGGCGTCGGTCTGCTGGGTGGTGCCGGGGAGTTGGGTGCCGAGCACCGCGAAGACGGCCTTGTCGGTCGTGGGGGAGCCCAGCAGTATCCCGGTCCCGGGGACCTTCTTGTCGAAGTCGGCCGGGGCGTTGCCGACGCTGCCGATGACGAAGCCGCGTTTGGCGAGTTCGTCGCCGACGGCCTTGGCCAGGCCCGCGCGCGGGGTCGCGTTGTAGACGTTGACCGTGATCGTGCCGGGCTGGGGGAGCACGACCGCCGGTTTGGCGGGTGCGGACGCCGTGGAGGCGGCCTCGGGGCCGCCTCCCTTGGCAGCGGCCTCGGGAGATTTCGTAGGGCAGTCCTTGGCACCGGCAGCCGTGTTCCGTTTGGGGCCATCGCCCCGGAACACGTCGATGAGCTGCAGTGCCCCGTAGCCGACCAGGGCAAGCGCGAGGACCGAGCCGAGCACGCCGAGGACGATCCGTCGTCGGCTCCGCTTACGGCTCATGCGGGGGTAGGCGGTCCCCGTGACGCGGTACTTTCCGCCCATGCCGGGGGGAGTGAGCATGCTCATGGGCGCAGCGTAGTGCGACCCGGTGGCGATGCCTACTAAATGATCTGCTGATAGGTCAATGGTGACCCGAAAGGCGCAATCTACGCGAAGCGTCAGTCCATCTCGAGGACGCGGGCGTGCAGCACCTGACGCTGCTGCAGGGCGGCGCGCACGGCGCGGTGCAGCCCGTCCTCCAGGTAGAGGTCGCCCTGCCACTTCACGACGTGGGCGAAGAGGTCGCCGTAGAACGTCGAGTCCTCGGCGAGCAGCGTTTCGAGGTCCAGCTGGCCCTTGGTCGTCACGAGCTGGTCGAGCCGGACCGGGCGCGGCGCGACGTCCGCCCACTGCCGGGTGGTTTCCCTGCCGTGGTCGGGGTACGGCCGCCCGCTTCCGATGCGCTTGAAGATCACACGGAAAGCCTACCGGGCCCGTGCCTGCGGGCGCAGCCTCGCAAGGCTGGTGCAAAAGTGGCAGACAGTGCTATTTGGGGAGTGATCCATGAGCGAGAGCACCGATGCCACCGCCGCTGAGACGGGCAAGGCGGACAAGGCGGGCGTGGTGGACAGGGCGGACGCGGCGGGCACCGCAGATACGGCGGATACGGCGGGCACCGCGGATACGGCGGACACCGCGGACACCGCGGACACGGCGGACACCGGGGCTACGGCGGACGCGGCGGGCCCGGCCGGGCAGATCGCCGCCGGGTACGCCTTCACCGGACCCGCGCTCGACCTGGGGGCCCTCCTCTGGGACGGCGTCTGCCTGCCCGACCGTCAGATCCGCATCCCCCTGTCCATGCTCAACCGGCACGGGCTGGTCGCCGGCGCCACCGGCACCGGCAAGACCAAGACGCTCCAGCTCATCGCCGAGCAGCTGTCGGCGAACGGCGTCCCCGTCTTCCTCGCGGACATCAAGGGCGACCTCTCGGGGATCACGGCACCCGGGGCGCCCGGAGAGCGGATCGACCGGCGGGCCCGGGACGTGGCCCAGAGCTGGGAGCCCGCCGGATGCCCGGGCGAGTTCTACTCGCTGGGCGGGATCGGCCCCGGCATCCCCGTCCGGTCCACCGTCACCGCCTTCGGCCCGGTGCTGATGTCGAAGGTGCTCCAGCTCAACCAGACGCAGGAGCAGTCCCTCGGCCTGATCTTCCACTACGCCGACACCAAGGGCCTGGAGCTGATCGACCTCAAGGACCTGCGCGCGGTCGTCGCCTTCCTCGTCTCCGACGAGGGGAAGGCCGAGCTCAAGGGCATCGGCGGACTGTCCACGGTGACCGCAGGGGTGATCCTGCGGGCGCTGACCGCCTTCGAGGCGCAGGGGGCCACGGAGTTCTTCGGCGAGCCCGAGTTCGACACGAGCGAGCTGCTGCGCACGTCCGCCGACGGCCGCGGGGTCGTCTCCGTACTCGAACTCCCGGCGGTCCAGGACAAGCCGCAGCTCTTCTCCACGTTCCTGATGTGGCTGCTGGCCGACCTCTACACCGACCTGCCGGAGGCCGGCGACCTGGACAGGCCCAAGCTCGTCTTCTTCTTCGACGAGGCCCACCTGCTCTTCAGCGGGGCCTCGAAGGCCTTCCTCCAGTCGGTCACCCAGACCGTCCGGCTGATCCGGTCCAAGGGCGTCGGCGTCTTCTTCGTGACGCAGACCCCCAAGGACGTGCCCGCCGACGTGCTCGCCCAGCTCGGCAACCGCGTGCAGCACGCCCTGCGGGCCTTCACCCCCGACGACGCCAAGGCGCTGAAGGCGACCGTGAAGACCTTCCCGCACTCCGCCTACGACCTGGAGGAGCTGCTCACCGCACTGGGGACCGGTGAGGCGGTCGTCACCGTGCTCAGCGAGAACGGCGCCCCCACCCCGGTCGCCGCGACCCGGCTGCGCGCGCCGCAGTCGCTGATGGGGCCCGTCCCGGCGGCGGACCTGGACCGGGCGGTGAAGTCCTCGCTGCTCTGGTCGCGCTACGCCGAGCCGGTCGACCGCGAGTCGGCGTACGAGAGGATCAGCGCCGCACAGGCGGCTGCGGAGGCCCGGGCGGAGGCGGCCGCGGCGGAGGCCGAGGCCGGGAAGCAGGCCAGGGCGGCGGAGAAGGAGGCCGCGAGGGGGGCGGGACGCGGCGCCCCGAAGGAGGACCCCTCGCTGGTCGAGCAGGTGGTGGGCAGCGGGCTGTTCCGCTCGCTGGCCCGGTCGGTCGGTACGCAGCTGGGCCGGGAGATCTCGCGCTCCGTCTTCGGGACGGCGCGCAGGCGCAGGTGACGCGGTGACAGACTCGGTACATGCGGACCGAACTCACCGACACCACGTCCAGCAAGGTCAACCGGGCCCTGCTCGCAGCACGCCGGGCGATAGGCAGCCCCACCATGGGGCTCGTGCTGACGCTCGTCGTCGTCACCGACGAGGAGAACGCCTACGACGCCGTACGCGCGGCCACCGAGGCCTCGCGCGAGCATCCCTGCCGCATCATCGTGGTCATCAAGCGGGTGTCGCGCGGCCCGCACAAGCTCCGCGCGAGCCGGGTCGACGCCGAGCTGCGGGTCGGATCGGACGCCGGAGCCGGGGAACTCGTGCTGCTGCGCCTGCACGGGGCGCTGACCGAGCAGGCCGGGTCGGTCGTCCTGCCGCTGCTGGTGCCGGACGCGCCGGTGGTGGCGTGGTGGCCGGCCGCCGCCCCCGCCGACCTGGCGCGGGACCCGCTCGGCGCGCTCGCGCAGCGCCGGATCACCGACGCGGCCGCCGCCTTCGACCCGGTGGGCGTGCTCGACGAGCGGGCCGCCGGCTACCAGCCCGGCGACACCGACCTGGCCTGGACCCGGCTCACGCCCTGGCGGGCCCTGCTGGCAGCGGCCCTGGACCAGACGCCGCTGCCGGTGACCGGCGCGGCGGTGGAGAGCGAACCCGACAACGCGAGCGCCGAGCTGCTGGCGCGCTGGCTGGAGGACCGGTTCGGAGTCCCGGTGGACCGCGTCGCGACCGACGGCCCGGTCATCACCGCGGTGGTACTGCGCACCACCGGCGGGGAGGTCCGGGTGGACCGGCCCGCGGGCGCGCTGGCCACCCTGACCCTGCCGGGGAGCCCCGACCGCAGGGTGGCCCTGAAGATCCGCAGCGGCGCCGAACTGATCGCGGAGGAGCTGCGCCGCCTCGACGCGGACGTGGTCTACGGCTCCGCGCTGCGGCGGCGGCCGCTCCAGACGGGGCTCTCGGCGTAGTGGTTGTCGTAGGTCGCCGAGCTGTCCTTGATGTCCTGCACGGTGGCCTCGCCCGCGTGGACCCGGCCGAGGAGGCGGTAGTAGTCGAAGCGGCCCATGCCGGGGGTGAAGCCGACGAAGACGCTCGCCGTATGGCCGGCGGCGGGGGCGAAGGCGTGCTTGACGCCCGGCGGGACCGCGATGAAGTCGCCGGCGTCCAGGGTCTGGATCTCGTCGCCGACGAGGACGTCGAGCCGGCCCTCGGTGACGTGGAAGAACTCGGTGGCCCGGGTGTGGAAGTGCACCGGGGCGCCCGCCGCGCCCACCTCGAAGGCGGCCGTGTTGCAGGTGAGCTCGGCGGTGTCGGTCAGCAGGGTGATGAGGCTGCCGGGGGCGTCCTGGATGGCTTCGGCGGTGGCGGCGCGGGTCGGGATCTCTGTCATGTCCTTCAATCTACGGACCCGATCGACCGGGATCAGGGGGCAATCAGGGCCCCGTACCACCGGTCAATTCTTTCACCCCTCTATCCCTTCGCGGCCTTGGCGGCCTTGGCGGCGGCCTTCATCTCCTGCTTGTGCGCCCGCACCTTGGCCAGGGACTCGGGACCGGTGATGTCGGCCGCCGAGCGGTAGACGTTCGCCTGGCCGTAGCCGCCGGCGGCCTCCCGCCAGCCCGGCGGCCGCACCCCGAACCGCTTGCCCAGCAGGGCGAGGAAGATCTGCGCCTTCTGTTCCCCGAAGCCCGGCAGCGCCTTGAGCCGCCCCAGCAGCTCCCGCCCGGTCGGCGCGTCGGACCAGACCGCCTCCGCGTTCCCGTCGTAGTGCTCCACCAGGTACGCGCACAGCTGCTGGATCCGCGTCGCCATCGACCCCGGGTACCGGTGCACGGCGGGCTTCTCGGAGAGCAGCGCGGCGAAGGCCTCCGGGTCGTACGCGGCGATGGCCTGCGCGTCCAGGTCGTCCGAGCCCAGCCGCTGCGCGATCGTCCAGGGCCCCGAGAACGCCCACTCCATCGGCACCTGCTGGTCCAGCAGCATTCCGACGAGCGCGGCGAGCGGGCTCCGGCCGAGCAGCGCGTCGGCCTCCGGCTGCTGCGCCAGCCGGATGGTGATGTCCTTGTCCATGGCTCCAGCGTCCCGCGCGGTCGCGCTCCCCGCGCGGTCGGCACACCGCGCGCCTAGCGTGAGTACGACGACAGCGACGAACGAGCCGAGGAGTCGACGATCATGCTTGAGTTCCCCGAGGGCGCGCCGTGCTGGGTGGACGCGATGTTCCGGGACGTGGAGGGCGCCAAGACCTTCTACGGCGACGTGCTGGGCTGGACCTTCGGCGAGTCCGGCAGTGAGTACGGCAACTACACGCAGGCCTACTCCGACGGTAAGGCCGTCGCGGCCGTCGTACCGCCGATGCCCGGGGTCGACGCTCCCTCGCAGTGGTGTCTGTACGTCGCCTCGCCCGACGCGGCGGCCACGGCCGGGAAGGTGACCGCGAACGGCGGCGAGGTCCTGATGGGCCCGATGCAGGTCGGCGCCTTCGGCACCATGCTCATCGCGAAGGAGCCGAGCGGCGCCGTCTTCGGTGTCTGGCAGCCGGGCGAGCACAGGGGATTCGAGAAGATGGGCGAGGCGGGCTCCTACGCCTGGGCGGAGGTCTTCACCCGGGAGCCGGCCAAGCCGGACGCCTTCCTGACGAAGGTCTTCCCGTACAGCGCCGAGCGGATGGACCCGGGCGACGACCCGGAGGCGGCCGACATGGACTTCATGGTCTTCAGCGCCGGCGACCCGGGACAGCCGGTGCTGGGGCGGATGAAGATGGGCGACGACTTCCCGCCGGAGCTGCCGTCCTACGTCCAGGTCTACTTCGCGGTCCCGGACTGCGACGAGGCGGTGTCGAAGACGCAGAAGCACGGAGGGAAGCTGCACTTCGGCCCGATGGACAGCCCGTTCGGCCGGTTCGCGGCGGTGTCGGACCCGCAGGGCGCCGCCTTCGCGGTGATCGACCTGACGACGACGGTCGGGGAGATGCCGGCCTTCGGCTGATCCCCCCCGCGAGCGGGAGGCACTCGCCTGCCTCGCTCTTCACCGGGAGGCTCACGAGCGCCGGAACCGGCATCGATCCACCCGATGCGCTGATCGCCGCCACCGCCCTGGCGACCGGCCGGACGCTGGTGAGCCGCAACATCAAGCATCCGGCGCGATCAGGCGCCCTCCTGCTGAACCCTTGGGAGTACGAGGGATAGGCCATCGAGGCCGGAACGCACGGAACTGTCCGGTTGCGAGGCAGGTGAAACGAGACTCGAACTGAGACCACGGAACGCAGAAGGCCCCGGCCGGTTTCCCGGTCGGGGCCTTCAAGTGCCCGGTGAGGCACTGGCGGAGGATACGAGATTCGAACTCGTGAGGGGTTGCCCCCAACACGCTTTCCAAGCGTGCGCCCTAGGCCTCTAGGCGAATCCTCCGCCGCAAACAATACAAGACGTGGAGGGGTGCTCGCGAACGTGATCGTTCGCCGGGGATCCGGCGGGGGTCGGGGCGGGGGGCGGGGTCGATTCCGGGGGTGTGGATCCGCTAGGGTGGGGCCCAGCCCCTCACGTGGCGCTATCTCACCCAACTCCCCCAGGGCCGGAAGGCAGCAAGGGTAAGTGGGCTCTGGCGGGTGCGTGGGGGGCCCTTTGCGTTCCCGGGCCCTGCTGCCCCCGGCCCGGTCCCCCTGTTCCGGAGCCGCCGGTGGCGTCCGCGGGCGCCCGTTGTCGGTGGGCCCGGATAACCTCGTAGACGTGTCGTCCCTTGCGCTGTACCGCCGCTACCGCCCCGAGTCGTTCGCCGAGGTCATCGGTCAGGAGCATGTCACTGCGCCCCTGATGCAGGCCCTGCGGAACAACCGGGTCAATCACGCGTACCTGTTCAGCGGGCCGCGCGGGTGTGGAAAGACCACCAGCGCGCGCATCCTCGCCCGGTGCCTCAACTGTGAGCAGGGTCCCACTCCGACCCCCTGCGGGGAGTGCCAGTCCTGCCGCGACCTCGCCCGGAACGGGCCGGGGTCCATCGACGTGATCGAGATCGACGCCGCCTCGCACGGTGGTGTGGACGACGCCCGCGACCTGCGCGAGAAGGCCTTCTTCGGCCCCGCGTCCAGCCGCTACAAGATCTACATCATCGACGAGGCCCACATGGTCACCTCGGCGGGCTTCAACGCCCTGCTGAAGGTGGTCGAGGAGCCGCCGGAGCACCTCAAGTTCATCTTCGCCACCACCGAGCCGGAGAAGGTGATCGGGACCATCCGGTCCCGGACGCACCACTACCCCTTCCGGCTGGTCCCGCCCGGGACCCTGCGCGAATACCTGGGCGAGGTCTGCGGCCGGGAGGGCGCCCTGGTCGAGGACGGCGTGCTGCCGCTCGTCGTGCGCGCCGGAGCGGGCTCCGTGCGTGACTCGATGTCCGTCATGGACCAGCTCCTCGCCGGCGCCGGCGAGGAGGGTGTGACGTACGCCATGGCCACCTCGCTCCTCGGCTACACCGAAGGCTCGCTGCTCGACTCCGTCGTCGACGCCTTCGCCTCCGGCGACGGCGCGGCCGCCTTCGAGGTCGTCGACCGGGTCGTCGAGGGCGGGAACGACCCGCGCCGGTTCGTCGCCGACCTGCTGGAGCGGCTGCGTGACCTGGTCATCCTCGCCGCCGTGCCCGACGCCGGGGAGAAGGGGCTGATCGACGCCCCCGCCGATGTCGTGGAGCGGATGCAGGCCCAGGCGTCCGTGTTCGGTGCCGCCGAGCTCTCGCGCGCCGCCGACCTGGTCAACGCCGGGCTCACCGAGATGCGCGGCGCGACCTCGCCGCGGCTCCAGCTGGAGCTGATCTGCGCCCGCGTGCTGCTCCCCGCCGCCTTCGACGACGAGCGGTCCTTCCAGGCCCGCCTGGACCGCCTGGAGCGCAGCGGGGCCGCCGCATTCGCCGCGGGGCCGCCCGCCATGGGCTACGTGCCCGGGCCCGAGGCGCACGCCATGGCACCCGCCGGCCCGGGCGGGGGGCCCGCCGCCGCGCGGGCCGCCGCTGCCGCCGCGGTGCCGGCTCCGGCTCCTGCCGCGCCGGTCGCCGCTCCCGTGCAGGCCCCCGTGCAGGCTCCCGCGCCCGCTGCGGCTCCCCCGGCGCAGCCGCAGGCAGCGCCCGCCGCTCCCGTCGCTGCGCCCGTCCAGGCGGCGCCCGCCCCCGGCGCGTGGCCCGGAGCCGCGCAGCCCGGCGGCGGTGCCCCGGCCGCCCGGCCCGCCGCGGCCCCCGCTCCCGGCGCCTGGCCCAGTGCGGCCGCTCCCGGCCAGGGCGCGCCCGCACCCGTGCAGGTTCCGGCCACCCCGGCGCCGTCCCCCGCCGCCCCGGCCGCGGCGGCCGCCCCCGCGCCCTCCCCGGGAATGGCCGCCGGCGCCGGACAGGTGCAGGCGATGTGGCCCGGCGTCCTGGAGGCCGTCAAGAACCGCCGTCGCTTCACCTGGATCCTGCTCAGCCAGAACGCCCAGGTCACCGGCTTCGACGGGACCACCCTGCAGCTCGGCTTCCCCAACGCCGGAGCCCGCGACAACTTCGCCAGCAGCGGCAGCGAGGACGTGCTCAAGGCGGTCCTGGCCGAGAACTTCCAGGTCAACTGGAAGATCGACGCCGTCGTCGGCGGTGGCTCCCCGGTCCCGGCGTCGGCCCCCGGAACGTCCTACGGCCCGTCCTACGGCGCTCCGTCCGCGCCCGCCCCGGCCTACAGCCCGCCGCCCCCGCCGCCGCAGACCTCCGCGCCGCAGGCCCCGGCCGCGCCCCAGCAGCAGCCGTCCCAGCAGCCTCAGCAGCCGCAGCAGTCGGTCTCCGCGCCGCCCCCGCCCGTACAGCAGGCACCCCCGCCGGTCGCCCCCGAGGACGACTTCGCGGAGGACGACGACCCCGACCTCGTCGAGAGCGCGCTGACCGGACACGACCTGATCGTGCGCGAGCTCGGGGCGACCGTTGTGGAGGAATACACAAATGAGTAGCCCCTTCTGATTGGGTGGCCGCACGAAGCCGTCGCCGCCGTCCGGGCTAGGCTGAGCAGCGTGAAGGTCCTCGTCATCGGCGGCGGCGCCCGCGAACACGCCCTGTGCCGCTCTCTGTCCCTCGACCCCGACGTCTCCGCGCTCTACTGCGCTCCCGGCAACGCCGGCATCGCCGAGGTGGCCGAGCTCCGCCCGGTCGACGCCCTCGACGGCGAAGCCGTCGCCGCTCTCGCGACGGAACTCGGCGCCGGCCTGGTCGTCGTCGGCCCGGAGGCCCCGCTGGTCGCCGGCGTCGCCGACGCCGTGCGCGCCGCCGGCATCCCCGTCTTCGGCCCGTCCGCCGAGGCGGCGCAGCTCGAAGGCTCCAAGGCCTTCGCCAAGGACGTGATGGCGGCGGCCGGGGTCCCGACCGCGCGCAGCTACGTCTGCACCACCCCGGAGGAGGTGGACGCGGCCCTCGACGCCTTCGGCGCCCCCTACGTCGTCAAGGACGACGGCCTGGCGGCAGGCAAGGGCGTCGTGGTCACCGAGGACCTGGAAGCGGCCCGCGCGCACGCGCTCGGCTGCGACCGCGTCGTCATCGAGGAGTACCTCGACGGCCCCGAGGTCTCCCTCTTCGCCATCACCGACGGCGTCACCGTGGTCCCGCTCCAGCCGGCGCAGGACTTCAAGCGCGCCCTGGACGGCGATCAGGGTCCCAACACCGGCGGCATGGGCGCGTACTCCCCGCTGCCCTGGGCCGACCCGAAGCTGGTCGACGAGGTCATGGAGCTGGTGCTCCAGCCGACCGTCGACGAGCTGCGCCGCCGCGGCACCCCCTTCTCGGGGCTGCTCTACGCCGGCCTCGCGATCACCGGCCGCGGCACCCGTGTCATCGAGTTCAACGCCCGCTTCGGCGACCCCGAGACCCAGGTGGTCCTGGCCCGGCTGCGCACCCCGCTCGCGAGCGTGCTGCTGAACGCCGCCAAGGGCACCCTGGCCGACGAAGCGCCGCTGGTGTGGCGCGAGGACGCGGCCGTCACGGTCGTCATCGCCTCCCACAACTACCCCGACACCCCCCGCACCGGGGACCCGATCGAGGGCCTGGCCGAGGTGGCCGCCGAGGACGCGCCCGACGCCTACGTGCTGCACGCCGGCACCCGGCGCGAGGGCGACACCGTCGTCAGCGCGGGTGGTCGCGTGCTGTCGGTGACGGCGACCGGTTCCGATCTGGCGCAGGCGCGAGAGAAGGCGTATAGGGCGGTCGGGCGCATCCGGCTGGACGGCTCGCAGCACCGTACGGACATCGCCGCGAAGGCGGCCGGGCTCCGCTGAGCAGCGGCTCCGCAGACCCGCGGGCCCGGTGCGCACTTCCCGCGCCCGGGCCCGCGGGCGTGTCCGCGTGCGACTGCATCCGGCCTCGTTCGAACGCATCCACCTTTACCCAAAGCCATTCCATCGGGTGATCGTCAGCTTGTCTGCCTGACGGCCGGGCGCGCCCCAACTAGGGTGCGGCGCAAGCATTCCGGCACTTGGCCCACCGACCTTGCGATGTCGGTGGCGGGTGTCACAGTGGGGGAGTGAGCAACGCAGCCGCAGGGCAGAGGGGGTGAGACCGGCCGTGTCCGGAATCGGTTCGATCATGGAAGCGGGCGTTCCGTCCGCGCGGTCCCGCGCCCTGGCCGTGCTGCGCGTGCGCAGCCGGGCCCTGGCCGTCGCGCTGCTGCCGGCCGCCCTCGCGGTGGTGCTGGTGGCGGCCCGGACGACGGGCCGGCTGGCGGGCGAGACCTGGGGCACCGTGACGCTCGTGGTGTGCGCGGTCGCGGCGCTGGTGCTGCTCCTCGGCGGGATCTTCGCCGCGGTGGTCCTGCGGGCGAGTCCGGCGCTGACGCCGACGGTGCCGCTGTCCGAGGCCGCCGCCCCCGATCTCTACCGCCTGGTGCGGGACCTGGCCGACCGGATGGACGTGCCGCCGCCCTCCGCGATAGCCCTGACGCCGGACTGCGACAGCTGGCTGGAGGACCGCGCCCATGCGGCCCACCGCCGGGGCGGCATAGCCGGCGGCCCCCAGTCCGCCCGCGGCGCGGCCCCGGTGCTGGTGATCGGCTCGCCGTTCCTGTGGTGGATGCGGGTCGCGGAGCTGCGGGCGGTCCTCGCGCCGGTCGTCGCCGGTACGGGTCCTTCCGCGCACCCGGACATAGCCGACGCGCGGGGCTTCGTGCGGGGCCTGGACGCGGCCGTGGACGTGGGCAGCCGTCGCGGGCTCGGCTGGATCGCCGCCCCGGCCCGGCTGCTGCTGAGGCTGTGCCGGACGGACGCCGCCGAGATGGAGCGCGGGGTGGCCGCCGCCGCGTCCGACCGTGCCCAGGGTGTGGACTACGGGCTGCGCATCGTCGCCCAGGAGCAGGTCGGCCTCGCCTACGCGGGCTGGGACCGGCTGCTGACCCGGGTGGCCCTGCCCGCCTGGCGGATGGGCCGCTGGCCCGCGCACCTGGACGCCGGGGTGGTGTCGGCGCTGACCGAGCTGTCGCGGCGCGACCGGCTGGCGGAGGGCTTCACCTCGCGGCTCGGCGAGCGGCCCGCCTGCGACCTGCTGGAGCAGCCCGGCGTGATCGACGAAGCGACCTCGCTGCTGGCCGCGCGGCTCTTCCACGGCGGACCGGCCGAGGCCGGGCCCGACTGGTCCCCGGTGGAGTGGGCGGCGTATCCGGAAGAGGTCGTGGACCGCAAGTGGCGTACGGAGGCGGCCCGCCTGCACACGGCACTGGACGCGCTCGCCGGTCCGGCGGGTCTGGCCGGTCCGACGGGTGCGGGCGGGTCCTCCGGGGCCGCGGGCTCCGTGAGCCCGGCCGGTGCCGGTTCCGCCGCCCCTGCCGCCTCGGTGGCCCCCGCCGCTGCCGGCGCCTCCGGCTCACCCGCCCCGTCCGGTCCGTCCGGTGCGGCGGGGCCCGCCACGATCGAGGCCTCCGACGCGGCGCCCCCCGCCGTGGACGGCTTCGCCGGGCCCACGCTGGAGCGGGTGCTGGGCTGTCTCACCGGCGCTTCGGGAGAAGGAGCGCTCGGCGAGGCCCTGGCCGGCCGGCTCAGCGCCGACCTGGCCCGTGAGGATCGGGCCGCGGGCACCCCCGGCGGGGCCGGGAAGGCGCGCGGCGCGGACGCCGTACCGCTGTTCCCGCTCCAGCAGCCGCGCAGCGGCCGGGACCTGCTGGCCGACCACGTGACGGCGATGGTGTGCTGCGCGGCCGTGGACTCGGCCGGGGCCGCCCCCGGCATGGACTGGCTCGACGGGCCGGTCCTGCTGGTCGACGGCGACCGCCGGGCGGATCTGGCGCCCCGCGTGCTCTGCCTGGTCGAGGACGGCGATCCCGAGCCCCTGCGCGAGTGGCTGTCGGCCCTGGGCGTCCGTACGGAGAAGCCGGTCCGCCTGGTGTGAGACGGTCATCGCCCCTCCCCCGGCGGGGCGACGGATCGCACACGCAAGCGGATGCCAATGTTCCGGTCTCGTCAATTCGCGACGAACGGTGACGGACTGCGTGCGTAATGTGATGTGCTGGGACCGGTCGCGGCTGGACGCTCCCGAAGCGGAGGTCCGGGCAGTGCCGTACCGGTGCCGACGGGCGCCACGCACCGAGGCGAACCACGCCGGCCGGGGGAGCGAGGGAGGGGAGCGGTCATGGGTACGGACCAGATCCGGCGTTGGGAGTCGGGTGCGCTCGCGCACGCGGTGAACGACCCCTTCGGACAGGGCCCCCTGCCCTGGTTCCGGGGCAGCGAGCTCTACTTCGACGACACCGGCCAGGTCGTCCCCTGGTACGTGGACCCGGCCGCCGCGGCCGCCGGAACCGGCCAGATCCCCCGGGCCCGCGGCAACGGCGGCCCCCGCACGGCCGACGACGTGCACCGCCAGATCAAGGGCTTCGCCTCCACCGGAGCCGTCGCCCCGGGCGAGGCCATCGACTTCCACATCACCGTCGACCCGCCCCAGCAGTTCTCCGTCGACGTCTACCGGATCGGCCACTACGGCGGCGACGGCGCCTCGAAGATCACCACCAGTCCCCGGCTGTCCGGCATCGTCCAGCCCGCCCCCCTCGCGGCGGACCGCACCGTCTCCTGCCACCACTGGTGGCTCTCCTGGCGCCTGCAGGTCCCGTCGTACTGGAGCGTCGGCGCGTACGTCGCCGTCCTCACCACCGCCGACGGTTACCGCTCCCACATCCCCTTCACGGTCCGCGACGACCACCCCGCCGACCTCCTGCTCCTGCTCCCCGACATCACCTGGCAGGCGTACAACCTCTACCCGGAGGACGGCCGGACCGGCGCCAGCCTCTACCACGCCTGGGACGAGGCCGGCCGGCTCCTCGGCGAGCAGGACGCGGCCGTCACCGTCTCCTTCGACCGGCCCTACGCGGGCGCGGGCCTGCCCCTCCATGTCGGCCACGCCTACGACTTCATCCGCTGGGCCGAGCGCTACGGCTACGACATCGCCTATGCCGACACCCGCGACCTGCACGCCGGCCGCGTCGACCCCACCCGCTACCGGGGCCTGGTCTTCCCCGGCCACGACGAGTACTGGTCGGCCCCGATGCGCCGCACCGTCGAGCGGGCCCGCAACCACGGGACGTCGCTCGTCTTCCTGTCGGCGAACACCATGTACTGGCAGGTCGAGCTGGCCCCGTCGCCCTCCGGGGTCGAGGACCGGCTGCTCACCTGCCGCAAACGCCGCGGACCGGGCCGCCCGAGCCTCTGGCGCGAGGTCGACCGCCCCGAGCAGCAACTGCTCGGCATCCAGTACGCGGGCCGCGTCCCCGACCCCGCGCCGATGATCGTGCGCAACGCCACGCACTGGCTGTGGGACGCCACCGGCGCCGGCGAGAACGACGAGCTGCCCGGCCTGGTCGCGGGCGAGGCGGACCGGTACTTCCCGCGCACCCAGCTCCCCGAGCACCAGGACCGGATCCTGCTCGCGCACTCCCCGTACCTCGACAGCGAGGGCCAGCGCCGCCACCAGGAGACCTCCCTCTACCGGGCTCCCAGCGGGGCCCTGGTCTTCGCCTCCGGCACGTTCGCCTGGTCCCCGGCCCTCGACCGCCCCGGCCACGTCGACGAGCGCGTGCAGCGGGCCACGGCCAATCTCCTCGACCGGATCTGCAAGCACGACTGACACGGCGGCGGGCCCCGGCGCACCCCTGTCCCCGGGAGGGGACCCGGGTGCGCGAGAATCGGGGTGCGCCTCAGACAGAACCACAGGGAGACCCCGTGTCCGGATTCGTAGAAAAGCCCGAGCCGGTTCAGGTTCCGGGCCTCGTCCACCTCCACACCGGGAAGGTGCGCGACCTCTACCGGGACGAGGACGGCCGCCTCGTCATGGTCGCCAGCGACCGCCTGTCCGCTTTCGACTGGGTGCTGCCCACCGAGATCCCGGACAAGGGGCGTGTCCTGACCCAGCTCTCCCTGTGGTGGTTCGACCAGCTCGCAGACCTCGTCCCGAACCACGTGATCTCCACCGAGCTGCCCGCCGGAGCCCCCGCCGACTGGGCCGGCCGCACGCTGATCTGCAAGAACCTCGACATGGTCCCGGTCGAGTGCGTGGCCCGCGGCTACCTCACCGGCTCGGGCCTCGCCGAGTACAAGCAGACCCGCACGGTCTGCGGACTCGGACTCCCCGAGGGCCTCGTGGACGGCTCCGAGCTGCCCGGCCCGATCTTCACCCCGGCCGCCAAGGCCGAGGTCGGCGAGCACGACGAGAACGTCTCCTACGAGGAGGTCGCGCGCACCACCGGCGCCGAGACGGCCGCACTGCTGCGCCAGACCACCCTCGCCGTGTACAGCCGCGCCCGGGACATCGCCCGCGAGCGCGGGATCATCCTGGCCGACACCAAGTTCGAGTTCGGCTTCGACCCGAAGGACCACACGCTGGTCGCCGCGGACGAGGTGCTGACCCCGGACTCCTCCCGCTTCTGGCCGGCCGACCAGTGGGAACCGGGCCGCGCGCAGCCCTCCTTCGACAAGCAGTACGTCCGCGACTGGCTGGCCTCCGCGGCCTCCGGCTGGGACCCGAAGGGCGAACTCCCGCCGCCGGCCCTCCCGACGCAGGTCGTCGCGCAGACCCGCGCGAAGTACATCGAGGCGTACGAGCGGCTGACCGGTCTGGACTGGTCGTAGGGAAACGAAGAAGCCCCGGTCCGAGGACCGGGGCTTCTTCCTTGCAGAGCGGACAACGCGACTCGAACGCGCGACATCCACCTTGGCAAGGTGGTGCTCTACCAACTGAGCTATGTCCGCAAGCGCCGTAAGGCGAGACCTACTATACCCAACCTCGCTCCCTCGCGAGACGCACTGCGGTGTGCCGGTTCTCGGCGCCGAGCTTCGTGGCCGCCGAGGACAGGTAGTTGCGGACGGTCCCCTGCGAGAGCGAGGCCCGCTCCGCGATCTCCGCGATCGGCGCCCCGTCCCCCGCCAGTTCCAGCACTTCGGCCTCCCGGGCGGTCAGCGGGGAGTCCCCGGCGCTGATCGCGTCGGCCGCCAACTCCGGGTCCACGTAACGGCCTCCGGCGTGCACGGTCCGGATCAGCTCGGCCAGCCGCTGCGCCGAGACCGTCTTCGGGGCGAAGGCCCGCACCCCCGCGGCCAGGGCCCGCTTCAGGTGTCCGGGACGGCCGTGGCTGGTCACGATCATCGCCCTGCAGTCGGGGAGTTCGGCCCTGAGGGATGTGGCGACACTCACACCGTCCGCCCCCGGCATCTGCAGGTCCAGCACGGCCACGTCCGGGCGGTGCGCCCGCGCCATCGCCAGCGCCTCGGGGCCGGACGCCGCCTCCGCCACGACCAGCAGGTCGTCCTCCAGTGCGAGGAGCGCGGCCAGCGCCCCGCGGATCAGGTGCTCGTCGTCGGCGAGCAGTACGCGTACGGGGCTCACGCCCGCACCTCCAGTCCATCGAGCCGTGGGCCCGGTATCTCGGCACGCAGCCGGAACCGGCCGTCGCCGACCAGTCCCGCCTCCAGCGTCCCTTCCAGTACGGCGAGCCGTTCCCGCAGCCCGGCGAGTCCCGAGCCGGGCGGCCCGGCAGGGGTCTCCGGCGCGCCGTCGTTCTCCACCAGCAGCGTCACGGAGCCGCTCTCCGGGGCCGTCAGCCGGATCCGGCAGTGCTGCGCGTCCCCGTGCCGCAGCACGTTCGTCGTGGCCTCGCGGACCACCCAGCCGAGCGCGGACTGGACTTCGGAGGGGAGCTCCCGGGCAGGCCGGAAGTCGACCCGGCAGTCCATTCCGGCCGCGCTCAGCACGCCGCGCGCGCCTTCCAGCTCCACCGCCAGGTCCGCCTCCCGGTAGCCGCGCACCACGTCCCGTACCTCCCGCTGGGACTCCCGGGCGATCCGCTGGACCTCGATCATCTGATCCACCGCCTCCGGGCGTTCGCGCCGGGCCAGTTGGACCGCCAGCTCGCTCTTGAGGGCGATGACGGCCAGGTTGCGGCCCATCACGTCGTGCAGGTCGCGGCCGAAGCGCAGCCGCTCCTCGGCCACCGCCAGCCGCGCCTGGACCTCGCGGGAGCGGTCCAGTTCGTACACGGTCCTCAGCAGCCAGCCCGAGAACCCGCAGGTGGCGCCGAAGAACAGGCCTCCCAGCAACACGCCGACGGCGTACCCGAGGGCCTTCGCCGCCGGCATCCCGAGGCCCAGGGCGGCCAGTCCGGTGGCGACCGCCGCCGCCGCGGAGACGTACCACATGCGCCGTACCGACTTCAGGCACAGGACGAGCGCTCCGGAGGTGAACCAGGCCAGTCCCGCCACCATGGTCGGGGCCACGGTCGCCTGGGACTCCCCGGTGGTCCGCAACGCGAGGACGGCCAGGACGCATCCCGCCGTCACCACGGCGGTGGCCACCGCGAGCCGGGTGGGGCGTTCGCGCCGCCCCACCACCCAGTGCAGCGCCCGGGAGCTGAGCACCCCGCACAGGGCCGCGTGCGCGCACATCATGAGGAAGAGCGCGAGGGGCACCACGTGGGAGGTCCGTTCGGCGGCCGCGGCGACCAGCGGGGTCAGCCCGAACGACAGGACTTCCAGGATCACGAAGAGGTAGAACGACCCGCGGGTGTACAGCTCGACCTTCCCCGCGGTGCTGCGGTTCTTCCACCATCCGGTCAGCTTCGACACGGCCCCGTCCCCCGACTCGTCCTAGCGGCGCGGTTCCCAGCGGAACCACCGCTGGACAGCAAACACGCTGATCATGATCCAGGCCAGTGCGGTGAGCGCGGCCCCGAGCAGGTCCCCGCCCCCGGCGCCGCCGCTCCAGCCGGCCCGTACGAGGGTCATCACCCCGCTCAGCGGCAGCAGTTCGCACAACGAGGCCGCGAGGTCGGGCAGCGCGTCCGTCGGGGCGAACAGCCCCGAGCCGAGCACGGTCGCCAGGAACAGCGGCAGCGTGGTGAGGCCGGCGGTCTCCACGGTGCGGGTGAAGGAGCTGGTCACCGCGGACAGCGCGGCGAGCATCAGGACACCGGCGAGGACGGCCGCCACGAGCAGCAGCGGGTTCTGCGGCATGCGCACGTCCAGGGCTGCCGCCCCGGCGACCGCGAGGACGGCGATCTGCGCGAGTGCGAGAGCGGCGGCGGGCAGCGCGGTCCCGGCCAGGATCTCCAGGTCGCTCGCCTCGCCGGTCCGCAGCCGCTTGAGGACGAGCTCCTCGCGGCGGGCGACGTAGGAGGAGACCAGGTTCATGTGGACGACGAGGAGCAGCACCATGCCGATCCCGCCGGTCAGGGTCGCCTCGCCGACGGCCCGGGCGCCCTCGGCGTCGCCGAGGGAGGAGCGCAGGACGAACACCATCAGCAGCGGCATCAGGAGGGCCAGGGCCAGGGTGGCCCGGTTGCGCACCAGCAGGGTGAGCTCGGAGCGGCCGAGTGCGGTGACGCGGCCGGCGTTCAGGGTGGGCGTGTTCATCGGGTCCCCGCCATCGTGTCCTCGGTGCGGTCGCCGGCGCCGCGGTGGTTGCGGGCGATCTCCAGGAAGGCCTCCTCCAGGGAGGCCGACCGGGCGTCGAGCCCGGTCAGCTGCACGCCGTCCTCCCGGGCCCAGCCGAGCAGCTCGGTCAGGTCCTCCTGGAGCCGTTCGGTACGGATCTCCACGCGCTGCCCGAAGGCGGCCGCCCGCAGGGTCAGCGGGAGCCGGGCCGCGGGCACCCCGTCGGGCAGGGTGAACCGGATCCGGGCGGGCCGGGTCGCGGTCACCTCGGCCGGACTGCCCGACAGGACCAGCTCGCCCTCGTGGAGGATGGCGAGGCGGTCCGCGAGTTCCTCGGCCTCCTCCAGGTAGTGGGTGGTCAGCAGCACCGTGGTGCCCTGTTCCCGCAGTTCGCGCACCAGGGCCCAGGTGTCCCGGCGCCCCTCGGGGTCCATGCCGGTGGTGGGCTCGTCCAGGAAGAGCACCTCGGGCCGGCCGAGCAGGGCCAGCGCCAGGTCCAGGCGCCGCCGTTCGCCGCCGGACAGCTGCTTGACGCGTACGGAGGACCGTGCGGCCAGCCCGACCAGTTCCAGCACCTCGGCCGCCGGGCGGGCGCCGGTGGTGACCCCGCCCCACATCCGTACGGTCTCGGCGACCGACAGGTCGGAGGGGAAGCCGCCCTCCTGGAGCATGACCCCGGTGCGCGGCCGGACCTCGGCCCGCCGGGTGAGCGGGTCGAGGCCGAAGACGCGGACCTGTCCGCCACTCGGCGCGGCCAGCCCCTCCAGCAGTTCGACGGTGGAGGTCTTGCCCGCGCCGTTGGTTCCGAGCAGGGCGAAGATCTCACCGCGCGCCACGGAGAAGGAGACGCCCCGTACGGCCTCGAACCCTCCGGTGTAGCCGCGGCGCAGGTCCCGGGCTTCGATCACGGTGTCAGTCATGATCCAAGCGTCCCGGCGCCCGGACCGGGCCGGCAGTGCGCGCTGTCATGACCGGTCATGACATTTGTCAGGAGGCCTGGTGCCGGATGCGGCCGCATACGACGAAGGCCCCGATCGTGATGATCGGGGCCTTCGACTTACAGAGCGGACGACGCGACTCGAACGCGCGACATCCACCTTGGCAAGGTGGTGCTCTACCAACTGAGCTACGTCCGCAAGCAGTGCACTGCCGGAGCAGTACGTGCATCACTCTACCCGATCCACCGGAGTGGTCGGAAAGTCATGCAGAGCGGGTGACAGGAATCGCACACTGCGCCTTCCCTCTGGAAGAGGGATGTTCTGCTACTGAACTACACCCGCACGACCTCGGAGGCTCTGACCTGCGGCCTCGCCCCTCGGCGTGATCCACACATTAGCCGAAGGGTGGGGGTGGATGGCAAATCGGCCCTCAGTGGGCCGCGTTGTAGGCCTCGTAGATCTTCTTCGGGATGCGGCCCCGGGGCGGCACGTCGTGCTGGTGGGACCGGGCCCAGGCGCGGACGACCGCCGGGTCGGGCGCGACCGAGGTGTGCTTGAAGGCCTTCCCCGAGCGTGACTGGCGGCGGCCGGCGGCCACGAAGGGCGCGAGGCTCTTCCGCAGTTTCTTTGCGTTGGCCACATTGAGGTCGATCTCGTACGACTTACCGTCCAGGGCGAACATGACCGTTTCCGCCGCTTCTCCCCCGTCGATGTCGTCGGAGAGCGTGACCACTACGCGCTGCGCCACGGATATCGGTCCCTTCGTGCGACGCCGCCACCTGCTGACGTGCGGCGATGTCGCCTGTTCGGATGTTTTGGGGCAATGAAACTTTCGGCCGGAATCCCGGTTGATTCCTTTGTACCCCGATTCCCATTGCATTGCGAAGCTCAGTTAATTCTCTCCGCGTGTCCCGCCGCAATGCCGGGTACGTGGTTTTCCTGGGGATTTTGCGAAGCGTTGGTGAAGCTGAAACGGCCCGGTGATCAAGGCCCTCGCATATCTACCCGCGTAGAAATTTCGGGCGGGTACGCTGAAGGAACCGCCTTGCACCAACCACCTCATCGGGAGTGCCAGTGGCACGCGTCGTAGTCGACGTCATGCTCAAGCCGGAGATCCTCGACCCCCAGGGCCAGGCGGTGCAGCGTGCACTGCCGCGCCTGGGCTTCGAGGGCATCGCCGACGTCCGTCAGGGGAAGCGCTTCGAACTGGAAGTGGAGGGACCGGTCGACCAGGCCGCCCTCGACCGCATCCACAAGATGGCCGAAACGTTCCTCGCCAACACCGTCATCGAAGACTTCACCGTGAAGGTCGAGGCCTGACGGTGACCACTCGCATCGGTGTCGTCACGTTCCCCGGAACGCTCGACGACCGTGACTCGCTGCGCGCCGTCCGCCTCGCGGGGGCCGAGCCCGTCTCGCTGTGGCACCGCGACAAGGACCTGCACCAGGTCGACGCGGTCGTCCTCGCGGGCGGCTTCTCCTACGGGGACTACCTGCGCGCCGGGGCCATCTCCCGCTTCTCGCCGGTGATGGAGACCATCATTGAGCAGGCCAGGGCCGGCATGCCGGTCCTCGGCATCTGCAACGGCTTCCAGGTCCTCACCGAGGCCCACCTGCTGCCGGGGGCGATGCTCCGCAACAACCACCTGCACTTCATCTGCCGCGACCAGAAGCTGCGGGTGGAGAACGCGGAGACCGCGTGGACCGGCGACTACACCGCCGGCCAGGAGATCTCCGTACCGCTCAAGAACATGGACGGCCGGTACGTCGCCGACGAGCGCACGCTCGACGAACTGGAGGCCGAGGGCCGCGTGGCCTTCCGGTACCTGGACATGAACCCGAACGGGTCGCTCCGCGACATCGCCGGCATCACCAACGCCGAGGGCAACGTCGTCGGCCTGATGCCGCACCCCGAGCACGCGGTCGAGCCGCTGATCGGAACCGGTGGCACCGACGGCCTCCCGTTCTTCACGTCGGTCCTGAAGAAGCTGGTCAGCGCATGAGCCTCGACACCGTCAAGAACGCCACCGAAACCCCGGACGCCTCCCAGCCCTGGAAGGAACTCGGCCTCAAGGAGGACGAGTACGCCCGGATCCGGGAGATCCTCGGCCGCCGCCCGACCGGCGCCGAGCTCGCCATGTACTCGGTCATGTGGTCCGAGCACTGCTCGTACAAGAGCAGCAAGGTCCACCTGAAGCAGTTCGGCGAGAAGGCCCCCCAGAACGACGCCATGCTCGTCGGCATCGGCGAGAACGCCGGCGTCGTCGACGTCGGCCAGGGTTACGCGGTCACCTTCAAGGTCGAGTCGCACAACCACCCCAGCTACATCGAGCCCTACCAGGGTGCGGCCACCGGCATCGGCGGCATCGTCCGCGACATCCTCGCCATGGGCGCCCGCCCGGTCGCCGTCGTCGACCCGCTGCGCTTCGGCGCGGCCGACCACCCCGACACCAAGCGCGTCCTTCCGGGCGTCGTCGCGGGCATCGGCGGCTACGGCAACTGCCTGGGCCTGCCCAACATCGGCGGCGAGGTCGTCTTCGACGCCTGCTACCAGGGCAACCCGCTCGTCAATGCCGGCTGCATCGGCGTGATGAAGCACGAGGACATCCACCTCGCCCAGGCCTCCGGCCCCGGCAACAAGGTCATCCTCTACGGCGCCCGCACCGGCGGCGACGGCATCGGCGGCGTCTCGGTCCTCGCGTCCGAGACCTTCGACGACACCAAGCCCACCAAGCGCCCCGCCGTCCAGGTCGGCGACCCCTTCCAGGAGAAGCTCCTCATCGAGTGCACCCTGGAGATCTTCAAGGAGAAGCTGGTCGCGGGCATCCAGGACCTCGGCGGCGCCGGCCTGTCCTGCGCCACCTCCGAGCTGGCCTCGGCCGGCTCCGGCGGCATGCGCGTCGAGCTCGACACCGTCCCGCTGCGCGACGCGACGCTCTCGCCCGAGGAGATCCTCATGAGCGAGTCGCAGGAGCGCATGTGCGCGATCGTCGAGCCGCAGCACGTCGACCGCTTCATGGAGATCTGCGAGAAGTGGGACGTCATCGCCACCGTCATCGGTGAGGTGACCGACGGCGAGCGCCTGGAGATCTTCTGGCACGGCGAGCAGATCGTGGACGTGCCCCCGGGCACCGTGGCCCACGAGGGTCCGGTCTACAACCGTCCCTACGCCCGCCCCGACTGGCAGGACGCCCTCCAGGCCGACGACGCGGGCAAGCTGCCCCGCCCGCAGACCTCCGAGGAACTGCGCGCGCAGGTCCTGGCCCTGGTCTCCTCTCCGAACCAGGCCTCGAAGTCCTGGGTCACCGACCAGTACGACCGCTTCGTGCAGGGCAACACCGTCCTGGCCCAGCCCGAGGACGCCGGCATGGTCCGCATCGACGAGGAGTCCAACCTCGGCGTCGCCATGGCCACCGACGGCAACGGCCGCTACGCCAAGCTCGACCCGTACACGGGCGCGCAGCTGGCCCTGGCCGAGGCGTACCGCAACGTCGCCGCGACCGGCGCCAAGCCCCTCGCGATCTCCGACTGCCTGAACTTCGGCTCCCCCGAGGACCCGGGCGTCATGTGGCAGTTCGCCGAGGCCACCCGCGGTCTCGCGGACGGCTGCCTGGAGCTGGGCACCCCGGTGACCGGCGGCAACGTCTCCCTCTACAACCAGACCGGCGACGTGGCGATCCACCCGACCCCGGTCGTGGCCGTGCTCGGCGTGATCGACGACGTCAACCGCCGTACGCCGATGGCGTTCGCGGAGGCCGGACAGCTGCTGTACCTCCTGGGCGACACCGCCGAGGAGTTCGGCGGCTCCGCCTGGTCGCAGGTCGTCCACGACCACCTCGGCGGCCTGCCGCCCAAGGTGGACCTGGGCCGCGAGAAGCTGCTGGCCGAGATCCTGATCTCCGCCTCGCGCGACGGCATGATCGACGCCGCGCACGACCTGTCCGACGGCGGTGTCATCCAGGCGCTGACCGAGTCCTGCCTCAAGGGCGGCAACGGCGCGCGCGTCGTGGTCCCAGAGGGCCTGGACGCCTTCACGTTCCTCTTCTCCGAGTCCGCGGGCCGCGCCATCGTGGCCGTCCCGCGCAGCGAGGAGCTCCGCTTCACCGACATGTGCGGCGCGCGCGGCCTGCCCGTCGCCCGTATCGGCGTGGTGGACGGCGACGAGATCGAGATCCAGGGCGAGTTCAGCCTGCCCCTGGCCGAGCTCCGCGAGGCCCACGAGGCGACGATCCCGGCCCTGCTGGCCTGATCGGCCGGAGAGAGCGGCGCGTACCCGGCCGGGGCCCCGCACGGAACTTCCGTGCGGGGCCCCGCCGCGTCACCGTCGCACGGCCGTAGCGATTCCGTGGCACGACCGTCGTGTCCGCGCCCGTGAGCGCTCCGCATACTGACCGCGTGAGCATCGTCAAGCACCTGCCGGACGCCGCGATACCCGACGGCGGCGCCCCCCACTGGCACGTCAAGGACGCCCAGCGCTGGCTCGACGCACGCGTTCCGCCCGTCTTCGCCCCGGTCCCCGTCGGCTGGATCCTCGTGCCGCTGGTGGTCCTCTCGCTCGTCCTCCTGGCCCTGGGGGACTCGGACGCCCCCGGACACGGCACCTCCTGGGCCGGCTACGTCCCGGCCGTCCTCCTGGTGTCCCTCCCCGCCTGGTACCGGTTCCTGCCGGCCGCCACCCTCCTGTCCACCCCCGTGGTCGCCGCGGACGCGGTACGGAACCTGTCCGCACTCGCCCCCGCCGAGGGCCCCGGCCTGGCCGGCGGCGTGCTGGTGCTCGCCCTCTGCGCCTGGGCGTTCGCGGGGTCCGCGCTCCGGATCCGCTCGCGCAGGTGCCAGCGGGAGCTGTTCCTCGCCGCCGCCGGTGACACCCGTGCGGCGATCCCCGAGAACCTGCCGGACGGCCACCGCCGACGCGGACGGGTGCTCCTCGCCACCGGGGCGGGGCTGTGCCTGGCCGCCGCCGCACTGCTCGGGTGGGTCCTCGTGCAGGACCTGGGAGCGAGCCCGGGGGACCCCTTCGACGGGACGGGCCCGCAGGTCCTGGCCATGATGCTGCTCGTTCCGGGCGTCCCGCTGCTCGGCCGCGGCCTCACGGCACGGCGTGCCGCCCGGCGGCTGCACGACGGGCCCCAGCCGGTGATCCGCGTCGGCGTCCGCGAGGTGCTCCTCGGCCCGCGCTGGCTGGTCGCCGACGCCGGAACCACCACCGCCCCGCCACTGATCGCGTTCCGGGACCGGTTCGACGACCACTACCGCAGTTCCCGGGCGGTGACCCTCCTCGGTGGGGCGGCGGACCGGCTGCGCTCCGACCACCACGACATCGACCCACGCGCCGAGCCCTACGAGGCGGTGATGTACGGAGTGCCCTGCGAGGGGGCCGAGGTGATCCTGAGGCACGCCGTCTACGGCGACGACCGTACGATCACCGACGCCGTCAGCGCCGTTCCGCTGATGCCCTTCCGCCGGCACCGCCTGCGGTCGTGGTGGCCGGCCGGCACCTCGTACACCCTCAGGCGGCGGGCCGACGAGGAGAAGCGCAAGCAGCGCGCGGCGCAACGGTCGAGCGGCTCGGGCAGTTCCTGCGGCTCCTCCGGCGGCTGCGGGGCCAGCAGTTGCTCCAGCAGTTGCGGCAGCAGCTGCGGTGGCGGCTGCGGCGGTGGCGACTGATCGGGCAGACTCCCGGCATGGCACCCAAGACCCGCAAGTACGACGACGCCAGGATCAGAGCGGCCGTGATCGCACAGTTCGGTCATGTCGGACGGGCCGTACGGGAGTTGGGCCCCGAGCAGCTGGAGCGCCCCAGCGGGCTCGGGGACTGGAGCGTCGCCGACCTCGCCGCGCACATCGCGTGGATCGCGGACTCGCTGGCCGCCGGCCTGGCCCGGCCGCCCGCCGCCCTCGCCGAGCTGACGGCGGTCGAATGGCCCTTCGCCACCGCCTCCCTCGCCGGGAAGATCTCCGAGGCGGCCCGGGAGACCCTGACCGGCGCCCCGCTGCCCGAGCTGTACGAACGGGCCGCCGACGCCATGGCCGGGGCGCTCGCGGCGAACCCCGGCGGGCGCGTCCTCCAGCTGTGGGTCGGGGACATGACCCTGGCCGACTTCCTGGTCACCCGGACCGTGGAGCTGGTGGTCCACACCGATGACCTGAACCGGGCCGCCGGGCTCGACGTCCCGATCGAGCGGCAGGCCCTGGCCGCCTGTACGCGGCTGCTCGCCGACTCCCTCGCCCTGAAGGCCCCGGGCGGTTCGGTCGAGGTGCGGATCCCGCCCTTCGCGGTGGTCCAGTGCATCGAGGGCCCCCGCCACACCCGCGGCACCCCGCCGAACGTCGTGGAGACCGACCCTCTGACCTGGATCCGGCTCGCGACCGGCCGTACGGCATGGGCCGAGGCGCTCGACGCGGCGCAGGTGCGGGCCGGCGGTGAGCGGGCCGACCTGTCCGCGCTGCTCCCGCTGATGAGCTGAGCGGGGGCCGCCGTGGTGGAACCGACCGGAGATCCCGTTCGTCCCAGGGGCATGCGTACCCTCCGGCACGTCCCCCTCCCCGCGGGGCTGGCCCTCGTCCTCGCGCTCGCCGCGGCCGGCTGCGGCCGGGCCGGGGAGCAGGGCGCGGGCGCGGTGCTCCCCGACCCCGTGGGCCGTTGGGCCGTCGAGTCCCTGACCACGGGCGGCCGCACCCTGCACGCCCCCGGAACGGCCCGCCTCGACTTCGGCGAGAAGCAGGTCAAGGGCAACTACGGCTGCAACGGCTTCACCGCCGCCGTCTCCTTCGCCGGCACCTCCGCGGTGACCGTGACCCCCGGCGCCACGACCACCATGGCCTGCGCGGACATGGAGTTCGAGACGGCATTCGCCAAGCTGTTCACCGGGCGGCTGACCATCGACCGGGGCCCCGACCGGCTCACCCTGAAGACCGCCGACGGGAGCACGATCGCCATGACCTCGGAGCCGGTGGTCCCGGACGCGCCGCTCACCGCGGTCGAGTGGACCGTGCAGTCCCTGATCAGCGGCGGATCGGTGTCCTCGCTGCCCGCCGGAGCCGCCGGCACGGCGCGGTTCACCCTCGCCGCCGACCTGTCCGCGAGCGGGACCCTCGGCTGCAACCGGTTCAGCGCCCAGGTCACGCGCGACGGCGACCGGCTCACCTTCGGGCCGCTCACCACCACGCGGATGGCGTGCGACGGCCCGGCGGGCGAGGTCGAGGCGAAGCTGACCGGGCTGTTCGCGAGCGGCCCGCTCCTCTCCCGGATCGAGGGCCGCCTGCTGACCCTCACCGCCGCGGACGGCAACGGCCTGATCGCGGAGGCGCCGTCCGACGCCGAATAGCGGCGGCCGGGCCGGCGGGGCGGGCGGCCGGACCACAGGCTGCGGACCGCGGGCTGCCGGACCGCGGGCCGCCCGCAGTCGGACGACGGGCCGCCCGCAGCCGGACCACGGGCCGCCCGCACCCGCCGGCTCACGCCGGGTAGGGCAGCAGACCCGCGTTCACGGCCTCCCAGGCCGCGCGCAGCTCTGCCAGCCGGGCGGGCTCCACGGCGGCCTTGTCGGCCTGTTCGCGGATGTCCCCGGCCACGTCGAACAGCTGGTCGCGGCCCGACTTCCCGCGGTAGTACTTCCAGTTCCCGCGGCGCAGCGCCCGCTCCCCGCGGACCCGCCAGAACAGGTCCCGCTCGACGGCCTCCTCACCGCGCAGCAGGTATCCGGCCAGGCTCACGCCGTCCAGCGGGTAGGCCGGGTGCGGGCGGGCGCCGGCCACCTCCAGCAGGGTCGCGGTCCAGTCCGGGCTGAACACCGGGACGCGGCTGACCTGCCCGCCCTCCAGCCGGGCGGGCCAGCGCACGATGTTCGGCACCCGGATGCCGCCCTCCTGGAGGGAGGCCTTGCTGCCCGAGAGCGGCCAGTTGTAGGAGAACCGCTCACCGCCGTTGTCACTGGAGAACACCACGATGGTGTGCTCCTCCTGACCGGAGCGCTTCAGGGCCTTCAGGACCTCGCCGACCGACCGGTCGAGGTCCTCGACCATCTCCTTGTACTTCTCGACCGAGCCGCCGTCCTGGTGCCACAGGGCACGAGGGTCACCCGCCTTGATGCGCCGGACGATCTCGGCGCTCTGCTCGGTGTCCCCGTCGGCGATCCACGGCCAGTGCGGGGTGGTGAAGTTCAGGTTCAGCAGCCACGGCCTGCCGTGGTGGTCGCGGGAGACGTACTCGCCGGCCCGCTCGGTGATGATCCGCGTGTAGTAGCGCAGGTCCTCGTACGCGGCGTCGCCCTCGTAGAGGTCGTACTCGCCGCCCAGGCCCAGCTTGGAGTAGTACTCCAGGGCCCCGCCGAAGTTGCCGAAGAACTCGTCCCAGCCGGACTTCGTCGGGCTGTAGTCGGGCAGGTAGCCGGCGTGCCACTTGCCGATCAGTGCCGTGGCGTACCCGGACGCCTTCAGCAGCGAGGCCAGCGTGGGGTGGGTGGGCTCCAGGCCGACGGACTTGTCGGCGATCGGCTCGGCGAGCCCGCCCCTGGTCCGGGCCGGGTAGCGGCCGGTGTAGAGGCTGAACCGGGTCGGCGAGCAGGTGGCGGAGCCCGAGTAGGCGTCGGTGAAGCGGACGCCCTGGCGGGCCAGCCGGTCCAGGTTCGGGGTCCTGATGTGCGGGGCGCCGTACGCGGAGAGGTCGGCCCAGCCCAGGTCGTCACCGAGGATGAACAGGATGTTCGGCCGGCGCGACGGGCGGCCCCGGGAGGCCCGGAACTCCCGCTCCGAGGGACCCGCCGGAGGGGTCTCGGCGGCCTGCGCGGGGGCGGCGCCCAGACCCGCGGCGGTGGCCGCAGCGGCAACACCGACGGCGCCCGTGAAGGCACGCCGGGACAGCTTGTTCTCGTACGAAGACACAGGTACTCCAGGGCACGGTCCGCCGGCCGGCTCCGGGCGGGGCGCGGGACGGCGCGCGGCACGGCGGAGCAGGGCGGGGCGGAGCGGAAAAGGGAAAAGGAGAGGAAGAGTTGTGGCTACGCGCAGCAACGACAGATGGCGCTCGCGACACGGACCAGGTCCACGTGCCGGCGCTCGACGAGGGTGACGGCGCGGTCACCGAGAGGCTGCATGGGTCGAGAGCCTGTACGAGTGCCTTCGTAGATGTCAACAAGGTGATCCGAATACCGAGACGGAGGCGTCCCGTCACCCTCTGTGCTGTGACATTTCCCGGCCGTCCCCAATTCGGACCAGTGGTCGATCTCGCCTACACTCGGGAGCGTGCCTCGTGGTGATGGACGACTCAACCACGACCTGCTCCCCGGCGAAAAGGGCCCCCAGGACGCTTGTGGCGTCTTCGGTGTCTGGGCTCCGGGTGAAGAGGTCGCCAAGCTCACCTACTTCGGACTGTATGCGCTACAGCACCGTGGACAAGAGTCCGCGGGAATCGCTGTGAGCAACGGTTCCCAGATCCTCGTCTTCAAGGACATGGGCCTCGTTTCCCAGGTCTTCGACGAAACCTCCCTCGGTTCGCTCCAAGGTCATATCGCGGTCGGTCACGCCCGCTATTCGACCACCGGCGCCTCCGTCTGGGAGAACGCGCAGCCCACTTTCCGCGCGACCGCCCACGGCTCCCTGGCCCTGGGACACAACGGCAACCTGGTGAACACCGCCGAGCTCGCCGAGATGGTCGCCGACCTCCCCCGTCAGGACGGCCGTGCCACCCAGGTGGCCGCCACCAATGACACCGACCTGGTCACGGCCCTGCTGGCCGGCCAGGTGGACGCGGACGGCAAGCCGCTGACCATCGAGGAGTCCGCCCGCGTGGTGCTCCCGAAGGTCAAGGGCGCCTTCTCGCTGGTGTTCATGGACGAGGGGACCCTCTACACCGCCCGTGACCCGCAGGGCATCCGCCCGCTGGTCCTCGGCCGCCTGGAGCGCGGCTGGGTGGTGGCGAGCGAGACCGCCGCCCTCGACATCTGCGGCGCCAGCTTCGTCCGCGAGGTCGAGCCGGGTGAACTCGTCGCCATCGACGAGAACGGTCTGCGCACCTCCCGATTCGCGGAAGCGAAGCCCAAGGGCTGTGTCTTCGAGTACGTCTACCTGGCGCGCCCGGACACCGACATCGCCGGCCGGAACGTCTACCTCTCGCGTGTCGAGATGGGCCGGCGCCTGGCCAAGGAAGCCCCGGTCGAGGCCGACCTGGTGATAGCGACGCCGGAATCAGGCACGCCCGCCGCGGTCGGCTACGCCGAGGCCAGTGGGATTCCGTACGGATCGGGCCTCGTCAAGAACGCCTACGTGGGCCGGACCTTCATCCAGCCCTCGCAGACGATCCGCCAGCTCGGCATCCGCCTGAAGCTCAACCCCCTCAAGGAAGTCATCCGGGGCAAGCGCCTGGTGGTCGTGGACGACTCGATCGTCCGCGGCAACACCCAGCGCGCCCTGGTCAAGATGCTCCGCGAGGCCGGCGCGGCCGAGGTCCACATCCGGATCTCCTCGCCGCCGGTGAAGTGGCCGTGCTTCTTCGGCATCGACTTCGCCACCCGGGCCGAGCTGATCGCCAACGGCATGACGGTCGACGAGATCGCCACGTCGCTGGGCGCGGACTCCCTCTCCTACATCTCGCTCGACTCGATGATCGAGGCGACGACGATCCAGAAGCCGAACCTCTGCCGTGCCTGCTTCGACGGCGAGTACCCGATGGACCTCCCCGACCCGCAGCTCCTCGGCAAGCAGCTCCTGGAGACCGAGCTGGCCGGCGGCGCGGACGCCGCCGACGCGCTCCGTCGCCCGTAGAGTCCCCGGCTCGACCTGCGCGGGGCCCTGTCTTTCCGGCTTTTCCCAGGGCCCCGCACCAACCGCAGTAACGACACGAAAGCTCTCTCCTGTCATGACAGAGAAGACCACCGGTGCCAGCTACGCAGCCGCGGGCGTCGACATCGAAGCGGGAGACCGCGCCGTCGAGCTGATGAAGGAGTGGGTGAAGAAGACGCAGCGCCCCGAGGTCCTCGGCGGCCTCGGCGGTTTCGCCGGACTCTTCGACGCCTCCGCCCTCAAGCGGTACGAGCGCCCGCTGCTCGCCTCGGCCACCGACGGGGTCGGCACCAAGGTGGACATCGCCCGTCAGATGGGCGTGTACGACACCATCGGCCACGACCTGGTCGCGATGGTCATGGACGACATCGTCGTCTGCGGCGCCGAGCCGCTCTTCATGACCGACTACATCTGCGTCGGCAAGGTGCACCCCGAGCGTGTCGCCGCCATCGTCAAGGGCATCGCCGAGGGCTGTGTCCTCGCCGGCTGCGCCCTGGTGGGCGGCGAGACCGCCGAACACCCCGGTCTGCTGGGCCCGGACGACTTCGACGTGGCGGGCGCCGGCACGGGCGTCGTCGAGTACGACCGCCTGCTCGGCGCGGATCGCATCCGTACGGGGGACGCCGTCATCGCGATGGCTTCGTCCGGCCTTCACTCGAACGGGTACTCGCTGGTCCGCCACGTCCTCTTCGACCGCGCCGGGATGTCCCTCGACGCTCACGTGGAGGAGCTCGGCCGGACCCTCGGCGAGGAGCTGCTCGAGCCCACCAAGATCTACTCGCTGGACTGCATGGCCCTCACCCGGACGGCCGAGGTGCACGCGTACTCGCACATCACCGGCGGCGGCCTCGCGGCCAACCTGGCCCGGGTGATCCCGGACCACCTGCACGCCACCGTCGACCGTGCGACCTGGACGCCCGGCGCGATCTTCGACCTGGTCGGCAAGGCCGGGCAGGTGGAGCAGCTGGAGCTGGAGAAGACCCTGAACATGGGCGTCGGCATGATGGCCGTGGTCCCGCAGGAGTCGGTGGACGTGGCGCTGACCGCGCTCGCCGACCGGGGCGTCGACGCCTGGGTCGCGGGGGAGATCCTGGACCGCGGCGACCGCACCGAGGGCGCGACCCTCACCGGTTCCTACGCGAGCTGAGCAGCACTGAAACCCGGCCCGGGGCTACGCCCTGGACCGGGTTTCAGTCTTTTGTGTGTCGTGCAGACGCCTCAGGGCGTCAAGCGCCGCGACGCTGTGCCGACGGACCGGACTCGTCGTCCTCGTCGTCGTCATCGCTGTTGTAGAGGTCCGCGTACCGAGCGTACGGATCGTCCTCGTCCAGCTCGTCGTCGTCCACCTCGACCGGCTCGCTGACAGACAGCGGTTCCGCGGTCGATGCGCCCAGCTCGTTGGCCAGACGCGACAAGTCAGTCCCGCCGCTGCTGTACTTCAGCTGGCGGGCGACCTTTGTCTGCTTGGCCTTTGCCCGGCCGCGCCCCATGGCTCGACCCCCTCGGTGACGGGGCTCGACGGCCCCAGAGTCTGACACGCGTTCATGGTTCGGAGCGGGCTCTCCGTGGAGAGACCGTCCGTAGGGGTTTAACGGTACCTGCTTCCGCGGCCATACGGTACGCCGCCCGCATGACGCGCCCCGGTGCAGAACCAACAAGGCGCCCCGTCCTCGCTGGTCAGCTGCGATTTTAACCCTTTCCTGGCGGGCGACCCGCCGAAGTGCAGTGAGTTCCGTCTCGCCGCGCCCCGGCGGGCCTCGCGCAGGCCCCTTAGGAGGCAGTCACCGGCAGGGTGCGGCGGCCGTCGGCCATCCGCTGCTCGGCGATCCGGTCGGCGGCGGCGGCCGGCGGAATGCCGTCCGCCTTCGCACGAGCGAAGATCTCCAGCGTGGTGTCGAAGATCTTCGTTGCCTGCACCTTGCACCGGTCGAAGTCGAAGCCGTGCAGCTCGTCGGCGACCTGGATGACACCGCCCGCGTTGACCACGTAGTCCGGGGCGTAGAGGATGCCGCGGTCCGCGAGGTCCTTCTCGATGCCCGGGTGGGCGAGCTGGTTGTTGGCCGCGCCGCACACGATCGTGGCGGTGAGGGCCGGGACCGTCTCGTCGTTCAGGGCGCCGCCGAGTGCGCACGGGGCGTAGATGTCGAGGCCCTCGACACGGATCAGCGCGTCCGTGTCGGCGACCGCGGTGACCTTGCCCGGGTGCTTGTCGAGGATGCGCTGCACCGACTCCTGGCGGACGTCGGTGATCACGACCTCGGCACCGTCCTCCAGCAGGTGCTCCACCAGGTAGTGGCCGACCTTGCCGACGCCCGCGACGCCGACCTTGCGGCCGCGCAGGGTCGGGTCGCCCCACAGGTGCTGCGCGCTGGCGCGCATGCCCTGGAAGACGCCGTAGGCGGTGAGCACCG
Source organism: Streptomyces sp. NRRL S-378 (assembly GCF_000720645.1). Taxonomy (NCBI): domain Bacteria; kingdom Bacillati; phylum Actinomycetota; class Actinomycetes; order Kitasatosporales; family Streptomycetaceae; genus Streptomyces; species Streptomyces sp. NRRL S-378. The sequence continues at coordinate 350,607 of NZ_JOBX01000001.1, forward strand.
AGGAGTCGCCGGCGCCGCCGTTCTCGGGGGAGCGGCCGGTGGCCCAGCGGGTCTCACGGGCGACGACGTCCATGTCGGCGACGAAGGTGCCGACGTCGCAGGCGGTCACGTAGCGGCCGCCGAGGGACTCCACGAAACGGCCGTAGGCCTCGAGGAGTTCCTCGGTCTTGATGACGTCGGGGTCACCGATGATCACGGCCTTGCCGCCACCGAGGCCGAGACCGGCCATGGCGTTCTTGTACGACATGCCGCGCGAGAGGTTGAGCGCGTCGCGCACGGCCTCCTCGTCGGAGGCGTAAGCGTGGAAACGCGTACCACCGAGGGCGGGGCCCAGGGCGGTGGAGTGGATCGCGATGACGGCTTTCAGGCCGGTGGCTCGGTCCTGGCACAGCACGACTTGCTCGTGGCCGCCCTGCTCCGTGCGGAACAGGGTGTGCAGGACGCCGTCGGTCATTTCGGTCACGGTGGTGACTCCCATGGAAGAGATGCGGCGGGAAGACGCCCCCCTGCGGGTGGGGGAGGACGTGCTGGGAGCAGAGTAAGACCTGTGGGCCGGATGGGGGTCACCTGTCCGGGGATCGAAACACTCCCGGAGTACGGGAGGCGGCCCCGGCCCTTCCGCCCGGGGCCGGAGGTGAACCGGACCCCGGAAGAGGGGAGTACGAGAGGGTGACCGAATCCCCCGAACCCCTGCTGCCCTCCGCGCGCTCGGCTCCGGCCGTCCCGTACGCCTCCTACCTGCGCGTCTACGAGCCCCTGGCCGCTTTCGCGGAGCCGGAGCGCACCCACTGGGCCGCGTACGCCCGGCGCGGGACGGCCCCGACCGCCCAGGACGAACTGCGCCGGTCGCTGGCGGAATTGGTGCGGGTCCCCCTGGTGGGGGTGCCGGCCCACGAGAGCGCCGACGCGTTCACCGCGGAGGTCGACGGGGTGCTGCTGGTCTGCCCCTGGCGCACCCGGCTGCGCGGCTGGCTGGCGCTGGAGGAACTGGTCGACCAGTTCCCGCTCCCGGTGCTGGACGCGGCGCTGCCGCCGGTGGCGCGCCGGCGGGCGGCCGAGGAGTACGAGCGCTGGCGCGAGCGGAACCCGGACGCGCGCCCCTGGATCCGTACGGGGGTGTGGCAGATCCCGCTGCGCTGGTTCGTGCTGGTGGCGGACGAGGAGCGGGAGTACGTGCAGGGGGAGCGGCTGCGTTACCGGACACCGATGGTGCAGGCGCGCCGGCGCCTCGCCCGGGCGCTGCGGACGCTGCGCGCCGCGGAGGGGTACGGGATGCTCGCCGAAGGGCTGGTCGAGGTGGGGAGCTGGCTGGAGGAGTTCCATCCGCGGTCGATGGTCGAGCTGGACTACGGCGGGCTGGTGCACGCCCTGCCGGCGGAGCGGCTGGCGGCCGACCGCTCGGCGGCGGATCTCGCGGCGGGTGTCGATGCCCTGCGGGCGGGGGACGCCGAGGGTGCGGCGGAGGCGTACCGGGGGCTCGCGGAGCGGTGGCGGGCGGTGCGCGAGCGGCTTTTTGCGAATTAGGCCGAAAGTCGCCGGTGTGGCCGGTTTCACCTTTCAGAGGTCCGTACGTACCGCCGCGTATCGGTCGTTCGGTCAAAACTGGCTGATCAGAGGCCTGATTGTGGCATTTAGGACGTAGTGCCAGGACCTACGTCCCGATACGGGCCATTGGCCCAAGCGTGACGGACCGCACTAACCACACCCTTGCGCCCTTCCCCTACCCTCGTGCCAAAATAGGACAAGGAGTCCGGGGAGGGTTCCTTCCGCCCAACTAAGGGCGGAATGCTCGGCATTGCACTCTACGGGGGGTCTGACGACTCCTGATCGCTCTGTGACTGATCGTCACAGTGGGGTGACTGTCCGTTATGGGACGGTCCATCGGGCTTCCGCCGCTGATGAACACCTCGGAGGGCAATTCCGTCGGTTTGGCCGTCGCGGCTGGACGGATGGTGTAGTTGTAGTGCCGAGGACAAGCCGTTCGTCCTATAACCGACTCGGCCCGCGTATGTCCATTTCGGGCAACGCGGGCCAAGGTGCAGAATTTAGAGGAAAGAACCGAGATGGTTCGGTTCTCCCGAGGAGGCCGCTCATGACCGCTCGCACCCCTGATGCCGAGCCGCTGCTGACCCCGGCTGAGGTTGCCACGATGTTCCGCGTGGACCCGAAGACGGTCACCCGCTGGGCCAAGGCTGGCAAGCTCACGTCCATCCGCACCCTGGGTGGACACCGCCGGTACCGCGAGGCCGAGGTCCGCGCACTGCTGGCGGGAATTCCGCAGCAGCGCAGCGAGGCCTGAGGTCGCGTAAACACCCCGCTTTAAACGGGTCGCTATCGGGTCCCCCAATCCGATGAAAACCCACATTGCTTCATGCGGCCCGGCCTGCCCCAACAGGTTCTCGGGTCGTTCGATCGCGCTGGACTCCGCCGGGTCCAGCGCGATCTTTTTATGCCCAGGTCAGGGGGGCGCCGGAGGTCCGCCGGGATGCCTGACGGGGTAGGTACCATTGCACATATTAAATTGAGCAGACGTATGGATGCGATAAAAGTGTGAGTCCGAAAAACTCGTGCGGTGACACCCGTCACAGATGATCACTCTTGTATATCCGCCAATGCACCCCGTAATGGGGAAGACCGTCGCGGTGAGCATCATGCGAACGGGGGATTCTCCGCCGCAGGGCCCGCAGGCGGCCGAAGCAGGACCGGCGCCGCGGGATGAGCAGGGGGCCGCCGCAGGAGCGGACGCGGGGGTCGGACGCGGGGTCGGACGCGGGGGTCGGACCACGCAGGGCCCGCGGCCGGTCGGACGCAGGGCCCGCGGCCGGCTTCCCCAACCCGGCCCGGGCGACGGCACCCGTCAACGCGTCAGGGCCCGCATCCCCGGGGGGATACGGGCCCTGACGTTGTTGCGATCCTGACGGGACTTGAACCCGCGACCTCCACCTTGACAGGGTGGCGAGCTAACCAACTGCTCCACAGGACCTTGATTTCGCGGCCGCTCGGAGGCGGCTGCGAAACAGACTGTACAGCAGCTCAGGGGGTGCGGTCGAACCGATCAGGGGGCCGCCGCATCCACCGCCTTCACGATCCGCTTGTCGGAGATCGGGTACGCCGTGCCGAGGGCGTGCGCGAAGTAGCTGACGCGCAGCTCCTCGATCATCCAGCGGATGTCCGTCACGGCGGCCGGGACCGGCCGCCCCTTCGGCAACTGCTCCAGCAGCCAGGCGTACTCGTCCTGCATCTCGTGGACCTTCTCCATGCGCGTCGTGTCGCGCTGGACGCCCGTGGGCATCTGCTGGAGCCGCCGGTCCGCCGCCACCAGGTAGCGCATCAGGTCCGGCAGCCTGCGCAGCCCGGTGAGCGTCACGAAGCCGGCCGGCATCAGGGCCGCCAGCTGCGTCCTGACGTCCTGGATGTTCGCGACCAGGGCGAGGCTGGAGGTGCCCTTCAGGCGCCGTTCACAGGCCTGCCAGGCGGCCAGCACCTGCTGGGTCTGGTTCACGGCGCGCACGGTGGTGTCCACCAGGTCGGCGCGGACGGCCTCGTAGAGCTTCCGGAAGCCCGCCTCGTCCCACGCCGGGCCGCCGTGGTCGGCGATCAGCTTGTCGGCCGCCGCGGTCGCGCAGTCGTCGAACAGCGCCTGGATGGAGCCGTGCGGATTCCTGGAGAGCGCGAGCTTCTGCTGGTTGGTGAGGTGGTCCGAGGCGAACTTCGCCGGGTTCACCGGGATGTTCAGCAGGATGAGCCGGCGGGTGCCCAGCCACATCGCCTGCTGCTGCTCCGCCTCCGTGTCGAAGAGCCGTACGGAGACGCTCGTGCCCTCGTCCACCAGCGCCGGGTACGCCTTCACCGGCTGGCCGGCGCGGCGGGTCTCGAACACCTTGGTCAGCGTGCCGATCGTCCAGTCGGTCAGCCCGGTCCGCTCCACGGACTCCCCGCCCGCCCGCTCGGCGGTGGCCGCGGCGGCCTTGGAGAGGGCCTGGCGGGCCTTGGGCTTCAGCCTGAGCCGCAGGGCCTCCAGGTCCTTGTCCTCGGCGATCTTGCGGCGTCGCTCGTCGACGATCCGGAAAGTGATCTTCAGGTGGTCCGGGATGCGGGTGAGGTCGAAGTCCTCGGCCGACACCGGCACGCCGACCATGCGCTGGAGCTCGCGCGCCAGCGTCACCGGCAGCGGCTCCTGCAGCGGCACGGCCGTGTCCAGGAACCGGCCCGCGTAGTTCGGCGCGGGCACGTAGTGGCGGCGGATCGGCTTGGGCAGCGAGCGGATCAGCTCGGTGACGACCTCCTCGCGCAGGCCCGGGATCTGCCAGTCGAAGCCCTCGTCGGTGACCTGGTTGAGCACCTGGAGCGGGATGTGGACCGTCACGCCGTCCGCGTCCGCGCCCGGCTCGAACTGGTAGGTCACCCGGAACTTCAGCTGCCCCTGCCGCCAGGAGTCCGGATAGTCGGCCTTGGTGACCCCGGCCGCCTTTTCCGTGAGCAGCATCTCCCGCTCGAAGTCGAGCAGTTCGGGCTCGTCCCGCTTCTTGTGCTTCCACCAGGAGTCGAAGTGCGCGCCGGAGACGACGTGCTCGGGGATCCGCTGGTCGTAGAAGTCGAAGAGGGTCTCGTCGTCCACCACGATGTCGCGGCGCCGGGCCCGGTTCTCCAGCTCCTCCACCTCGGTGAGGAGCTTGCGGTTGTCGGCGTAGAACTTGTGGTGGGTGCGCCAGTCGCCCTCGACCAGCGCGTTGCGGATGAACAGCTCGCGCGAGACCTCGGGGTCGATCCGGCCGTAGTTGATCTTCCGCTGGGCAACGATCGGGACGCCGTACAGCGTCACCTTCTCGTACGCCATCACCGCGGCCTGGTCCTTCTCCCAGTGCGGCTCGCTGTAGGTCCGCTTGATCAGGTGCTGCGCCAGCGGCTCCACCCACTCGGGCTCGACCTTGGCGTTCACCCGGGCCCACAGCCGCGAGGTCTCCACCAGCTCGGCCGACATCACGAACTTCGGCTGCTTCTTGAACAGCGACGAGCCCGGGAAGATCGCGAACTTGGCCGACCGGGCGCCCAGGTACTCGTTCTTGTCGGTGTCCTTGAGGCCGATGTGCGAGAGCAGACCGGCCAGCAGCGAGACGTGGACGACCTGCTCGGGGGCGTCCGCCTCGTTGACGTGGATGCCCATGCTCTTGGCGACCGTGCGCAGCTGCGAGTAGATGTCCTGCCACTCGCGGATCCGCAGGAAGTTCAGGTACTCCTGCTTGCACATCCGGCGGAAGGAGGAGGAGCCGCGTTCCTTCTGCTGCTCCCGGACGTAGCGCCACATGTTCAGGAACGACAGGAAGTCGCTGGTCTCGTCCTTGAAGCGGGCGTGGTTCTGGTCGGCCTGGGTCTGCTTGTCCGAGGGCCGCTCGCGCGGGTCCTGGATGGACAGGGCCGCCGCGATGACCATGACCTCGCGGACGCAGTTGTTCTTGTCGGCCTCGATGACCATGCGGGCCAGCCGCGGGTCGACGGGCAGCTGGGACAGCTTGCGGCCCATCTGCGTCAGGCGCTTCTTCGGGTCCTTCTCGGCCGGGTCCAGCGCCCCGAGTTCCTGCAGGAGCTGGACGCCGTCGCGGATGTTGCGGTGGTCCGGCGGGTCGATGAAGGGGAACTTCTCGATCTCGCCGAGGCCGGCGGCGGTCATCTGGAGGATGACGGAGGCCAGGTTCGTGCGCAGGATCTCGGCGTCGGTGAACTCGGGACGGGCGTCGAAGTCGGCCTCGGAGTACAGCCGGATGCAGATGCCGTCGCTGGTACGGCCGCAGCGGCCCTTGCGCTGGTTGGCGCTGGCCTGGGAGATCCGCTCGATCGGCAGGCGCTGCACCTTGGTGCGGTGGCTGTAACGGGAGATCCGGGCGGTGCCCGGGTCGATCACGTACTTGATGCCCGGCACCGTCAGGGAGGTCTCGGCGACGTTGGTCGCGAGCACGATCCGGCGCCCGGTGTGCGGCTGGAAGACCCGGTGCTGCTCGGCGTGCGAGAGACGGGCGTAGAGCGGCAGTACCTCGGTGAACCGGAGCTTCTTCTTGATCAGAGCGTCCGCGGTGTCGCGGATCTCGCGCTCGCCGGAGAGGAAGACCAGGATGTCGCCGGGGCCCTCGGCCTGGAGCTCGTCCACGGCGTCGCAGATCGCGGTGATCTGGTCGCGGTCGGAGTCCTCGGAGTCCTCTTCGAGGAGCGGCCGGTAGCGGACCTCCACCGGGTACGTCCGCCCGCTGACCTCGACGATCGGGGCGTCGCCGAAGTGGCGGGAGAAGCGCTCCGGGTCGATCGTCGCCGAGGTGATGACGACCTTCAGGTCGGGCCGCTTGGGCAGCAGCGTCGCCAGGTAGCCGAGCAGGAAGTCGATGTTCAGCGAGCGCTCGTGGGCCTCGTCGATGATGATCGTGTCGTAGGCGCGCAGCTCGCGGTCCGTCTGGATCTCGGCGAGCAGGATGCCGTCCGTCATCAGCTTCACGAAGGTCGCGTCCTGGTCCACCTGGTCGGTGAACCGGACCTTCCAGCCGACGGTCTGCCCGATCTCGGACTTCAGCTCCTCGGCGATGCGTTCCGCGACCGTGCGGGCGGCGATCCGGCGGGGCTGGGTGTGCCCGATCATGCCCCGGACTCCCCGGCCCAGCTCCATGCAGATCTTGGGGATCTGCGTGGTCTTGCCGGAGCCGGTCTCGCCCGCGACGATCACGACCTGGTGGTCGCGTATCGCCTCGGCGATCTCGTCCTTCTTCTGGCTGACGGGCAGGTTCTCGGGATACGTGACCTCCGGCATCCGCGAGGCACGGCCGGCCAGTCGCTCGGCGGCCTTCGCGGCCTCCGCGGCGATCTCGTCGAGCACGGCCTGCTTGGCCTCGGGCTTGCGGATGCGGCGGGCGCCTTCGAGGCGGCGGCCGAGGCGGTGCGCGTCACGGAGGGAGATCTCACCGAGAAGCGTCTGCAGGGCGGCGAAGGAAGTAGACATACCTGATCGAGGATCTCACCTGGGCCCTCCGGGTGGCGAACGCATTTGTCGGGTGGACCCGTACCATTTCGGGACGAGTCCCTCGGCCGCACGAGTGAGAGGCAGCCCACCTTGTCCCGCCCCCGCCCCTTCTGCCGCGCCGTGCCCGCGCTGCTGGTGGCGGTCCTGGCGGTACTGCTGGGCGGGACGGCACCCGCCGCTGCCGGAACGGTCCTGCCGCCTGCCGGCCCGGCCGGCCGGGCCGCCACCCCGGCGGGCTCCGGTACGCCTGGGGCGCTCCTGGCCGTGGCCGGGCACCCCGCGACCGCCGCGGCCGGCGCTCCCGGTACGGAGGCGGCCCCGGCTGCCGGTACCCGGGCCGTCCCGGCTGCCGGTACGGAGGCCGCCGCGGCTCCCGGCCCCGCCGTCCGGAGCGGCGGGCCCTCCTGCGCCCCCGGGGCCCCCGACCACGGCGGGACCCCCGCCGTCCCGGCCCGGGCCGGGGGCGACCACGCCCAGGTCCCGCCGGGCCGCCCGGCGCCGCCGGCCGCCCGGCCGCACGCGGGCCTGCCCGTACGGGTGCCCGTACGCGGCCCCGACCGGCCCGCTCCCGGCCCGGTGGAGCTGTCGGTGATGCGGGTCTAGAGGCCCGCCCGAGCGGTCCCTCCCCGGCCCGCGGGACCCCGTGTCCCCGCCCGCCGCCCCGGAGACCGCCCGGCCCGGCCCGTACCGACCCCACCCGCAGAACCGGAGCACCCGCATGTCCTCTTCCAAGACCAAAGCCGGCACGTCCTCGGCCAAGCCCCTGCTGATCTCCGCGGGGGTCGCCCTCGCCGCCGTCACCCTCGGCCTCGTCTCCTGGCAGGCCACCGCCCCCGCCGACAAGGCCCCCACCGGCCCTGCCCCCGCGGCCGCGCCCCGCTCCGACACCTCCGCCGCGCTCAAGGCCCTGGCCCGCCGGGAGCCCGGCGACAAGCTCGCCGTCGGCCGCCCGGACGCACCCGTCGTGCTCATCGAGTACTCCGACTTCAAGTGCGGCTACTGCGGCAAGTTCGCCCGGGACACCGAGCCCGAGCTGGTGAAGAAGTACGTCGACGACGGCACCCTGCGCATCGAGTGGCGCAACTTCCCGATCTTCGGAGCCGAATCGGAGGCCGCCGCCAGGGCCGCCTGGGCCGCGGGCCGGCAGGACCGGTTCGCCGCCTTCCACGCGGCCGCGTACGCCGACGGCTCCAAGGAGAAGGGCTTCGCCGAACCGAGGCTCCTGGAGCTGGCCCGTGAGGCCGGGGTTCCCGACATCGACCGCTTCAAGGCCGACATGGCCGGTGAGGAGGCCGCCGCCGCCCTGAAGAAGGACCAGGAGGAGGGCTACCGCATCGGCGTCACCTCCACCCCGTCCTTCCTGGTCAACGGCAGGCCGATCGCCGGCGCCCAGCCGCTCGGCGCCTTCACCGCCGCCATCGAGCAGGCCGGGGCGGCGGCGAAGCAGTGACCGACATCGGATACCTGGCCGCCCTGCTGGGCGGCCTCCTCGCGCTGCTCAGTCCCTGCAGCGCCCTGCTCCTGCCGGCCTTCTTCGCGTACTCGATCGACTCCACCTCGCGCCTGCTGGCACGTACCGGCATCTTCTACGCGGGCCTCGCGAGCACCCTCGTACCGCTGGGGGCGGCCGGTTCGTACGCCGGGCGGTTCTTCCACAGCAACCGCGACCAGCTGGTCCTGGCAGGCGGCTGGCTGATCATCGCGCTCGGAGCCGCGCAGATCCTGGGCCTGGGCTTCGCTCCGAAGCGGATCTCGGAGCTGTCCGGCAGGATCCGGCCGACCACGGCCCTGTCCGTGTACGCCCTCGGCGCGGTGTACGGGCTGGCCGGCTTCTGCGCCGGCCCGATCCTGGGCAGCGTCCTGACGGTCGCGGCCGTCAGCGGCAGCCCGGTCTACGGTGGTCTGCTGCTCGCGGTCTACGCGCTGGGGATGGCCGTGCCGCTCTTCGTGATGGCCCTGCTGTGGGAGCGGTTCGATCTGGGCCGGCGGCGCTGGCTGCGCGGCCGGGCCCTGCGCGCGGGCCGCTTCGAGGTGCACACCACGTCGCTGCTGTCCGGGCTGTTCTTCATCACCCTGGGCGTGCTGTTCCTCGTCTACGACGGGGCGAGCGCGCTGCCGGGGCTGCTGGACGTGGACGACTCGTTCGCGGTGGAGCAGCGGGTGAGGTCGCTGGCCGGGGCCGTCCCCGACGGGGCGCTGCTCGGCCTGGTCGCCGTGGGGGCGGCGGTCTTCGGCCTGGTGCAGTGGCGCCGTCGCTCCGGCGCGGCGGGCGAGGCCGAGTGACGCAGGAAGGCCCCGTCCGATGGACGGGGCCTTCCGATGGTGGCTGGGGCCGGGGTCGAACCGGCGACCTATCGCTTTTCAGGCGATCGCTCGTACCAACTGAGCTACCCAGCCACGAGACCGTTTCCGGCCTCAGCGATCCTGACGGGACTTGAACCCGCGACCTCCACCTTGACAGGGTGGCGAGCTAACCAACTGCTCCACAGGACCTTGCGGTGTGCGAGACAAAGTCTTGCACACGGTAATGCGTACCCCCAACGGGATTCGAACCCGTGCTACCGCCTTGAAAGGGCGGCGTCCTGGGCCACTAGACGATGAGGGCTAAAGACCCACCGGGCACTTCTTCAGCGCGTCGGGGACGTGAGAAGCATATGGGATCCGGGGAGCTATCGCCAAAACGGTTTCCCCCGGAGGGACAATGACCCGGTGCTGGAGATGACGCGCGAGGAGTTCGAGGAGCTCGTCGCAGAGGCCCTGGACCGGATCCCGCCGGAGCTGACGCGGCTGATGGACAACGTGGCGGTGTTCGTCGAGGACGAGCCGCCCGCCGACGATCCGGAGCTGCTGGGGCTCTACGAGGGGACCCCGCTGACGGACCGCGGCGAGTGGTACGCCGGTGTGCTGCCGGACCGGATCACCATCTACCGCAATCCCACGTTGCGGATGTGCGAGGACCGGGAGAGCGTGGTCGCGGAGACGGAGGTCACCGTGGTGCACGAGATCGCCCACCACTTCGGGATCGACGACGAACGACTGCACGCGCTGGGGTACGGGTGAGCCCGAGGGGCTCCCGGCCCGCCCCCGGCGCCGCCGAGGCGATCGACCCGGACGTCGACCTGCACGTGCCCGCGCAGCGGGCCGAGCCGCAGGGCCGGGTGCTCGCGGCGGTGGCCGTCGGCGGCGCCCTGGGGGCCTCGGCCCGGTACGGGATCTCCCTGCTGTGGCCGGCCGCGCCCGGCGCCTTCCCGTGGGCGACCCTGTGGATCAACGCCTCCGGGTGCGCGCTGATCGGCGTCCTGATGGTGCTGATCAGCGAGGGCGGGCGGACGGCACCGCACCCGCTGCTGCGGCCCTTCGCCGGGGTCGGCGTGCTCGGCGGCTTCACCACCTTCTCCACCTACGCGATGGACTTCTCGCGACTGCTGGACGAGGGGGAGGCGCGGTCCGCGCTGGCCTACGCGGGGCTCACGGTGGTGGCCGCGCTCGGCGCGGTGTGGGCGGCGGCCTCGGTGACCCGGTTCGCCGTGCGGGACCGCGGGGCGGGCCGGGGAACGGGCCGGGGAACGGTCCCGGGTCTCCGGTGAACTGGCTGCTCGTGGTAGCCGGCGCGGTCGTGGGTGCCCCGCTGCGCTACCTGACGGACCGTGCGGTGCAGCAGCGGCACGACTCCGTCTTCCCGTGGGGGACCTTCGTCGTGAACACGGCCGGCTGCCTGGTGCTGGGGGTGCTGACCGGCGCGGCGCTGGCCGGGGCCGCCTCCTCGTGGGTGGTGCTGCTGCTGGGGCCCGGGCTGTGCGGGGCGCTGAGCACCTACTCGACCTTCTCGTACGAGACGTTGCGGCTGGCCGAGCGCGGATGGGGTTTCCTGGCGGCGGCGAACGCCGTGATGTCGGTGCTGGTCGGGCTGGGCGCGGTGCACCTCGGCTCGCAAGTGGCGCGACAACTGTTCGCCTGAGGGCGTGTCCCTTACGGGGCAAAGGGAGTTGGGCACGACGACCCGCTCCTGCGGGCCTCCCGTCCCCAGGCTCCCCAGGCTCCGGAGGTGCCCCCGTGCGCCAGTTGTCCGCTTCCCTCAGACTGGCCGTCACCGCGCTCGCGGTCGCGGCGACGGCCGGCTGCATGAGCGTCGGCGAGGACGCGGCGAAGCCGGGGCCCTCCGCCGCGGCGGAGCGGCGCGCCGGCTCCGAGGCGGATGCCGGGTCCGCCTCCGGGCGGGGCTCCGGGATCCGCGGCAACGGGCACGGCGCGAAGGACGGTACGGAAGGCCGGGACGGCAAGCACAAGGAAGACGGCAAGGCCTCCGGTGCGACCGGGGCCACCCCGGGGCCGGGTGCGCCGAGCGGGGCGCCGGGCGCGGCGGCGCCGTCGGCGGGACCGGGCGGCGGCGCCGGCGGACAGGGTCCCCAGCAGCCGCCGACGGGCGGTTCCGGCGGTTCGGGTTCCGGCGGGCCGGGCGGCGGCCAGCAGTCGCCGAGCCCGACCCCGGAGCCGCCGCTTCCCACGCCCCCTGTGACGGAACCCACGCCGAGCCCGTCGAGCCCGCAGCCGGAGCCCAGCACCCAGCCCGCACCCCAGGCCTAGCGTCCGCGGCCGGGGGACGGCCTCCGGAGGTGTGGCGGCACCCTCCCGATGCGCGGTGTTTGTGCAGGTCAGCGGTGATTCCATCGGAGCGACTTGCCAGACCCGGGGGAGGGTGCGTATGGTTATAGATCGTTTGATCCCATTGCCCGGCGCCGAATCCGAAGAGCGCCGTGTGGCGCGTACTCTCCCTAGCCGTGGCTGACCGCATTGAGGCGGTCGATTTGCGATTCACGGAGTTTGGGCGCGTGCCGAGACTCCGGAAGGTTTCGCATTTCGCATGTCCATTTCCAGTTCTGACCGTTCCGTCATGCCCGAGAACGACTCCAACGAGATCATCGACACCGAAGCCCTTGTGGTCACCGAGGCCATCGAGGCCGCAGAGGCCGAGGGAATCATCGAGGCTCTCGAGGCGGACGTGAGCGGCGGGTCCTTCGAGGACTCCTCCGACGACTTCGACGCCGATGCCGACGCCGAGCCCACGATCACCTTCGGTGACCTGGGTCTGCCCGAGGGCATCGTGCGCAAGCTCGCCCAGAACGGCGTCACCACCCCCTTCCCGATCCAGGCCGCGACCATCCCGGACGCCCTGGCCGGCAAGGACATCCTCGGCCGCGGCCGCACCGGCTCCGGCAAGACGCTCTCCTTCGGTCTGCCGACCCTGGCCACGCTGGCCGGCGGCCACACCGAGAAGAAGAAGCCCCGCGCGATCATCCTCACGCCGACCCGTGAGCTCGCGATGCAGGTCGCGGACGCCCTGCAGCCGTACGGCGACGTCCTCGGCCTGAAGATGAAGGTCGTCTGCGGCGGTACCTCCATGAGCAACCAGATCTACGCTCTGGAGCGCGGTGTCGACATCCTCGTCGCCACCCCGGGCCGACTGCGCGACATCATCAACCGCGGTGCCTGCTCCCTGGAGAACGTCCAGGTCGCGGTCCTCGACGAGGCCGACCAGATGGCGGACCTGGGCTTCCTGCCCGAGGTCACCGAGCTGCTCGACCAGATCCCCGAGGGCGGCCAGCGCATGCTCTTCTCCGCCACCATGGAGAACGAGATCGGCACCCTGGTCAAGCGCTACCTGTCCAGCCCCGTCACGCACGAGGTCGACAGCGCCCAGGGCAACGTCACGACCATGACGCACCACGTGCTCGTCGTGAAGCCGAAGGACAAGGCGCCGGTCACGGCCGCCATCGCCGCCCGCAAGGGCCGCACCATCATCTTCGTCCGCACCCAGCTGGGCGCCGACCGCATCGCCGAGCAGCTCGTCGAGGCCGGCGTGAAGGCCGACGCGCTGCACGGCGGTATGACGCAGGGCGCCCGTACCCGCGTCCTCGCGGACTTCAAGGACGGCTACGTCAACGCGCTCGTCGCCACCGACGTCGCCGCCCGAGGCATCCACGTCGACGGCATCGACCTGGTCCTGAACGTGGACCCGGCCGGCGACCACAAGGACTACCTGCACCGCTCGGGCCGTACCGCCCGTGCCGGCAAGTCCGGTGTCGTCGTCTCCCTCGCGCTGCCGCACCAGCGCCGCCAGATCTTCCGCCTGATGGAGGACGCGGGCGTCGACGCCTCGCGCCACATCGTCCAGGGCGCCGGCGCCTTCGAGCCGGAGGTCGCCGAGATCACCGGCGCCCGTTCGCTGACCGAGGTCCAGGCCGACTCCGCGAACAACGCCGCCAAGCAGGCCGAGCGCGAGGTCGCCGAGCTCACCAAGCAGCTGGAGCGCATGACGCGCCGCGCCGCCGAACTGCGCGAGGAGGCCGACCGCCTGGTCGCCCGTTCCGCGCGCGAGCGGGGCGAGGACCCGGAGGCCGCCGTCGCCGAGGTGGCCGAGGCCGCCGAGGCCGAGGTCGCGGCTGCTGCCGCTGCCGCTGCCGCCGAGATCGCCGCACAGGAGCGCCGCGAGGAGAACCGCGCCCAGCGCGACGACCGCGGCAACTTCGAGCGCCGTGACAACCGCGGCGGCGACCGCGGTGACCGTGGCGGCTTCCGCCGTGACGACCGCGGTGACCGCGGTGGCGACCGTGGTGGCTTCCGTCGCGACGACCGTCCCTCCGGTGGTTTCCGTCGCGATGACCGTCCGTCGGGTGGTTTCCGTCGTGACGACCGTCCGTCGGGTGGCTTCAACCGTGACGACCGCGGTGACCGCGGTGGCGACCGTGGTGGTTTCCGTCGTGACGACCGTCCGTCGGGTGGGGTGACCGCGGTGGCGACCGTGGTGGCTTCCGCCGCGACGACCGTCCCGCCGGCGGCTTCGGCCGCCGCGACGACAAGCCGCGCTGGAAGCGCAACGGCTGACAGCAGCTGACGCCGAACCCCTGACAGGGCCCCCACGATTCCGGTCGTGGGGGCCCTGTCGCATTGCGGTACGACCTTCCGGTGACAAGGCGTCAGGCGCCCGGTCGCCCGGGCAGGGGAAGGATTCCGGCACCCGCGTCCCGGCCGCCGGCCCGCCCCTGAACTGGCGCCGACAGGCCGGTCGGTCGATACCCGATCGGCTGACCGGCGCTGTCCGGCTATGCTCTGGGGTGAGCACCTGGAGGGCCATTAGCTCAATTGGCAGAGCAGCGGACTTTTAATCCGTTGGTTGTCGGTTCGAGTCCGACATGGCCTACCGCTCCCAGCGCCCCGTCCGCTCCCGCGGACGGGGCGCTGTGTCGTCTCCGGCCGGGCCGAAAAACGGGTGGGGCCGCGCGGGCGGTGGGCGGTAGCGTCGGCGCCGTGACTCCCGTTCTGCGTACCGAACGCCTGCTGCTCAGCCCGTACACCCCCGAGGACGAGGAAGCCTTCGTGGCCCTCTTCCAGGACGCCCGGGTCTCCCGGTGGATGGGGGACGGACCCACCACCGAGGCCGAGGACCGCGCCCTGTTCGGTCGGGTCTTCACCAAGGTCTACGCCGAGGACCTCTTCGACGTCTGGGCCGTGCGCAGGGACGGCCGGCTGGTCGGGCACGCCGAGATCAAACGGACCGACGAGGTCGACGGCCACGAGATCATCTACGCCCTCGCCCCCGAGGCCTGGGGAGCCGGCCTCGGCACCGAGGTCGCGGAGGCGGTCGTCGCGTACGGCTTCGACGAGCTCGGCCTGACCGAGGTGCACGCCACGGTGGCCGCGCCCAACACGCCCTCCCTGGCCCTGCTGAACCGCATCGGCTTCGCGCACGTCCGGGACGTGCAGGAGGACGACGGCAGCACCACCCGTGTCCTGACCCGCCGCCGCGCACCCGCGGCCGCCTGACCGCACCCCCGCACACGTGGAGCGCCCCGCCCGAGGGATCGGGCGGGGCGCTCCGGGGGTGTTCCGGGGTGTGGGGAGGTGCGATCAGACGTTGGTGCGGCGCCGACGGCCGATCCAGGCCGCGGCCGCGCCGAGCGCGACCAGGGCCGCGGCGAGGCCGGCGTACAGGCCGGTGGACGATCCGGCGCCGGTGCTGGCCAGCGAGCCCGTGGAGGAGCTTGTGGTCGTCACCTGGGAGTTGCCGGTGGTGGTGGCGACGGCCTGGCGGACGGCCGTGGTGGAGGAGGGAGTGGCGGTCGGGGACGGGGTGGTGGTGGTCGGGGTGGTCGGCTTGGTGGTCGGCTCGGCCGGCGCCGGCTCCGTGATCGGGACCAGCGGGAACTGCACCTGGGCGGTCCTGATCGGCCAGGTGTTGCCCTCGGCCTGACGGACCTCGGCCTCCATCGTGATCGTGGTGCGCTGGCTCAGCTTGGTGTTCTTGCCCAGGCTGAGGCGCAGGGGCTGGGTGTGGACGCCGGAGGCGGCGCCGAAGCCCTTGGCGATGCGCGGCAGCTCGTAGCGGCTGTCCTGGGCCTTCAGGTCCTGCCAGCGGCCGTCGATCAGGGCCTGGAGCCGGAAGTCGGCGTCCTGCTCGCCCGGGTGGGACAGGGTCAGGCTGGTGGCGAGGGCGGTGCCGAAGGCGCCGTCGCCGGTGGCCTGGTGGTTCAGGTCCAGGTAGGCACGCTGCTCCTGGCCGTCCTTGCCCGAACTGACCTGCTTGAACCAGGTCTTCAGCTCGCCCGTCTTGATCTGCGGGTCGACCTTGAAGAGGTGGGAGTCCGAGCCGCCCGGGGCGACGGAGTTGTTGTAGCTGGCGGCGGTGAGGTTGAAGTCGCCGTTGTTGGTCGGGTAGTTCGCGCCCAGGCCGATGGTGACCTTCCAGGTCATCTTGCCGTTCGCGGGGATGTCGAAGCCGGCGCCGGGCTCCTTGGCGGAGGGGGAGAACAGGCCCTGCCACTCGCCGTCCTGCCGGCCGATGTGGGACTTGGTCGCCGGGGCGTCCACCGCTTCGACCTTGAAGACGACGTCGTTCTCGTCGAGCCGGCTCGGGCCCTTCGGGTCGAGCAGCATCCACGGCTTGTACTCGACGGCCTTGCCGGTCGGGTTTTTCACCGTCAGGTCGAAGGTCTCGGTGGCGCCGCCGCGGGTCAGCGGGCCGCTGGGGACGGGAGCGCCCATCTCCGTACGCAGCACGGCGTGGTCGTCGGCGGCGGGTGCGGCGGACGCGGCGGTGGCCGAGAGCGGCAGCAGAGTGGTGACAACGCCGGCGACGACTGCGATGGCGGCTGCGGTGCGAACGGACATGGTGGACTCCCCCCGGGAATCACAAGGGCATCGGCAGAGCGCCGAGCCGGTTGGTGTGGTCTGTGCCGTCCGGCCGGTCCGTGTTCCCCCTGGCCCTGGCGACAGATGAATCTTCACCCGGAACCGATCGCGGAACCATCCCTGCAGTGTCACCGCCGTGCAACAGAGATGATCTTCGTCTGAGGGGTGCCGGTTTCAGTCGGTTTTCGGGCTGTGACCTGCGGCGATGTCACTTCTCGGGCGCCCCGGCGATGAATTGGCGAAGGGCCGCTCCCGGATGCCGTAGAGTTGTGTTCACCGACGCGGGGTGGAGCAGCTCGGTAGCTCGCTGGGCTCATAACCCAGAGGTCGCAGGTTCAAATCCTGTCCCCGCTACTGAAGACGAAGGCCCGACCCGTACGGCCACCGCCGGGTCGCCCGCGTCCGGGCCCGCGGCCAGCCTTGAGGGGCGCGGCGGCGGGCCCGCACCCGTGACACGGGACCGGGCGGCAGGAGAGCGTGTGGTGGGGCTGGGCCGGAAGGGCAGCGTTGGGCGGCGCGTGGCGGGCGGCAGGAGAGGTACGGCCCGACGGGTGCTCCGGGTGATGCCGTGCGTGCTGATCGCCGCCGGTCTGGCCTTCGACCTGCTGACACCGCCCAGCTTCACCGGGTCCCCTTCGTTCTCCGCGGCCCCGCTGGTCGCCGCCCCGCTGTACACGCTGTGGGCCACGGCCCTGACCGGTGTGCTGGCCGTGCTCGCCGTGTTCCTGCTGCACCTCCACCACGGCACCGGCTGGACCGCCCAGGGGCTGACCGAGCTGGCCACCCTGGTGACCGTGGCCGGGCTGGCGCTCCTGATCAACCGCGTGGTGCGGCGCAGCGGTGAGCGGCTGGCCTCCGCCCGGGGCATCGCCGAGGCCGCGCAGCGGGCGGTGCTGCCGAAGCCCGCCGAGCGCATCGGGGGGCTGCAGGTGTCCGCCTGGTACGAGGCCGCGCAGGCCGACGCGTTCATCGGCGGGGACCTGTACGCGGTGCAGGAGACCCCGTACGGGGTGCGCCTGGCGGTGGGCGACGTACGGGGCAAGGGGCTGGGGGCGGTGGAGGCCGTCGCGGTGGTCCTCGGGGCGTTCCGGGAGGCGGCGGAGACCGAGCCGACCCTGGAGGCGGTGGCGCAGCGCTTGGAGCGGGCCCTGGTGCGGGAGGGCGCCCGGCGCGAGGGTCTGGACGCGGTGGAGGGGTTCACGACGTGCGTCCTCGGCGAGATCCCGCCGGAGGCGGGGGTGCTGCGGCTGCTCAACCGGGGCCACCCCGAGCCGTTGCTGCTGTACGGGGACGGGGAGCTCGCGGTGCTCGCCCCGGCGGAGCCGGCCCTGCCGCTCGGCATGGGCGATCTGGGCGGGCGGCCGGGACGGGTGCAGCAGTGGGCCTTCCCGGCGGGGGCCACCCTGCTGCTCTACACGGACGGGCTGACGGAGGCCCGCGACCGGTCGGGGGCCTTCTACGATCCGGCCGACCGGCTGCGCGGCCGCATCCTGCCCGGTCCCCAGGCCCTGCTCGGAGCGGTGAGCAGCGACGTGCGGCGGCACACGGGCGGGGCGGCGACGGACGACATGGCGTTGCTCGCGGTGGGCCGGCCCGGGCGGCGCAGGCCCGAGCGGAGCCGGGTGGAGCGGCGGCGGCCGGAGCGGCGCCGGACCGTGCCGGTGGTGAGGCGGGGCGACGAGACGGTGTGACGTTCCGTGACGGAACAGGCGCTCTGTGCAAGCTGATTGAGGGTAAGTCATTTCGGGTCTGGGGCCGAGAAGATGGCCGAGTCCCCTGATCTTTGCCCTACTTGCACACCTTATCCTCCGAAAAGGAATGGCCAAAGTAAGACAGGGCGTGGCCGATTGGTGGGAACGATCAAGCGCAACAGCTTGGAATCACTCCCCCACTTCTATTACCTTTCGATAACGCAGCGCGGTTGTCCCGGCCGTCGCAAGAGACGGCACCGTGCGCGTGCGTGTCAATGAGGAGTGTGCCCCGGTGGCCTCCAACTCGCCTGCTCCTGAAGGCATCGAGATCCAGGAGCCGCCCACCGCGGGTGCCTGGGGCGAGTGGAACCCCACCGAGGACTCGGTCCGACCGGTCCGGGGCAAGCACCGGGTGGCCAAGCAGCGCGGGGGACTTGCCCGCAGCTCCACCGTGCTCGGGGTCGGTGTGATCGCGGCGGTCGGAGCCAGTGGCATCGCCACTGCGCAGGACCGGCCGCAGGTCGCGATATCCATGCCCTCCCTCCCCGACCTGATGCCCGGGGGCAACGAGCGCCAGGACGAAGGGGGTTCCGGCCGGCAGGCCGAGGCCGCCGGCACGACCGGGATCATCGCCCAGCAGGCCGAGCGCGGCGCCGACGCGGGCGAGATCCTGCGCAACCGCATCCTGCAGCAGGCCGAATCGCAGCAGGAGGCCGCCGAGGCGAAGGCCCGTGCGGAGGCCGAGCGCGCCGCGCACGAGGCGGCCGCCCAGGAGGCCAAGGACAAGCTGGAAGCGGCCCGTCAGGCGGCCGAGGAGGCCAAGGCCGAGGCCGAGGCGAAGGCTGCGGAGGAGGCCGAGGCCGCCCGGAAGGCAGCCGAGGCCAAGGCGGCGCAGGAGCGCCCCGCCGCGTCGGCGGGCAGCTGGTCCCTGCCCACCTCCGCCTACACCCTCACCTCGCACTACGGGGTGGCCGGCTCCATGTGGTCCTCCGGCCACCACACCGGCCTCGACTTCGCGGCCCCGACCGGCACCCCCGCCAAAGCGGTCGGGGCGGGGAAGATCACCTCGGCCGGCTGGTCCGGGGCGTACGGCTACCGGATCGTGCTGGAGCTGGAGGACGGCACGGAGGTCTGGTACTGCCACCTGTCCTCGATGTCGGTGACCTCCGGTGCGGTCGGCGCCGGTGACACCATCGGCCGGGTCGGCGCCACCGGGAACGTCACCGGACCCCATCTCCACCTGGAAGTACGCAAGGGTGGATCGACGGTGGACCCGCTGGCGTGGCTGGAGTCCAAGGGCCTGAACGTCTGAGGAACGGTTCCTCCCGCCGCGCTTCCTCCCGCCGGATTTCCTCCCGCCGCGCTTCCTCCCGCCGGATCTCCTCCCGCCGGGCTTCCTCCCGCCGCGTCTCCGCCTGTCGCGTGTCCTCCTGTCGTGTCCCCTCCCGGCGCGGCCCGGGAACGGCCGCCGGGTCCGCCACCGTGACCCGGCCCGCCGGCCCCGAAGTCCGGGACCGGGGCGGAAGCAGCTCCTCCAGCACCGCCGCCCGCGCCAGTGCGGGTCCCGCCGTCGCACGGCGCTGCCACAGCCGGTGCAGCAACTCCTTCTCACGGCGCGCGAAGTCCGCCTCCAGCAGCGGTCCCCCGCGGCGGGCCCGGTTCCGCAGCAGCGCCAAGGCGGCCGCGTCCGCCTCGTACCGGGCGACCGCGCGGCCGGCGGCCCGGCCCCCGCTGCGCCGCGCCAGGGCGCGGGCCAGCGACCGGGCCGGCACGGAGGCCAGGGCGGGCACCTCGGCGGGAGCCAGCCAGCCCGCGGCCGCGTACAGGGCGAGCTCGTCGGCGACGGCCCGCAGCCTGCGGTGCCGTATCCGCACCGCCAGCCACACCAGCAGCCCGAACGCCGGGACCATCACGCAGGCGTAGACGATGTAGAAACCGTGGTCCCCGAACTGCGAGGAGCCGTTCCACAGGGCGTGCATGCCCATGGCCGCCGCCAGGCCGAGCAGGGGCAGGCAGATCCGGTGCGAGCGGCGGACGCCGACCGCGGCCGCGCCGACCCCGAGCCCGGTGAGCACCGTGAACAGCGGGTGCGCGAACGGCGACAGCACGACCCGTACGAAGAAGGTCGCCGCGGTCACCGAGTCCAGCACGCCGGTGCCGTCGGCGAGGTCCTGAACGAAGGCGTTGCCGAGGTAGAGGATGTTCTCGGTGAAGGCGAAGCCGGTCGCGGTGAAGCCGGCCACCACGAAACCGTCGGCGGGGCCGGTGAAATGCCGTCTTCGGAACGCGAACACCAGCAGCAGGGCGGCCGCCTTGGCGCTCTCCTCCACCACCGGGGCGATGGCGACCGAGCCGAGCCGGTCCGCACCCGAGGGGTCGGCGGTGGCCGCGGCTATCCACTCGGTGGCGAAGTTGTTGGCCAGTATGGCGATCAGCGCCGCGGTGCAGGCGCCCCAGCCGAAGCAGAACAGCAGTTGGGGCCATGGCGCGGGCGCGGCCCGGCCCAGCCACCGGAAGGCCGCCATGAGGGGCGCCACCGGCAGCAGGGCCAGGCCGAGGCCGACGAAGAAGCCCGGGGTGCCGGTCTGCTCCCGTACGAGCTCCAGGATGGCGATGCCGGTGGCGGCGAGCAGGACGAGGAGCACGGACGTGCGGACCGTGCCGGAAGGACGCGCGAACACAGGGCGGAGCGCTCGGAACACATCATGACCCTAGCGATCCGCTCCGACACGGGCGGTGACGTTGTCAGTTCTCCGTGCGACGGAAGAGCAAGTCGTGTACGACGTGCCCCTTGTCGAGGCCCTGTCCCTCGAAGCGGGTGAGCGGCCGGAAGTCGGGCCGCGGGGCGTAGCCGCCGTCCGCCTGCGTGTTCTCGAAGTCGGGGTGCGCCGTGAGGACTTCGAGCATCTGCTCGGCGTACGGCTCCCAGTCGGTCGCGCAGTGCAGCACGGCCCCGGGCGCCAGCCGGGTGGCGGCCAGGGTGAGGAACTCGGGCTGGATCAGCCGGCGCTTGTGGTGGCGGGCCTTGGGCCACGGGTCCGGGAAGTACACGCGGATCCCGGCGAGAGAGTCGGGCGCCAGCATCTCGCGGAGCAGGATGATTGCGTCGCCGTTGGCGACGCGCACGTTGCTCAGCCCGCCCCGCTCGGCGAGGGCGAGGAGGTTGCCCTGGCCGGGGGTGTGCACGTCGGCGGCGAGGATGCCGGTGGCCGGGTCCGCCGCGGCCATCTGCGCGGTGGCCTCGCCCATGCCGAAGCCGATCTCCAGGACGACCGGGAGGCCGTCGAAGAGGGCCTTGAGGTCGATGACCGAGTGGCCGTCGATGTCCAGGCCCCAGGTGCCCCAGAGCCGCTTGAGGGCCTCGCCCTGACCGGTGGTGACCCGGCTGCGCCGGGGCTGGAAGCTCCGGATCCGCCGCTCGTGGTGCGAGCCGGCCGGGTCCGGCGCGGGGCCGTCGGGGAAGCGGGGCTCGGTGCGCCACTTCGGGGGCACGTACGAGTTCGCCTCCGGCGCGGCGTCGGCGGAGTAGTCGGCGACGGGGGCGTCCGGGACGGCGGGCGGCGTGGGGTTCAGGGACTCAGACACAATGCGCTGATTCTACGACGGGGTGCTGGGACCTGCCGGGCGCCGGCCCCACGGGGTGGGGGTCGGCGCCGCGGGATTCCAGCCCCCCGGCGTGCGGCGTGCGGGGTGCGGGGTGCGGGATGGAGCCCCGCACCGGTCAGGCCGGGCCGAGGGTGCGGAGGACGCGGGTGGCGATTTCGCGGCCGATCGGGAGGGAGGCCGTTGCGGCCGGGGAGGGGGCGTTGAGGACGTGGACCGTGCGCGGGGCGTCGCGGATCAGGAAGTCGTCCACCAGGGTGCCGTCGCGCAGGACGGCCTGCGCGCGGACCCCGGCCGCGGCGGGCTGCAGGTCCGCCGCGGTGACGGCCGGCAGGAGGCGGCGCACCGCCCGGGTGAAGGCCTGCTTCGACAGCGAGCGGTGGATCTCGCCCGTCCCGTACCGCCAGTGCCGGGAGGCCATCCGCCAGGCGCCCGGCCAGGCGAGCTCGTCCGCGATGTCCCGGGGGCGCACGGTCGACCAGTCGTACCCCTCGCGGGCCAGCGCGGGTACGGCGTTGGGGCCGACGTGGACGCCGCCGCCGATGCCGCGGGTGAGGTGCACCCCGAGGAAGGGGAACGCCGGGTCGGGCACCGGGTAGACCAGTCCCCGGACCAGGTCCGGGCGGGTCAGGTCGTAGTACTCGCCCCGGAAGGGGATGATCCGCATGCCCGGGTCGTCGCCGGCCAGCCGGGCGATCCGGTCGCAGTGCAGGCCCGCGCAGTTCACCAGCATCCGGGCCCGGAAGACCAGCCCCGCCGTGGTGCGCACGGCCACCGCCGACGCGCGGCGCGAGATCAGGTCCACCTCGGCGCCGTAGACGATCTCCGCGCCGGAGGACTCCGCGAGCTGGGCGCTCACCCGGCCGTAGTCCACGATGCCGGTGCTGCCGACGTGGATCGCGGCCAGCCCCTGCACCTGCGGTTCGTACTCCGTGATCTGGGCCGGGCCCAGCTCGCGCACCGGGATGCCGTTCTCCCGGCCGCGCTGGACCAGGGCGTGCAGCCGGGGCAGCTCCTCGCGCTCGGTGGCGACGATCAGTTTGCCCGTCACCTCGTGCGGGATCCCGTGCTCCGCGCAGAACTTCACCATCTCCGCGGCGCCGCCCACCGCGAAGCGCGCCTTCAGCGAGCCCGGGCGGTAGTAGATCCCGCTGTGGATCACCCCGCTGTTGCGGCCCGTCTGGTGCCGGGCCGGGCCCGACTCCTTCTCCAGGACGATCACCCTCGTACCCGGAGCCAGGCGCGACAAGGCGTGCGCCGTCGACAGGCCGACGATTCCGCCGCCGATCACCAGCACATCGCAGTCCACGCCACCGCCCACGCCGACACCTCCCACCCCTGCATACTGCACCCCCGCACCGACAACGAGGCCACGCGGGTCTACGCCGGAGCCACGAGCAGGGGCCGGGCCCGCTCGCGCAGCTCCGCGACGCGCGGTTCGTCCCCGTAGGGTTCCAGGCGGTGCAGCAGGTCCCGTACGTATTCGGTCGTACGCGCCGAGGAGATCCGGCCCGCCACCTCCACCGCCCGGGTGCCCGCGGCGCACGCCGCGTCCAGGTTGCCCGACTCCAGCTCCGCGACCGCGCTGACGACCAGCCTCAGCCCGTGGGACCGCACGTACTCCTCCGTGGGCCGCGACAGCGCCTGCTCGGTGAAGCGCCGCACCTGTCGTGGGAGTTTGAGGTCCCGGTAGCATTCCGCCGCATCCGCCGCGAACCGGTCGTACGAGTAGAAACCGAGCCAGGTCGGATCCGGATCGCCCGCGCGGGCCCGCTCCAGCCAGCCCTCCGCCGCCCGCAGC
Organism: Streptomyces sp. NRRL S-378; assembly: GCF_000720645.1. Lineage (NCBI taxonomy): Bacteria > Bacillati > Actinomycetota > Actinomycetes > Kitasatosporales > Streptomycetaceae > Streptomyces > Streptomyces sp. NRRL S-378. Next base: position 373,888 of record NZ_JOBX01000001.1, read on the forward strand.
GCCGCCCCGGCGGCGGCCGAATCGCCCGCCTTCGCGTGCGCCCGGGCCTCGACCAGCCGGAAGAAGCTCATCGTGCGCGCCGTGGCCAGACCGCGGTTGCGCTCGACGGCCGCCTGCGCGAGGTCCACGCCCTCGTCGGGGAAGTCCCGGTAGGTCGCCTGGAGGGACATCGAGGCCAGTACATAGCCCCCGAGCGGGACGTCCGCGGCCGCGCGGGCCAGGCGCAGTGCCTGGATGTAGTAGCGCTGGGCGGCCTCCTGCTGGCCGGTGTCGAAGGCCATCCACCCGGCCAGCCTGGTCAGTTCGGCGGTCGCGCCGAAGAGGGCGCGGCCCACCTCATCGGTGTACGAGCCGAGCAGCAGCGGCGCCGCGTCCACCCGCAGGCACTCGGGGACCATCGACGAACGCCAGTCGCCGCCCCCGTACTTGGAGTCCCAGCGGCGGGCGTCCTCGGCGGCCTCGCGCAGCTTGGTCACATCGCTGTGGCCCACGCGCTGCACGTGGTCGCGTGGCGTTTCGGGTCCGAGCTGCGCGGGCACAACGGTGGTCGGCGGGCCTGTCGGCGAGCCGGCCGGTGCTGACATCGGGCCCGTCGCCGGCCCCGTCGTACGGCCCTCCGGGGAGGGCCCGGGAGCCGGCGCAGGCGTGTCGTGCGCCGCCGGTGCCCCGGGTGACGTCGACTGCTGTGACGGGAGGTCGCGCGCCGGTGCGTCCGGCGCCTGAGCCCCGGCTCGATCCTGAGCCCGGGTGTCGTGAGCGGAGGAGGCCGCAGCCGTGGACCGTTGGTGCGCCGGACCCGCGGGACCCGCCGGCTCCCGCGCCACCGAACTGTCGGCGGGAGATATCAGCCACCGCGAGGCGGGCGTCGCGTACGCCGCCACGGAGAACGAGCCCGCGAGCGACTGCCAGATCCCGCCACCGCCCCGCCGGCCCGCGAGGTCCAGCCGGTAGAGGTCGGTGGCCGAGCGCACGGCCGCGCCGACGTCGCGCGGGAAGGCCAGCCCCACCTCGGGAGCGGGGTCCGCGTCCGCCAGGCCGATCTCGTGCAACGGCACCGGCCGCCCCAGTTTCGCGCCGATGGCGGCGGCGATCAGGTGCGGGGCGGCGCCCTGCGGCACCATCCCCTTCGACACCCACCGGGCCACCGACGTCTTGTCGTACCGAAGCGTCAGGCCGCGCTGTGCGCCGAGGTCGTTGACCCGCCGGGCCAGGCCGGCGTTGCTGATGCCGGCGAGGGCGAGGACGGCGCCGAGCTTCTCATTGGGCTCGCGGAGCTCCCTGGACATGCGCCACCCCTCGTCACACGCGGAACGCATACAACGCATACGCCGCCGGGGCATAGGCGCCCGGCATTTCGTAAACCCAGCGTAGTTCCCCGCCTCCCAAGCGTTAAGGCCCTTACTTCCGTATGGCGGGATTGTTGTCCGTTTGCGCGGTCCGGTCCGGCGCCGGTGGCGGGGGCGCACGTCCCGTCGCGTGCTCCGCCCGTGTGGCCGTGCGCCCGCCCGTGCGCTCTGGCCGGTCCGGGAGCCCGGCGATTCGATGTGCGGTGCGTGGGTCGGCCCGCTGCGTGGACCGGGTGGGCCGGGGGATGCCGCTGCCTCAATCCCCGCGGGTGGCGGAACGGTCCGGGGGGTGGATTCCGCCTCCCGGGCCGCGCCCGCGCGCCGGGCGCCGACACGGCGCGACGGCTCTCCAGGCGGCCGAAGAATGGCCGAAAGCGACCTGTGGGGCGGTGGGAACGGAACGCCAAATACCGCGTGGCCGGCGCGTGTTCGTCTGCATGTGCGCCCCCTATAACCCCTCTCGCACGCCTGTCCCGTGGCAGCATGGACCCGAGCCACCGGGGTCCAGCCGACCGCGCCCTCAGCGCTGTCCGTGCTGCCCGTGCCCCGGTCATGTGCCCACGGGCTGGGGAGGCGGCGGTGCGCTGGTTGGTGGGGTGGAGCAGTATCGCCGCGAGCTTCGGCACGGCGGGCCGCGTCTCCGGCCAGGGAGCCGGCCACGGACCGGGCGGGTACGGCGGCGACGGCGCGCCCCTGCACGGCGGCATCGCGGACGCCGCCCACGCGGCCGACCCCGGCGCGGACGCGGAACGCACCGTCCACCCCGTCGGCGCCCAGCTGCTCTGGGGCGATCCCGACCCGCTCTGGGCCGTCGGCGACTGGCGCCCCGACGAGATCCGCACCGTCACCGCCGACCCCGCCGACCCCTTCACCCGGCTCGCCGTCCTCGGCTGCTGCGGCGCGACCGACGCCGAGCTGCGCCGGGCCCTCTACGCGGCCCGCGGCGGCGCGCTGCGCCACCTCACCCAGTGGTCCGGCAGCTACACGGCCGTCGTCCAGGCCGGCCGCCGCATCACCGTCGTCGGAGACCTCGCGGGCGCCCGGCCCGTCTTCTACACCCCCTGGGCGAGCGGCACCGCGTACGCCACCGCCGCCCTCCCGCTCGCCGACCTCATCGAGGCGCAGCTCGACATCGGCCATCTCGCCGCCCTGCTGGCCTGCCCGGACAGCCCCGAGGCGCTCGGCGACGGCACCCCGTACGCGGGGGTCCGCCGCATCCCGCCCGGGCACGCTCTCATCCTGCGCGAGGGCTCCCGCGAGATCACCGGCTACGAACAGGTCGCCTCGCTCGCCGTGGCGGCGCCCGAGGCCGACGCCGACCGCGCGGTGGAGGGCGTACGCGAAGCGTTGGTCGACGCGGTGCGCGCCCGGCTCACGGCGCCGCGGCATGCTCCCGACACCCTGCCACCGTACGATCCCGGCCCCGTGCCCGGCATGGGCCCGGCCGACCGGCGTGCCGCCCGCGGCGCCCCGGCCCCCGGGGTGGGCGCCGACCTGTCCGGCGGCAGCGCCTCCGCGACGCTCGCCCTGCTCGCGGCCGGGCTGCCGGGAGCGCCCGGCAGCCTCACCAGTCCCGCCGGGGCCCGGATGCTCGCCGTCACCTTCAACGACCTGGCCACCCCGCAGGGGCGCGAGGACGAACTGGAACGCGCCAGGGCCGTCGCCGCCGACCCGCGGCTGCACCACGTCGTGGTCGCCGCCGCGGCCGAGGCCCTCCCGTACACCGACCTGGACGGCCCGCTCACCGACGAACCGGGCCCCTCGCTGGTCTTCGCCGCCCGCGAGCGCCGCAGACTCGCCGCCGGAGCCGCCGACCACTTCACGGGCCACGGCGCCCGGCAGGTCCTCGACGCCCACCCGGCCCGCATGGCGGACCTCCTGATGGACCGGCGCCGACGCCACCTGCTGCGCCCGGTGGCGGCGCTGGCCCGTTCGGCCTCCGCCTCCGGAGCGGCCGGGGAGTCCCTGCTGGTGCCGCTCACCGTGTACTCGGCGGCCCGCCGGCTCGCCCGTACGACGTACCGCGCGGGCCTGGAGGCGGCCGCGGCCCGGCTCCGCGAGGGCGGGGTCACCGCGAGCGCCTCCGGTCCGGTGGACGCCTCCCTCGCCGCCCTGACCTGGTCCCGGCCGGGTCCGGCCGCGGGCTGGCTCACGGGCGAGGCGCTGGCGGAAGTATCGATCCGGCTCACGGCTGCGGCCGGGCGGCCCCCGCTGTCGCTGCGGCCGGGGGAGGCCCGGGCGCGTTCCGTGCTGGCCCGACACGCCGCCGACCACCGGGTCTTCGAACAGGCGGTGGAGGTCCGCAGCCAGCGCCTGCACGCCCCCTTCCTCGACAACCAGGTCGTGCGGGCCGCGCGCGCCCTGCCCGAGTCCCTGCGCGTGCAGCCGGGCGCACGGGCGGAGATCCTGCGCAGCGTCCTGTACTCGGCCGGGGTGCGCGAGCTCCCGCCCGGCTGGGGCGCCACCGCGCACCTGCCGAACGAGACGGCGACCAGGCTGGGCCTGCGGGCCGCTCTGAGCGACCTGCTCGACCTCTTCGCCGCCCCGCTGCTCGCGGACGCCGGCCTGATCGAGGCCCGGGTCGTGCGGCAGGCGCTGCTCGACGCGGCCGAAGGCCGCCCGGTCCCGCTGGACGGGCTCGCGGAGCTCGTCTCGATGGAGCTGTGGCTGCACCGGCTGCTGGCGCGGCGCGGCACCTGCTGGACGGGCACGTCCGCGGCCCGGCGCCGGGCCGTGCCCGAGGGCGTCCCCGTGCACCGCCCGGCACTGTCCTGACCGTGGCGGTGCCCGGGGTGGGCGGGCGAGGGTGACGGCCGTGGTTCAGGATCCGAGGACCAGGGCGGTCGCGATCGCGGGACCGAAGGCGCCGCCCAGCTGGTAGCAGAGGGTGAACAGGCCGATGGCCGTGGGGCGCTGGGGTTCGGGGGCGCTCGAGGCGGCCTGCACCGACAGCACCGCGTTGGCGCCGGTCGCGCCGAACACGGCGCCGAGGGTGGCCATCAGCAGCAGCGGGCCCCAGCTCGCGACCACCGCGAGCACCGCGGCCAGGGTGCCGGTCGCGACCAGCACCGTGCGCACGGCCGTCCGTCCCATGCGCGCCGAACCGGCCGCCAGCAGCCAGGACAGCGCGGATCCGGTGAGCAGCGCCACGAGCTGACCGGTCCCGGCCGCGGTGACGTCCCAGCCCGCCCGGTCGCCGAGCAGTCGCGGTACGGCGAACAGCAGCGTGAAGTACGAGGTCGACAGCGCGAGTGCCGGCAGCGCCGAGCCGAGGAAGAGCGGGCTGCGGACCAGGGCGGCCGGGACGAAGCCGTCGGGCCGGCGCCGTACGTGGAGCGTGAGGAGCGCGGCGGCGACGGCCGCGGAGCCGAGGGCCACGGCCGGGGCGTGGGGCAGCAGGACCAGGGCGGTGGCCAGCGCGGTCAGCAGCGCGGCGCCGCGTGCGTCGAACCGGCCCTGCGGGGCGGTGGCGGCCGGGGCCGTCGCGTACCGGCTCACCGCGGGCACGGCCAGCAGCGAGACGAGCGACACCGAGAGCGAGAGCCGCCACGACACGGTGTGGGAGAGCTGCGCGCCGAGCAGCGGTCCGGACGCGCCGAGCATGCCGAAGCCGGCGCTGATGACGCCCGTGCGGCGGGCCGAGCCGGCCAGGCTCATCGCGGCCGCCACCAGGCCGGCGCCGCCCGCGGCCTGCGCGGCCCGGCCGAGGAGGGTCGCGGGGAGCCAGGGGGACGCGGCGACGAGGAGCGTGCCGCCGAGGAGGAGGGCGGTGGACAGCCGGAGGACGGGGGCGAGGCCCCGGCGGCGGAGCAGTCCGGCCAGCAGGGGGAGGGAGACGGCCATGGCCCAGGCGAAGGCGGCGACGAGCCAGGCGGCGGTCGAAGTGCCCACCCCGAGGGAGGCGGCCATGTCCGGGAGGATCAGTACGGGGGCGTTGGCGGCGGCGGCCACGGGGGTGGCGAGCAGGGCCAGCCACAGCGCGGGGACGGGGGTGCGGCCCGCGGCCGGCCCAGGGGCCTCTGCCCGGGTCGCGGCGGTGGTCGTGGTGGCGGCGGTGGCGGCGGCGGTCGTGGTGGTGGTGGCGGTCGTGGTGGCGATCGTGGTCATGGTGGCGCCCGCTCCGATCCATCTCAAGGTTCAGAATCTCAACGTTGAGATAAAATCAGGGCCATCCTCTCAACGTCAAGTGTCTCAACGTTGAGATATTCTGGGCGGCGAACAGGGCGCGCACGGCGGCGGAAAAGGGAGCGGCAGCATGAGCGACGCGGTGGACGCGATCATCGACCAGTGGACGCAGGAGCGCCCCGAGCTGGTGCCGGGCCTGTGGCCGGTCGAACTCCTGGCCCGCATCCAGCGGATGAACCGGATCCTCGACAAGCACCTCAAGGCCTTCGCGGCCGAACGCGACCTCGAAGTGGGCGAGGTCGACATCCTCTTCACCCTCCGCCGCAGCGGCCCCCCGTACGCGCTCACCGCCGGGGCCCTCATCCCGGCCGCGATGGTGACCTCCGGGGCGATCACCAACCGCATCGACCGCATGGAGACCAAGGGACTGGTCGAACGGGTGCGTGACAGCCAGGACCGCCGCACCGTCCGGATCCGGCTGACCGAGCAGAGCATCGCGCTCACCGAGTCGCTGTTCGAGGACCACCTGCGCCAGTACGCCGAACTGCTCGCCCCGCTGGACCCGGCCACCTGCGCCACGGTCGCCGAAGCCCTGCGCACCCTTCTGGAGGCCGGCGGCGACACCTCGATCACCTGAGGGCCCGCGCCACCCGCCGTGCGGCCGGGCAGAATTGACCGGTGCGGTACCTCATCCTCGGCGTCACCGAGGCACGCGACGAGACCGGCGCCCCCCTCCCGATCGGCGGCGCCCGGCTGCGCGCCCTCCTCGCCGCCCTCGCCCTGCGCGCCGGCCGACCGGCCGCCGTCGCCGAACTCGTCGACGACGTCTGGGGCGCCGCCCCGCCCCTGGACGCCCCCGCGGCCCTCCAGGCCCTCGTCGCCCGCCTCCGCCGAGCCCTCGGCGGCCGGGACGCCGTCCCCTCCGCCCCCACCGGCGGCTACCGCCTCGCCGCCGACCGCGACGACATCGACCTCCACCGCTTCACCCGCCTGGTCGCCCAGGGCGACCGGGAACTGGCCGAGGACCCCGCGGCCGCCGCCCGCACCCTGCGCACGGCCCTCTCCCTCTGGCGCGGCCCCGCCCTCGCCGACCTGGCGGAGCCGGGCCGCACCGCGCACGCCACCGCCCCCGAAGCCCGCCGCGCCGTCGCCCTGCGCCGACGCATCGAGGCGGACCTGCTCAGCGGCACCACCGCCCCGGCGCTGCTGCTGCCCGAAATCGAGGCACTGGTCCACGAGAGCCCGTACGACGAACCGCTGCGGGCCCAGCAGCTGCGCGCCCTGCGCGCCGCCGGCCGTCCCGCCGACGCCCTCGCCGCGTACGAGCGCACGCGCCGCGCCCTCGCCGACGCCCTCGGCACCGACCCCGGCCCCGAACTCACCGCCCTCCACGCGGAACTGCTCCACCCCCACCCGCCCCAGCCCCCACCAACCCTGCAGACCGCGGCGACCGTGGCGTACCCGCAGAACCCGGCAGCTCCGCAGTCCCCACCCACCACGGAGTTCTCACAGACCGCGCAGACCGCAGCGCCCGCGCCCGTTCCGCCCACTTCGGCGAACCCGCAGCGCCCGCCGTCCGCGGCGTACCTGCAGACCCCACCCGCCCCGCCGACGGCACCCGCCCCGCCGACGGCACCGGCCCCGCCGACCGCAGCGTCCCCGCAGCCGCGGCCGGCTCCGCAGGCCGCGGCGGTGGAGCCGCAGGTGGCCGGGGATCCGTCCGCCCGGCCGGAGGCGCTGCGGGGGAACCTCCGGCCCCGGCTGAACTCCTTCGTCGGCCGCGAGCCCGAACTGGCCGCCCTCCACGACGACCTGGCCCGCCTCCGCCTCATCACCCTCACCGGGCCCGGCGGTTCCGGCAAGACCCGCCTCGCCGAACACGCCGCCGCGGCCCACCCCGAGCCCGGCTGGCTCGTCGAACTCGCCCGCCTCGACCATCCCGCCGCCGTCCCCGGTGCCGTCCTCAGCGCCCTCGGCCTGCGCGAGAACACCCTCGTCGCCCGCGAGACCCCGGCCCCGACGCCCGCCGCCGACACCACCACCCGCCTCGTCGAGCACTGCGCGCACCGCAGCCTGCTGCTCGTCCTCGACAACTGCGAGCACGTCGTCGAGGCCGCCGCCGAGCTCGCCGAACGCCTCCTCCGTCCGCCCCGTCGAGCCCCTGCCGCCCGACCCGGCCCACCGGCTCTTCGCCGACCGCGGGGCGGCGGCCCGCGCCGGGTTCACCGTCGACGAGGACCCGGCCGCCGTGGCCGAGATCTGCGCCCGCCTCGACGGTCTGCCGCTCGCGATCGAGCTGGCCGCGGCGCGGCTGCGACTGCTGACCCCGCGGCAGATCGCGGACCGGCTGGACAACCGGTTCCGGCTGCTGACCAGCGGCGCCCGCACCGTCCTGCCGCGCCAGCAGACCCTGCGGGCCGTCGTGGACTGGTCCTGGGACCTCCTCGACGAGGGCCACGCCGCCCACTTCCTCGCCTTCGCCGAGCGGGCCGAGCCCCTGATCCGCTCCGCCGCCCAGCTCCCCTGGATCCGGCTCGTCGAGACCGAGCTCGCCAACCTCCGCGCCGCCCTCCACACCACGACCGTCGACGAGGGCGACGCCGAAGCCGCGCAGCGCCTTGCCTTCGCCCTCGGCTGGTTCTGGTGGCTGCGCAACTACCGCGGCGAGGGCGCCGAGTGGACCACCCGGATCCTCGCCCTCACCCCCGTCCGGCCGCCCGAGGGGACGCCCGCGTACTGGCGCTGCATGCGCCTCCAGGTCCTCGACATGTTCCTCCTCGCGGAGAGCAACTCCGCCGAGAAGTTCCGCACGCCCGAGTACCGGGACCTCGCCCTACGCATCAAGAAGACGTTCCGGCACGGCTCCCCCGAGACCGCGGTCTTCCCCGGAGTCCTCTGGCCCGCCACCTCCTTCCTCACCGGCGACGCCCTCGACTTCCACACCGACCTCGACCGGTCCGTCGAGAACTGCCGCCGCCACGCGGGCGAGTGGGAACTCGGCGTCGTCCTCATGCTGCGCACCCACGTCGCCATCGACATCACCGGAGGCCTGCCCACCGTCGACTCCGACCTCGCCGAACTCCACGCGATCGCCCAGCGCGTCGGCGACCGCTGGACGCGCGCCCAGGTCGCGAGCGCCGCCGGGGAGATCGCCCTCTCACGCGGCCGGTACGCCGAGGCCCGCACCGAGTTCGAGGAGTGCCTGCGCCTCGCCCGCGAGGTCGGGGCCCACGTCGAGGCGCCCTTCGCCCTCGCCCGGATCGCGGAGACCGCCTACAGTGCGGGCGACCTCGACGACGCCGAACGGCTCCTGGCCGAGGCCGACGAGGAGGCCGACCAGCACGGCGGCGTGTACGACGTCAGCGCCTATGCCCGGCTGCTCGCCGCCCTGATCGCCCTCCAGCGGGGCGACGCCGGCCGCGCCCGTACCGAGTGCGAGCTCGCCCGGGTCCAGACCGAGCGGATCACCGTGCCGGGCCAGCTCACCGCCGGGCTGGACACCGTCGACGCCGTCCTCACCGCACGCGAACAGGGGCCGGCGGCCGCACTGGCCCTGATCGGGCCCGCCCTCGGAGCCGCGGTCACGGCGCGGTGCGCCGAGCGCGTGCTGGCCGGGATGGCCGAGGCGGCGGCCCGGTTCCTGGCCGACGCCGACCGCCCCGCCGAGGCCGTACGGGTCCTCGCGGCGGCCACCGCCTGGCGGGCGGGCCTGCCCCGCTCCGCCCCCGAGGCGACCGCCGTGGAGGGCCTCCCGGAACGCACCCGCGCGCTGCTCGGCCCCGACCGCTGGGCACGGGAGGAGGTCGCGGGCGCCGTGCTCACCCCGGCCGCGGTCGTCACGGCCCTCACGGGCAGCTGAGCGCCGGCCCCGCAGCGGCCCCGCCGGCCCCTCACCGGCCCCTCACCGGCCGTCGGTGTTCACCGGCAGCTGATCACCGCGTCGGCCCAGCTCGCCAGCGTCGGCAGGCTGCCCGGACCGGCCTGCTCCACCACGAGCCGCAGGGACTTGCTTCCGGCGACGGATACCTGGACGGCGGCCGGCGGATCATCGTGCCCGAGGACGCCGGACTGCCACAGCCGCTGCCCGTCGGCGTACACGGAGAACCGCACCGACCTGTCGGTGAACAGCGACAGGTCGTCCACCCCGGCCCACGCCGAGAAGGTGGTGCACTGCCGGTTGAGGGCGATCTCCACCGAGGAGCGCGAGTGCACGGTGATGCCCTGCGAGAAGCGCCGGTCGCCCACCGACAGTCCCCAGCGCTGCCACACCCAGCCGCTGCGCCAGGTCTGCAGCTCCGGGCCGCTGCGGTCGCCCTGCGCCGAGTGCGGCAGAGCGGCCAGCCGGAACGACTGCGGCGGCTTCGGGACGGGCGACGGCGTCGTCGTCGGCCCGGGCGAGGGTGCGCTCGGGGACGGCGTGGGCGCCGCCTCCTCCCGGCCGGGGGAAGGCGGCGGGGACACCGAGGGTGCCGGAGCCGCCGCCGACGGAGAGGCCGGGGCCGACGGCGTCGGCTTCGGCGAGGGCGGTACGGAGGCGCGCGCGGGTGGCGGCTCCTCCCCGGCCGGGCTCGGCTCCGCCGACGGCGAGGGCGAGGCGGGTGCCTCCGGCACGGCCGGAGCGGCCACGCTCGGCGCGGGCCGCACCCGGGCCTGCGGCTCGGGATCGTCCCCGGCCAGCGCGAACACCACCCCGGCGGCCGCGGCCACCGCGATCCCGGCGGCGATGCCGGCCTTGACCGGCAGTCCGATCCCCTCGGAGACCAGAACGCCCCCGGCCGCGGACCCGGAGCCACCGGCCCCGGCCC